>JAYVTB010000090.1:0-2376 GCA_043774805.1 Cyclobacteriaceae bacterium | reverse complement strand
GAAAACAGATTTTGATGCATCACTTCCAAAAATCAATGTCATACCACAAGATATTGGAAGAGTGATTTTGAATTTACTTACCAACGCCTTTTATGTTGTCAACGAAAAAAAGCAGTTGAATATACCGGGATATGAACCCACGGTAACGGTAAGCACCATCCACACCCTCTCCTCCGGAGAGGGTCGGGGTGAGGCCAAGATACTAATCACCGACAACGGCAATGGCATCCCGCAAAAAGTATTGGATAAAATCTTTCAACCATTTTTTACTACTAAACCAACCGGGCAAGGAACAGGATTGGGGTTGAGCTTAAGTTATGATATTGTAAAAGCGCATGGTGGCGAGTTGAAAGTAGAGACGAGGGAAAGGGAGGGCACTACATTCATTATTAGTGTTCCATCGTAAATCATGTTAATCCTTTAATCATACAAATCATGGTTCAGACTATTTATGATATTGTGAAGGCGCATGGTGGTGAATTGAAGGTGGAGACGAAGGAGAGCATGGGTAGCACATTTACAGTTACACTGCCCATCGCCAGGTAGTTTTTGATCCGACTCCAGATTTGTAAGTTTTTACAAAAATGGAATCTAACTCCAGAATTTACTATTTTTACAAAAATGGAATTCTATGATTAGTCGCCTTATACTTCCAGAAGCCAAGCATGCTCTTTCACAATTCAGAGCATTGTGCATCACTGGCCCGCGCCAAAGTGGAAAAACAACTTTAAGTAAACAACTCTTTAAAGGTAAACCTTACGTAAATTTTGAAAACCCCTCAACACAGCATGATGCCGAACAAAACACACCAGCATTTTTGCAACAATATAGGCACGGAGCCATTTTTGATGAAGTGCAGCGTGTGCCCCATATATTTCGATACCTCCAGGAAATTTTAGATAACAATCGCGCACGAGGGCAATACATACTTACCGGCTCTAATAATTTTTTATTACAAGAACAAGTATCCCAGTCGCTGGCAGGGCGCGCAGGATACCTTTCACTATTGCCCTTTAGTTATGCCGAACTGGTAAATGCAAAACGCAATGATAGTGACGTTAACAAACATATTTTAACCGGTGGCTATCCTGAAATATGGAATGAGAAACTTGTTCCCGATACCTGGTTGAAAAGCTATCTCCAAACCTATGTGCAACGAGATGTGAGACTACTTCGAAATATTTCTAACCTCGCGGTATTTACGCGCTTCATTTATTTATGCGCTGGCTATGCCGGGCAAATTGTGAATCGTGATGAACTGGCGAAGCAAACAGGTGTGGACACTAAAACAGTGCTGGCTTGGCTCGGCCTGTTGGAAAACAGTTATATCCTTTACCTTTTGCAGCCATGGCACAACAACCTGAACAAGCGAATAGTCAAAAGCCCGAAACTCTATTTTTATGATACTGGCTTGCTTTGTTATCTGCTTGGAATTAAAAGTGTATCTGCCTTAAAAAATAACAGAACGTATGGATCAGTATTTGAAAACTGGATCATTACGGAGATCAAGAAAAATAATTTCAATGAAGGACAAAACGGTGGATTGTTTTATTTCAGAGATAATGTTGGCAACGAGGTGGACTTGATTTCCGAAAGAGAAGATGGCCCGTTGGCGATTGAGATAAAATCATCCATCAAGGTAAATAGTTCCATGCTGCGCGGGTTGCAGTTTTGGCAAAAGTACCAACCTGACGGTCGTGCAGTATTGATGCATGGAGGTAAAACCAATGAAATTGTGAATGAAAGAATGGGCATCGTTCCGTGGACAGAAGTAATAAACTTGTAACTTAAAAAAGCATGAACAAAATCTTTCAGTCATTCTTCACTACAAAACCCACGGGGCAGGGAACCGGATTGGGTTTGATAAGTTATGATATTGTAAAAGCGCACGGAGGAAGGTTGAAACAAAAGAAGGTGAAGGCGCTGAATTTACGATTCATTTATACCATGTTTAATGTTACAATATGAGATTCTATTTCACATTTATTGTTATTGTTCTGATGGCTGATATGGTCAGTTCACAAAGTATGACCATGCTTAATATCGATAGTTTGCAGCATGCGCTATCGATGGTTAAGAATGATACCAGTAAGGTATTGATCATGGCTAATTTGACTGAAGGATATCGGAGCTCCAAACCAGATTCAGCGATCTTCTATGCACAGCTTGCTCTTCAATTGGCAAAGAAAATTCAATTTCCACGAGGAGAGGTAAGAGCCCTGTTAGGCATCAGTGTTGTGATGCGGGAATTGGGTAATCTACCTAAAGCCCTTGACGTTGCCATGAAAGCACATAAAATTGCAGAAGCCCATCATTACGTGTATGAAGAAGCGTTCAGCCTGGTTCGGATAGCCAATGTGTATGGCGCTTTCAGAA
>JAYVTB010000089.1:0-126032 GCA_043774805.1 Cyclobacteriaceae bacterium | reverse complement strand
AATTCCTCTTTGAGCATAGCAATGGTGATTTCATCGGGCACCAGGGCGCCACTGTTCATTATTTCTTTTACTCTTTTGCCCAGGGCGGTGTCGTTTTTTGTATGCCACCTAAAAAGGTCACCCGTTGAGATGTGTACGAAGCCAAACTTTTTAATTAGTTTTTCGCTCTGTGTGCCTTTCCCCGCTCCAGGAGGCCCAAAGAGAACAAGATTGATCATAAGAGGTAGTTTAGTTTTAAGGGAGCGCAAGATAATGATCAAATAAACAATAGCCAACGGGTAGCATTTTATGGCTACGTTGAATACCTGAGTAGTTTATTTGGGATCAGGTTCTACCAATTTGTAAATGTCTTTGTAATTGCGCCCAAAACCCTCATAATCGAGTCCGTAGCCGACCACAAACTCTGAATCCAGATCGAACCCGACATATTTCACATCAATATTTTTTTCTCGGGCCTCACTTTTTCTCAAAAGACTTACGGCTTCTACCGATTTGGCCCCGAGGTCACGAAGTTCCTCCATGATTTTTTCAAGCGTAAGGCCTGAGTCAACGATGTCTTCAACAATAATGATGTCCTGATTGAAGAGACTTTCATCATGGCCAATAAGTGTTTTTAGTTGGCCCGTACTTGAAATGCCTGAATAAGATGATGTTTTAACAAAAGAGACCTTGCATTGAATTTTTATCTCTTTAATCAAGTCAGCAGCGAACATGAATGAACCATTGAGAATGGGAAGAAACACGGGTGATTGATTCTTATAATCACTATTAATTCGTGACGCCAATTCGGCTATCTTTTCTTCAATCTTAGCAGAGAGAATAAACTTTTTGAATTCAAGTTCTTTAATTTTCATTGGGATTATAGCATCAGCTGGTTCAAAGATACCTCTTTAAATTCTTGGTAAAAGAAATGATTTGCTTGAATGAACCATCTATTTCAGATTAAACGTTGTTGAATAAATCCGTTCTATAGTATTTCAGTTTATAATCAGATGGCCTTAAGTCTCTTGTATGCAAGTATGGAGTGATCTGCAGAAATGTTGGCTGTGGTTCCTGAATCTAGCCTTAAGATTTATCCAATAACATAATTTAATACCACATGGATCAATCTATCACATTACATCATTTTGTGGGCATTGACATCAAGATTGATATTGAAGCAAGGTTTGAAGAGAACGCACTGATTATCGAGGGATACGATTTCGGAAGGCAGGTGGAAGAATATTGGGGAGATTCGGACTACGAATATTCTTTAAGAATACCCGCTCTGGGTGTGATTCAACTCTATTCTTTATTTGGAATAGAACCAGTCAACAGAGAAAATCTTTTGCAGGAACTGGCCAAACGATACAATACCAATTCGTGTTTTTCGGAAATCCGGAAACTTTCAGATGATCATCACATACCATGCGAGGGATTTTCCTGGATGTAATGATTACTATTGTTCCTTATACCTCAGCTTAAAGAATAATAAAGAAGAAGCCAACACCAAGGTGAAAAGGTTGGCTAAAATTACAGGCACATCCCTGATAATGATTCCATAAATCAACCAAAGCAAAACGCCAAAGCAGAAAAATGAAAACATACCCAATGATAGATCTTTCGCAGATCCACTCTTCCAGGTTTTAATCACCTGCGGCAAAAATGCGATGGTAGTGCAAGAACCAGCAGCCAGACCCAGGATTTGAATTTTGTTCATAACTAAAAAATTGTTGATGCAAAGATAACGCATCTCTATACTGAAAGTTTGCTATACGTAAGATTATGTGACTTCCTGGTCGTTTAAACCGATTGCATAAATAATTTTTGAAATCAACCACTCTAATTAGCTCAGATTGATTTCTTCACCTCTGACTTTATTTATAATGATTTAATCCAAATGGAAGAAAAGGACAGCAAAGGCAATCTAAAACCGAACGAGATTCAGTAACACTTATGAATGCGGGTAGTCCGAGGTAAGCAAGTAAATGAAACCAAGGCTGTTAAATCCTCTCCAATTGTAACAATCGAGAAAAAGTAATTTCAAAATTGGGGATGGGATTCATTAATAATCATCCCCTATAGCAAACTCATTCTTCCGATTCATCCATTTGCCTTGTGTGAAATCCGGAAACTCAACACTTTCGCCACCCATTTGAATTGAACTTTCCGATAATGGAGTGATTGCACTCCAGGTAACGGCATCATATACATCTTGTGGTGTATTTATTTTCCGCTTCACGGATTCAAGGAATGCATTGAGGACAAACCAGTCCATGCCACCATGGCCAGCACCACTGGCATCATTTCCATATTTTTTCCATAGCGGGTGATCATATTTATCCAACCATTCTTTAGCATCTTCCCACTGATGTGCCTTTTTACTTTGACCCTCTATGTAGATTGAATTGTTCAAATCCATCCAGATTCCTTTTGTGCCTTGTACGCGAAAACCCAATGAGTAAGGCCTGGGCAAGTCAGTATCGTGCTGGAGTAAAATCGTCTCATTGTTAGTCGTGCTGATCATGGTGGTAACTACATCGCCCAGCTTGAAATTCACCTTGGCATTTGGATGATTCGCGCCTCCTACCTTAACAATATGCTCATGCAAGCCACGTGCTTTGGTGGAATAGGATACCAGTTGTGTGAAACGATTACCGCGATTGATATCCGTCATCATGGCAATGGGTCCTATTCCGTGAGTGGGGTAGAGGTCGCCATTACGATGAACAGCATGATTGGTTCTCCATTGCGCCTCCGAAAAACCTTTCTCACCAAACTCAGCGCCACGACCGTCAGCATCTTTACCATTATTGAATTTTATTTCACGCAGGTCGTGCTGATAGCCACCTTGCAAGTGAATCATCTCGCCAAACACATTTTGACGAACCATGTTCATTACAGCCATCACATCACGCCTGTAGCAAACATTTTCCAGCATCATCATCGGCATACCGGTGCGCTCTGAAGTATGAACGAGTTCCCAGCATTCTTCAACGGTCATTCCTGTAATTACCTCGCAGCCCACATATTTTTTGGCATTCATCGCATCGATGCACATGACGGTATGCCACTCCCATGGTGTGGCAATGATAACGGCATCAATATCTTTGTTTTCTAATAGTTTTTTATAACCATGAGGTCCGTCCATGATAACCTGTGGCTTGAGCTTGCCAGCTTCTGAAATCAACTTCAAGCTTGCGTCAATCATTACTTGCTGAACATCACAGATGGCAACAACATCCGTATCTGTTCTTTTGAGAGCAAGCTCCAGGTGATTTTGCCCGCGTAACCCTACGCCAATAAAACCCAATCTTATTTTTGAATCTTTATCTTTTGAAAAAACAATTCCGGAAGGAAGGATAGAAAGTCCAAGGCCGGCAACGGCTGTGGTTTTGATAAAGTTTCTGCGATTAGTGTTCATAATGGAGGGTAGTTATTTGAGGAAAATATAGGATGAATTTTGTAATTTTGAAACATGTCGCAGACAATTAGCACTCCCCCACGCACGATTATGGAGGTTTATAAAATGCTTCCCGAAGGAACATTGGCTGAACTTATTAACGGAAAAATATATATGAGCCCCTCACCCGTTACCGAGCATCAAAGAATTATTTCACGGCTACTCAACAAGATGTTTAGTTATGTGGATGAGCAAAGGTCGGGCGAAGTTTTTGTGGCACCCTTTGATGTTTATCTGGATGAGCACTCCAATGCCATACAACCAGACATCATCTTTGTTTCAAATACAAATGCGCATATTGTTCAAGATCACATACATGGTGTGCCGGACTTATTAGTGGAACTTTTATCGCCCGGAAACAAAACCCATGACACCGTAACCAAAAAGAATTTATACGAAAAATTTGGTGTCAAAGAGTATTGGATTGTTGACCCCGCTACAAAAGAATCAATCGGCTATCAATTGGTGGATGGTCGTTATCAGGAATTCGCAAAGAATTTTGGAAGTATCTCTTCGTTGCTCCTTAAGCAGCGCTTCGACTTTTGAAGTCAGCCGTTTTATAATTCTTTCATTAAAGCAGAATATAACTCAATCATGGTAATAACATCATGTTTATGCACTTTTTCATGCGGTGTATGAGCGTGTTGTTCGGGAGCGCCCACAAAACACCAATCGAAGGGCACAGGACTTTTCTGCAATTCACCACCATCACTCGAACCGAGGCCTTCTACTTCCAACTGATAATCGACCTGATATTTTTTTGCAATGTGAATGATTTTATCAACAAAACTCTTTCTGGGGAGATTGCGATCGCGCAAGGAAATGGCTACTCCTTTGCCATGATCTACACCATCCGATACCCACGTGATGTCTGAAATCAAGGCTTGGCGCACCTTCCATTTTTTATAAATGTAATCCGCCAGGTATCCGACTGTTCCACCCCCGTGTTCCTCCCAACAAGTAAATATAATCAGGCCATCTTTTAGCGTTTCGGCCACCTTCAATGCGTTGTAAATCCCTAATCGATTATCGAGGTAGGCAGACTCGATGTAATCTTTTGTCTCGTGAAAAATAATCTTGTAAGTGAGCGTAGTGCCTCTCTCTATCGGTCGTCCGAATTTGTAGAGTGCATGATTGTCTTTATCGAACTCCAGCTCACACTCAATGTCGCCAAGGGAATCTTTTCCAACCAGTTTGGTTTCCGTTTCTGCATCAGGACTACCGATAGAAAGTAATTGATTGAAGTATCGCACAGTAAAACCAACCGTATCCATGTGGGCGAAGATTACCGTGCGGGGCTTGCCGAATTTCAATATCAGGCAATCCTGAAATTCTTCACCGTGGATAAGTTGTGGTTTGTGCTTCCAGTTTTTACTCTCTTTTTTAATGAAGCGAAGCAGGAATTCTTTCATCGGCTCCTCCTGGCCTGAAGGCGCATGAATCTCGATTAGTTGATTCAATAGCTGCGTATCCAACTCTTTTGGCTTTGGTGAAGAAGCTTTCGGTATTTTTTTCATGGTAGTTCCGTCTTTCTGCAACTTTATCGTAAATTTTCGTGACATAAAAATTATTCATGAGTCTGATTATACTGGGTGACCAACATTCCATTGCCAATCAATTTCTTAACGAGATCAGGGACAAGGCAAAGCAACAAGATCGTATGCGGTTTCGCAAGAATATGGAGCGCATGGGTGAAATTATGGCGTATGAGATATCAAAGAAACTCTCTTACCAGGATTGTGAAGTTACTTCACCGCTGGCCTCCTTGAAATCGGTCTCATTAGAGACCCAGCCGATTATTATTACGGTGTTGCGTGCGGGCCTTGTTTATTTCCAGGGTTTTGTGAATTATTTTGATCAATCAGATGCTGGCTTCATTGGAGCTTATCGCAAAGAAGGGCGAGATGAAATTAAGATAAACCTGGAATATTTAGCGGCTCCCGGCCTGGAAGGAAAGGAAGTAATATTGGTCGATCCCATGCTCGCCACCGGAAAATCCTTTGTGAGGTCGGTCAGTGCTTTGCTAACACATGGTCAACCCCGTCACGTACACATCGCTGCATTGATCGCCTCGCCTGAAGGAGTCAAGTATCTTCAAGACAACCTGAAAATTCCTTTCACGCTATGGACATTTGCCGTGGACGAAAAGCTGAATGATAAGTTTTATATCGTTCCTGGTCTGGGGGACGCAGGCGATTTGAGTTTTGGTGATAAGCTCTAGTTTTTCAAATTCAAGATTTTGATTTTTGAATAATGAACGTTGAATGAATATGTGGGGGGAAATTCTAAAAGCACTTTCAGTTTACCTGTCTTCGATGATCAAATTTATTTTTGGCCCTATAGGAGGCAAAACGGCCGGGTTGCATCTCCTTACCACCATGGTCGTAACAGCAGCCGGCATGATGACGATGGTGATCGCGTTTACTTACTTCGGAGAATACCTGAGGAATAAAATTCTATATCGTTTCTTTCCTAAAAAGGCAGACGCGGGAGATTCTTCGAAGAAAAGCTCCGCATTTTTTAAAAAGTATGGTTTAGCGGGGATTGCGTTTCTGACACCGGTCATACTTACGCCTATTGGTGGCACATTGCTGGCTGTGAGCGTCAGTTCCAATCGGGAGAAAATAATTTTTTACATGTTCATTAGCGCTTGTGTGTGGTCTGTGATTTTAACATTCGCGGTGTATTTCGGATATGATGCCATCATGAATGCGATTAATAAAGTGCAGCCGGTTTGAGCTAAGTCATTCTCTTTAAAGAAGCTCAAGTTGGGTTAGGGTATATAATTTATAGGGATTTTATCACTATATTTCATTAACCCAAAACCATTGCCCTTTGTCTCAAGTTAATGATTCTTTAATCCGCGAAGTATTTGACGAGATAGTCAAATACCGACCTGCTTTGGCGAAATACATGATAGTCGATGAAGATGATGTCGATGTCCGGATTTTAGCCGATCAGATTATCAAAAGTTATCCCTGGCCTATTGGTGTGGAACTTCGAAGATTGTTTTCAGGCAGCATGCGCTCACTCGATCGCGGCCGGCTGGATCAATTGTTCAAGACCATTGAGCGTACTACCCAATTCATCAGTTTCGTGATGGTGATTGAACTCTATGAAGAAGTGTTGAAAAAGGAGATTAGCATTGATGAAAAATTTGCAACTCAGTTTAACCAACGGTTTAATCTGTTAAGCCTGGGAAATTTCACCTGGATCATCCGGACCATTGGCACCTTGTTTGAAAAAAATGACGTCCAGCAATTTATGCCTGAGATGAAAAGTATTCTTCATGAGAATTTTTATAAAGGCCTTGATTTCTGGGTGCCTGAACGCAATGAAATCGGACACTACCAAATCAATCTCACCCAGGAAGAAATTGAAAGACGATGCGTAGAGTATGCTGATAAACTCACCTTCATTCTTAAGCAAATTGGTTTTATCACTAAATATAAGTTAGTAACTATTCGTGAGATAAAAGTAAATAAGCAACACCATCGTGATGCGCGCTATCTCCATTGGATCGACATCCTGAATAGCTCTGATTCTGACTTCAAGTCAACAGAAGAAGTGTTTGATTCTTTTTCGGATTCCAATTCAGTGTTGCTGATGAAATCTACGAAAGAGCCCAACGAATTTTTGAATATGTCGCCACTGATCATTGACACACGAACGGAAGTGATTGACAGCAAGGAAAAATTTAACATCAAAAAAGATATTTTCATGTACACGAAGTTTCGTGACAGAAAGCTGATGTACGTGGGCACCGAAGTCACCGAGAAATGTGATCTCACCAACCTGAGCGACTACAGTTTGCTGGTGTCGGATTTTGAAAGACTGATGGAGAAACTTGGATCGTTGACTGCGGTAAATCCAGCGTGATATGAACCCATCTCCCTTCAAGTTCCTGGATAGCTACACCAAAGAGGATAAGGCCATCTTTTTTGGGCGCGAAGCAGAAGTTGAAGATGTTTACACCAAAGTTTTTCAAGGGAAGATTCTTTTGGTGTATGGCGCTTCAGGGACGGGTAAATCAAGTTTGATCTCGTGCGGCCTTGCGAATAAATTTCAGGATAGCGATTGGCTGCCTGTTGAAATACGCAGGGGTATCAACATCAATGACTCAATGCGGCAACAACTGGAGAAGATCATGCTCACGCCAGTTGCCTCATCAAAGAACATTTCCTATCCAAAACTATTGAGGTCAATTTATCTGGATCACTTCAAGCCCATCTTCCTGGTGTTCGACCAATTTGAAGAACTCTTCATATTTGGGGATAAAGAAGAATGGACAACATTTATCACCACCGTACGCGGAGTACTTGACTCTGACTTGCAGGTGCGGTTTATTTTCATCGTCCGCGGAGAATACCTGGAGTACCTGACTGATTTCGAGCAGGTGCTGCCTGAAATTTTTGGAAACCGCATTCGCATTGAGAAGATGACGCGCACCAACGCAGTCAATTGCATTACGGGCCCGTGCAATTCGTTTGGAATTGAAGTGGAAGAACATTTTCCCGACAACCTGCTCACCAAATTAAGTCCTAATAAAACCGAAATAGAATTAACCTATCTGCAGGTATTTCTCGATCGCATCTTTAAAAAGGCGAGCGAAAAGACGAGGGAAGGTAAAATTGTTTTCTCCAATACGCTGCTGGAAGAATTAGGTAATGTGGGAGATGTGCTTTCACAGTTTCTGGATGAGCAAATTGAACTGATCCCAGACAGCGAAAAGGCACTGGCCTTGTTGAAAGCATTTGTTTCCACGGATGCTACAAAGAAACAGATTTCATTACAGCAAGCGGCTGAATTTGTGAAAACGATCGGGCAGGATCTGGGCGAAAAACAAGTGGACATCCTGATCCAGGAGCTTGTGAACCGAAGAATATTAAAAGATAAAGATGAGGCAGGCCGCTACGAGCTTCGCCACGACAGCATTGCGGCAAAAATATTTGAGAAGATTACCACGTATGAACGTGACCTCATTGAAGTGAATCAATTTATCACCTATGCTTTTGGCGAACACGATAAGAGAAACTTCTTGCTCAATGAAAGTGATTTGGCATACATCGCACCATTCGAGACCAAGTTGAATTTTCCGGGTCCGGTGCGGGAGTTCATCGAGAAGAGCAAAGCAACGGTGCGCAAGAAGAACAGGAGCCGCAAGCAGTTTTATGCCGTGTTGGGAGTTATTTCATTCCTTCTGCTTACCTCTGTTTTTGGCCTGGTGTATTCTCAACGGCAAAAATCAAAGTCAGACAAAAACGCAACCCTTGCCCTCGAACAATCAGCGGAGGCATTGAAACAAAAAGAACTAGCCGAACAGCAAAGAGTACTTGCTGAACAAAAGCAACAGGAAGCCGATAAGCAGGCAAAGATTGCACAGGAACAATCCGCGATTGCACTTACACAAAAACAAGAGGCTGATCGTCAGCGACAGTTGGCCAATTCATTGCGTGCGAATGCTGAAGCGGGCCGGAGATTAGCATTAGAGGAAAAAGAGAAAGCGGATGCGGCAAAACTGGAAGCCGAGCGATTTTCAAAGTTGGCAGAGAAAAATTCGCAGTTAGCGAATCAGGAGAAAGATAATGCTATGCGCTTCCGTATGCTTGCTATTGCACAGGCGATGGGGGCAAAAGCTTCTCAACTGCAAGACCCCGATCAGAAAGTATTGGTTGCTCAGCAAGCCTATTTATTCAACAAGCAATACGGTGGGTATCCGTTCCAGCCTGATATTTATGGTGGACTTTATTCTGCTTATGCAGCCAATAATAACGACAAGTTTAACACAACCTCCTTGCACCAGGGCACTATCAAGGGACTTATCTCATTGGGCCCAAACATCTTTATAACCGCAGGTGCAGATGGCAAAATAATTAAAACGAATTTGAGCACGGATCCACCGACAGTGACGCTTATTGATTCACATCCATATGTATTTCAATGCGTTGCATTAAGTCAGGATAAAAAAATTATGGCCATCGGATCAGAAGAAGGGAAGCTACTGATCTATGATGCAACGAGTATGAAAAAACTAAAGGAGTTGGATGTATATCAATCCGCCTTGTGGGCATTGGAATTTGATGCACATGGATACTTGTATACAGTAGGCAATGATAAAACTATTTTGAGATGGGACATTGGAACTTATGAATCCACCTCTCTCATCAATACCGGGGCGATGGTGAATTCTCTTTCCATAAATAGTAATCGTATCATGGCCGCTGGCCTTGCCAACGGGGAAGTGCTGTTGCTAAAAATCGCTGCTAGCGGAGCAACCCAAACGGAAAAAGTGAGCGGAGTAAAGCCCGTAACCAAAGTAAAATTTAATACTGCAGGAACGATGCTGGCCATTGGAAAAGAAGATGGTTCCGTTGTGTTGTGGGATGTGGCAAGTTCAGAAATAAGTCACTCACTCACCGGCCATCAGGCGATGGTAAGCGATCTGCAATTCAGCGCGGATGATTTGTTCCTGCTGTCCGCCAGCTACGATGGCACGTCCATGTTATGGAATATGAGAGCAATCAATGAGCGTCAGGTGGTTTTTGCCGATCATGGTGGTTGGGTGCTGCAGGCTGGCTTTAACCCCAACGGCCGAGATGTCATTACCGCGGACGCGCTGGGCAGCTTGCGCTATTTTCCACTGCAAATGGAATTCTATTCAACCAATCTGTGCAGTAAGATAAAACGCAACATGACAGAAAAGGAGTGGAGCAATTTTGTGGGCAGCGATATTCCATACCAGAAAACCTGTTACCAATGAAAAAAAATTGTACCTGGCTTTTGTTCATTGCCTTAATCGGGTATAGTCAGTCCCTTCATGCTCAGGACGATTGTGGCCAAACGTTGATCCAGGCGGAGCGGGCTTACTATACCGGACGCTTTGGTGAAGTACAAACCTTACTGGCCGCCTGCTTGACCAGTGGCTTTGATAAAGATCAAAAAACAGAAGCGTATCGGCTGATGGCACTGAGTGCTATCTTCTCCAGAAATTTTGAGCGGGCCGATACTGCATTGTTACTCATGCTGCAGAATAATCCCCAATATGAATTTACACCACAAGACCCACCGGAGTTTAAAAGGCGCGTGGAGTATTTCAATGTACATCCGTTGCTGGAAGTAACAGCAAACGTTGGCTTAGTACAACCCTTTTTCAAGGTTACTGAGGTTTACAATACCAGGCTCCTTCCTGCCACCGTTACCTATGAAGGCACGGTTGGAGTGTCCTATGCAATTTCAGCGGCCTACTATTTTAACAAGAACATTTCGGTGCGGGCAGGTTATGAGTGGCAGCATTATTCTCTTACTATCGAAAACAGGGACAGCCTTAACACCGGATTATTGACGGAAACACAAAGTCGAACTCAATGGTCGGCTGCTGTTGGGTACAATCTTAAGTTAAACAGAATCTACTCAAAGAATAAGACCTCCTATAGTGGCAGTCTGCAGTTTTACGCAGGTATTGCATACAACACTCTTCAGAAGGCCGATGGCTACCTGGTGTTAAACCGGAATAATTCCAGTGACGAAATTGATTTCAGTTACTCCAACTTGTCGCAGCGCACAAATAATCAATGGCGCCCTCTTGTGGAGTTAAAAGTAAACGTACCTCAAAAGGACAAGTGGATGTTTAGCCTGAGTGTGCGCTATGAACTGGGCATTCAGAATATGACCAACGCGGACAACCGCTTTTCTGACCCGGGCCGGGCTGCCACCTTTGAATGGATAGAGGATGACTTTAAAAGTAGTACGCTCCAGGTGTCCTTTGGAATATCAAAATTATTTTACAAGATTAAATTGAAGTGATGGTGAAGTTGATATTATCCTGGATTTGCATGTCAAAGAAAGCCATAAACCGTTGGCTTACCAGTTTAGTATTTTTCCTGGCTATCATTACTGGCTGTCAGAAAGAAGAAGTGATTGTACTGGAACCCGGGCTCGGGCCGGTAAAGATTCAAATGCGCAATTTTAATGTTCCGTTAAACGGAGGCACATTGGATAACACCGCCCCGGATATTTATTATTTCAAACAAAAAGAAGATGGAAGTTATGTATTCATGCTGAGCTCCACCAACTATGGAAATTTTGAAACGAACTGGCAGACTGATTATGTGCTGGTGCATGCCGATAAAACCGGGATCATTCAGAAAACAGAGGTAAAGAAGTTTCCTTCAAAAGATGGTATTTCCGGAAATTTTGAGTTTGTCTGGGACGCCCCACCCTCCCGTTTGTTTCCTGACAGATTTACACCTCTACCCTTCAACCGAGCTACTTCCGGACCCAGTTATGTTGCCGATGAAAATGGGTTACTTTATTACCAGCCGCTCTTAGGTGAAAACACATGTTATTGCAAAAACCAATTTTTCAACCTCAACCCGGAGACTGGGCATTCAGAGTTTATTTCCGTGGGCACCGGGCCTGGCTTAGGTCAAACTTTTCGTACTTCTGACGGGGGTTTTATTTCTGTGGGGTGGGAAGGATCTCCGGATTTCGCGAAGTATTCTAAGACTGGTACACTTCAATTCAAACAGCCCATGCAATATTGGGAAACAAGGCCATCATTTGCTTTTCTCACCGAGCGTAATGGAGATTTTTATTTTATCGTGCAATACAATGGCGGATATTCGACATATGACTATCCCTATACTAATGGCTATGATTCCTGGCACAACGAAATGATTTTTGAAAACTTTAGCGACAATAAAGCAAAGTCTTTTTTCTATCTAAAAGAAAGCAGTCTTCACGGAGGTGCGTTTGAAATCAGATTTGGGTCAGGTAAAAAGCAAAAAGCACATCGGTTCGATAAGAACGGTATCTACCTGGATTATGTGGAGGTCCCTTTCGAAATGTGGGATATGGAGAACAAACGGCAAACAATGGTTGCGTTCCGCGACCAGGGTGACGATGGTAAATTCAATCTCATTCCTTTTAGATATGATCGGAGGCTTATAAATGATCAGGCACGCTCAAGCTTAGGCAGTATTTGGTACAGCCATAATGTTGAAAATGACCCATCCCTTAGTCTTGAGACAATCTGGTGGTTTTGGAACGAGTATGAAGAAATACCGAATCAGAGTATCATGAATGGAGATTTTCTTCATGATCCTTTTGTTCCTCCGTCCTACGTATGGGCTTACCTAACTGAAGGAGCCTCCTGGAATCCTGACGCATTGCCAAATTCTTCCTTTTCGCAGTCAGGGGGTATAAACATAAGACCAGGTCCGCAGCTGATTAAGGTAAATGCCAATGGTAGCTCAGTTGTAAAAGAGAATTTTGAGCTGGGATCTGTTGTGAAAGGCTTCAAAACGCTTTTCAAATCAGTACCCTTTAATGATGGATTTGCTGTTATCATTAATGCGCAACAAGTTACTAAAGATCCTTCCGACATTCACTTGGGGTCGTATGGATATCAGCCTGCTCAGCTGGTGATACTGGACCGCAATTTTAACCAAACTGTTATCCCGGTGGAGTCCAACAATGATGACTATGGACATCAACTGGAAAGTAATGGATCCCAGTTTTTCTATGCCCGAATTACAGGAAGGCCAAATACCACCGGAGGCAAGAATTCGCTTCTGCTTACCACCGTTCGAAATAATATTCCGATCAATCAGAATTTTGATTTTATTGATTTTGACGTGGAGAAGTACCGGATTACGCACACCGAGAGAGGCGTTGCCCTTGTCGTCTGGGTGAGACCAACATTCAATGCTCGAGAACTGATCTTTATGGAACTTGATGAGAATCTCAATTTGATAACTAGTCATGGAAACTAATCTAAGGGAGAGTTTAAAAACCAGAAAGAGATTTGTGCACTTCTCTTTTCAGGGTCTGGTTCTTATTACTTGCCTGGTATTTATGTTGACTGGATGTCTTAAAGATGAGGTTAATATAGAAAATCCAAAGCCAGGAGTTGAACAAGTCCAACTTCACAACTTTAATGCACCCTTAAGTGGTGGATCCCTCGATGGATCAGCGCCTGATATGTTTTATTTCAGACAAAAGGAGGATGGGAGTTATGTGTTTATGTTAACCTCCACGAACTTCGGAGGTTTTCAAACGAACTGGGCAGAGGAGTATGTATTGGTGACTACTGATGCAAAAGGAGTAATTCAAAAAACAAAAACGATGAAGTTTCCTATTATTGAAGGCGTCATCCGAAATTTTGACTATCTCTTTGAGACGGGTACTCCACCCTCAGAATCTCGTCTTGCTTCTGATGGCTGGTGGCTTGATACGTATTCCGTTGGACCAAATTATGCGGCCGATGATAAAGGCTTGGTTTATTACACACCAGATCTTAATTGCAATTGTCGGAACTTGTTTTTCGATCTTGATCCGGAGACCGGGCAAACGGAATATTTTACGACTGGACCCGATCACCCGAAAGCTCAAATCTTTAGGACTTCAGATGGGGGCGTTATTTCTATTGGAGGTGAAGGTGCCCCTGACTATAATAAATTTTCTTCATCTGGCAAGCTGGAATTTAAACAGCCCATAAGGTATTGGGAAGCAAGGCCAACCTATGTTTATTTGACCGGTAAAAATGGTGACCAATACTTCATCACCAAATATTATGGTCCATCGGAACAAAGGTTCATTGAAAATACTGCCAAGTCTTTTTTTTATTATTCGTGGCAATTTTATTTTAATTTTCCAAACATAGACTTCGAGATCAGGTTTGGTCCGGGGCAAACTCAAAAAGCGCACCGTGGCAACCGGGGCTTTTGTTTTTGCACAACTGATGGATTATATGAGGATTATGTGGAAGTACCCTTCGAAGTGTGGGATCTCACCAACAATCAGCAGCTTATGGTTTCGTTCCGCGATCAGGCTCTCGATGGGAAGTTCAATCTGGTTCCTATGAAGGTTGATGATTGTGTGGGTTGTGGTGGCAGTGATAAGTTGTATAACGATCCGACACAGAGTCAGGAATGGATAACAGTCTATAATCTACCTTACTCAACAACACCCGATGAAAACATAATTCGCTTTGGGTCATTTTCGCAATCTTTTGTCGCAATAGGTAACTATCTAGCTCCAGGGGCAACATGGGATGAAACCGCTTTGCCACCCTCTTCGTTTTCGAGAAAGATGGGGCCAAGACCCGGCACGCAACTGCTCAAAGTGAACGCCAATGGCAGTTCGGTGGTAAAAGATAATTATACCCTTGGCACCGTACCTTTTCAAAACATGTTTAAGGCGGTTCCCTATCTTAACGGATCTGCTGTTCTTATTAATGTGCCTTCTTATAATGTCAGTATTCCAGCCACTCAGCTTGTCATTCTGGATGCAGATTTTAACCAGACTGCATTGAATATGATTTCCAATCCAGCAGACCACTCGCATCAACTGGAAAGCAACAAAGAAAAAGACCGGGTTTTTTATGCACGCATAACCAACAACCCAA
The DNA here is from genome assembly GCA_043774805.1 of Cyclobacteriaceae bacterium. Taxonomy (GTDB): domain Bacteria; phylum Bacteroidota; class Bacteroidia; order Cytophagales; family Cyclobacteriaceae; genus ELB16-189. Next base: position 111,183 of record JAYVTB010000089.1, on the reverse strand, counting down.
ATGCTAACGCAGATAACATCTATAAAGGCTCCCTTCTGCTTTCCGTTATTAAAGATAATTCAATACAAGCCGAGAAGTATCTGGATGAATTCATTCCTTTCAAGCTAGAGAAATACAGAATTACGCCAACACAGACCGGGGGAGTAGCCATTGTAGCCTGGGTGCGTCCTACTAAAGATACACGGGATCTGCTTTTCTTTGAGTTGGATGAAAATCTGGAGTTGGTGAAACGATGAGCTCACCGTAGTATGGAAAATACTTCTTCAATCACCGGGATCAGCAATAAAGTTTTTTCAGAAATCATTTTCCTGCAAACAAAAAAAGAAAACCCGATCATTCAGGAAGGTTTGAAAAGCATTCAAAGTAATCTACCGGATTACATTCTGTTTTTTATTGGTATATCCTATAGTCCAATAAAGTACAAAAAGGAGATCACCCTAACAGAATCGTTTTTATTGGGCCATCAGCATCTTCTGTCTGATTTTGAGCTGGGCATTTATTACCATGTAAAGGGATTTTTAAATTTTAAGAAGGGACCAAACCATTATCATATTGTATTCGAATCGCTAAATAAAAGCATTGACTATTTAAACTCTTTTAATGACCGACCAGCCCGGTATTACCTGGCCAGGGTTTCAGACACCTATGCACAGGTCCTTCAAACGATTGGGTTTTATAAAGATGCGTTGTTCTTGTTTCAGCAGTCTTTAAAAATTAAGAAAGAATTTAAGGATGAGCAGTCTGTTGCCCTCACGCATGGAAACCTGGGTCGCTTGAATTTTGGGATTGGTAATTTTAAACAAGCTATAAAAAATCTTGAGCTTGACTTAAAGATCCTTGAAAAATCGGCCGGAGAAGAAAGTCTGAAATCAAAAATGATGAACCAGATTGCCAGCTGCCTGATTGAACTTCAGGATTTTCGGGGCGCCATTAAATATATCGATCGCAGCATTCAGCATGCAAAACTAGCGGGACAGGAGGTTGAATTTTTTGCGCAGTACACGCTGGCTTATTATTATTTGCAAACCCATGAAGTAGTTAAGTCAAAGCAGATCATTTCAACGCTTCGTAAAATATCCGGCAAAGAAGTTAATCCTGAAAACAAAAAACTGCTTCAATCCCGAATTGACTACTTATCCGGATTGATGGCGCTCTTCAATGGGAAACCTTCCGTGGCAAGAAAATACTTTCTCAAAACAGAAAAAGCATACATCAGCGACTTCTCCAATTCAATAACAGAAAAGGCCCATTTCTATTATTACCAATCACAGGCGCTCGATAAGTCGGGGTATTATAACGAATCATCTTTTCAATTAAGGAAGGCGATTTCATTATTGGATCAAACAGAAAACTCCAAACTCAGAAAAGAGTACGAGGACATACTGAAAGAGCACCACAAAGATGGCTGGCTCTTGCATTCCGCTGGCCGGTTTATTGGACAAGAGCAGATTGAAATGATACTGAATGAAACAGGCAAAGATGGGTTTCGGGGTAAATCGTCCGATATCGCCATCATGTTTTCGGATATCCGTGATTTTACAAAGTTATCGGAAGGGATAAGCGCCAGTAGCCTGATCGATTTATTGAATCGGTATCTCGGCACGATGTCGAAATATATTCACCTGCAAGGTGGTATCATTGATAAGTACATTGGTGATGCGATCATGGCATTATATTTTCCAGGTAAGGCACCAAGCTTATCAGTCGCTGAAAGCGCTTGCATTTCTGCCCTGATGATGAAGCAAGAGTTAATCAGATTCAATCGACAATCGCCTTCGGGTACTAACCAGATACAGGCAGGCATTGGTATTAACTATGGAAATTGTATTTCCGGAATGATCGGCACTCCTCAAAAAAGATCGCTCAGTGTGATCGGAGATGCCGTGAACATCGCTGCGCGAATAGAGGGACTTACAAAAGTGCTTGGCGCTTCCATTATTGTCAGCGAATCTCTGTATAGCAGGCTTCCCAAAAATCATAATTTCATCTTAAGACCCTTAGGCAACTATAAATTGATGGGTAAATCAATTCCCCTGCCATTAGCAGAGTTGATTGGAATGGATGATAATTCCCAAGAAGTAAATTCACAAAAAACGGAAATAATAGAAGTGGAGAAAGGATTGTTAAATTTTTCAACGAGGAACTTCAAGAAAGCCTTAACGATCTTCGATGACCTTTTTGAGCAAACCAGTAGTGAACCAAGATCAAAAGGATACCAATTTATGGCAGACTATACAAAGGATCTTATCAAGACTGGTGTGCCAACGGATTGGGATGGTACATTTGAAATGACGATTAAATAGCGGGCATTTTATCCCGGATTATGCATTAGAAAAATAGCCCCGACATTTATGTCGGGGGGCAGATGAAAACAATCCAGAAGGGCTTTAGCCCAAAGATAATTTTGGCTAAAGCCAAATATTTTTTTTGTTTATTCCCCCCGACCTGAAGCCTGCCTGTCCGGTTGCCTGTCCGGTAGGCAGGGTCGCGGCTATTGCATTATCCGGGTTTATTTAATGCCTTCATCCGGCAAAATCATTTCTCTCTTGTAGAGCGTGTAGGTAATGATGTAAGGAAACGTTCTCACGATGGCTTCTCTGAAATTGCCTTTACGTTTGGGATTCCTTTCAGGATATTTTTGAATGGTCTCTAATTTATGTTTTATTACTTCTATGAATCGAATGCCCAGGCCATCAGCTTGCTCTTCAAAACATTGAGTGCCCTCTTGAAATTCTTTATCGGCTTCTCATAGAATTTTAAGATTGTACAACCTTATTTTCCTTTACGTTCTGAAGAGATTTTTTGGCGCGGGTGATTGATTCTTCAATCGTATATGTTTTTGTTTTCCCTTTGAGGTAATTTTTTTCCCTTCGGTTTATTTCAGCCACAAAAGTTTCATCCTTCCAGTGGCTGTAATTCTCTTCAATTTCTTCTTCCACCATAGCAAAAATAGCCTTTACCTTTTTGTCCTGGGCAGTTTCAATATAGTTATGAAGTTTTTGACGGATGTCTGCGGTACTCATAGTTGACGAAATTATTAATCAAAACAAAGATAGCAGAATATGTTTTCAGGCTTAGCGATATGATCAAAACAAAGCAGGAGCATTATTTCACCTCTTCATCCGGTAAAATCTCAATATCCCTGATCAATACTTTCTTCGCGATGGCCTGGCCTGTTTTTGTAGCAGCCAATCCTCCAAGAGCAGTTTCTTTGTAACGTGTTTCCATGCTTGCCCCAATTTCACCCATAGCTTCAATCACTTCATCAACAGGAATCACACTGCTCACATTAGCGATCGCAATTTGTGCGGAGCTATTCGCGATGGCCGCTGCACTGGCGTTGCGCACTACACATGGGATTTCTACCAGGCCAGCAACCGGATCGCATACTAAACCAAGCATGCATTGAACCGTAATAGCAACGGCATTAAAGATCTGATCAATATCCCCACCTAAACAATATACTATAGCGCCTGCACCCATGGCTGCTGCAGTACCGGTTTCGGCCTGACAACCACCTACCGCACCGGCAATGCTTGCCTTCTGTTCCATGATCAGTGCAATGCCCGCTGCAAGCAGCATCGCTTCAAGAATTTTCTTGTCGTCCACTTTATGAATTTCCTGCAACGTGAAGAGAACACCAGGCATAATACCCGAGGCTCCGGCTGTTGGGGCAGCTACTATTCTACCCATGCAAGAGTTTACTTCTTTAGCAGCAAGAGCGCGTGAGATTAAGTTTTGAAATTCTTTTGACAGAACGGTCACAGGATGATTGAATACTTTTTTGGCACCGTTGTTAATCATGCCTGAACGAGATGTCATGTCTTCCGTCAGTCCGGTTTGAACAGCATCTTTCATAACCGTCCATGCCTTGGCAAGACCATCCCATATTTGTTGCTCTGTACGGCCCTTTTGTTCCATTTCATAATCCAGCACCGCCTGCACAATTGTAGTATTCTCTTCGGTGCAGTATTTTTTCCAACCCTCAAACGAATCAAATAGAAAAGCCATAATGATTTTTTTACGAAGTTCGATTGTAAATCATTGCTTTTCAAACCTTTGAATGGATATTTTGTTCTGGAACACAGATCATTCCAACACTTTATATAAAGTTGCTTTTTTGGTTTGTTAAATAATGCATATTTGAATCTTGATGATGGTATTATCGATTTGATAGTTTCCAACTAACCTATTTATGTTATAGAACTCATACCATATTTGACAATGATGAAGTGCCTAATTATCTCACTATTTCTTTTCCTTAGCATTACGGCTTTCACCCAAACTTCTGATGAAACAGCCATTAAGCAAATTTTTGATCTGGCGTTGAGCAAAGGCCAGTCATATGAAATGCTTTATGATCTTACTACCAAGGTAGGGCCACGACTGTCAGGCTCTCCAGGTGCGGCAGCAGGAGTGGAATGGAGTCGCAATGCCATGAAGCAGTTTGGATTTGATACAGTTTGGCTGCAACCGGTGCTCGTACCTCATTGGGTGCGCGGTGAAAAAGAAATTGGTCGCATCATTTCAAAACGTGCCGGAACGATATCGGTAAATGTGTGTGCACTGGGAGGATCAATTGGAACGGGCTCATCGGGTATTTCCGCCAATGTTGTGGAAGTAAAAAATCTGGATGAGCTAAAGGCCCTGGGTAGTAAAGGTGTGCAAGGTAAGATCGTCTTCTTTAATCGGCCCATGGATCCTACAAAGCTCAATACATTTGGTGGATATGGTGGAGCCGTTGATCAAAGGGCCAATGGTGCTTCTGAAGCTGCAAAGTATGGGGCGGTTGCTGCCTTGGTGCGCTCAATGGGTTCTAACCTGGAAGATTATCCTCACACAGGAGGTATGAGGTATGCTCCTAACATTGCAAAGATTCCTGCGATTGCCATCAGCACACGTCACGCGGAGTTGCTGAGTCAACAGCTGAAAGATGAAAAAGATCTCACCTTTTATGTGGAATCTCACAGTGAAACGTTGCCCGATGCGCCTTCATTCAATGTAATTGGTGAATTGAGAGGCACTGAATTTCCTGATGAAATTATTGTAGTAGGTGGTCACCTCGATTCATGGGATCTTGGCCAGGGGGCACATGACGATGGTGCCGGTTGCGTACAGTCAATTGAAGTGCTCAGATTATTTAAGGCAATGGGCTATAAACCTAAACGCACTATTCGCGCGGTGATGTTTATGAATGAAGAAAATGGTTTACGAGGGGGAATCAAATATGCGGAGCAGGCCGAAAAGAATAAAGAAAAACATCTTGCTGCCATTGAATCAGATCGTGGTGGTTTTGTGCCACGGGGCTTTACAGTTCCCAACGAAGAAAAAGCAAAAGAGCGAGTGCGCAGTTGGAAGCCTTTGCTTGATCCCTATGGCCTTTCTGATTTTAGCCAGGAAGGTGGTGGTGCCGATATCGGTCCGCTGGCTAGTCAAGGTGTTGCCTTGTTGGGTTTTCTGCCTGACTCGCAGCGATATTTCAATTATCATCACACTGCAGAAGACACGATCGATAAAGTGGACAAGCGCGAATTGGAGATGGGTGCTGCTTCTATGGCTGCTATGGTTTATTTAATTGATAAGTATGGATTGAAGTAATGGTGATATAACTTGTTGATATGAACAGACGCATATTCTACCTTTTCATCTTCCTGATCATTACCTCATGCGAACAAACTTCCCCCTACAAAAGTTGGACAGCGTATCGTGGAGATGATGGCGTCAACGCATACTCACAATTAACTCAGATCAACAAGCAAAATGTAAAACAACTAGAGGTCGCGTGGGACTATCGTACGGGAGATCATACTGAATTTTCTAAGATAGAATGCAATCCCATCATTATTGATAAAACCTTGTATGGTGTTTCAGCCAAGTTGAAAGTCTTTGCGCTGGAGGCGAATACCGGAAAGGAGCTTTGGGTTTATGATCCATTTGAGGGAAGCAAAGAAGGCGGCTTTAACCGAGGCCTTACGTATTGGGAAGAAGGTGATGAAAAGAGAATTTTAGTGTGTGCTAAAAACAAGTTGATTGCGCTGAATGCGCTTACAGGAAAACCTTTTCCGGATTTTGGTGAGAATGGTTCTGTTGATTTAAGAAAAGGCCTTCGAAATGATGTGGATATTGAAAAGTATAATGTGACTAATACATCACCAGGTGTGGTTTATAAAGATCTCATTATTGTGGGTTCATCGCTGAATGAAAATTATGAAGCCTTGTCTGGTGATATTCGTGCCTATAATGTGCGCACCGGTAAAATGAGCTGGTCATTTCATACGCTTCCTCATCCTGGTGAGTTTGGATATGATACATGGTCGGAAGAGAGCTATAGAAATATAGGAGGTGCCAACGCATGGGCTGGTTTAAGTATTGATCGTGAAAGAGGTTTGATATTCGCGGCAACAGGGGCACCCGCATTCGACTTTCATGGTGGAGAACGAAAGGGTCAAAATTTGTTTGCCAATTCTGTCATTGCCATCGATGCGACAACCGGCAAGTATGTTTGGCATTTTCAAACTTCACACCATGACCTCTGGGATTATGATTTGCCAACACCACCTAATTTAGCTACCATAAAAAAAGATGGTAAAGAGATTGATGCGGTCGTACAACTCACGAAGCAAGGATTGGTGTTCATGCTGGAGCGTGAAACAGGTAAACCAATTTATCCCATTGAAGAAAGACCCGTTCCTGCTTCAACTATGACGGATGAATCAACATGGCCAACACAACCTTTTCCGTTAAAGCCATTACCGCTTACCCACACCGCATTTGATTCAAGCCTGATCACCAACATCTCAGCGGTATCTCATCAGTTTATTAAAGAGGAGGCGAGTAAATATACGTGGGGAAGCATTTATCAGCCACCGAGTTTGCAGGGAATTATTCAGTTGCCAGGATTTCGGGGAGGTGCTGAATGGAGTGGCGGAGCGGTAGATGCCGAAACAGGAATCATATATGTTGGATTGAATGACATTCCTAACATTGTGCAATTGGTTGCTGAAGGAAATGAAAAGGAAAACCTATTAGGTAAACCTCTCCTTGAGGTGGGATCAAAAATCTACAATACAAAATGCACCGCCTGCCATGGCGAAGATCGAAAAGGAAATCCTGGATTTCCCTCGCTGGTAGAGGTTTCAAAGCGAATGAAACCAAATGATGCAATTAACATTCTGAAAAAAGGTCAACGCAATATGCCGGCCTTCAGCGATTTATCGGAAGAACAGTTGGAAGCGGTTACTTCATTTTTGTTTGGCATCAATAAAACCAAAACCTATCAAAGTGAAGTACCGATTGCCACCACGATTGCCGGTAAGCCAACACGTTATCGAATAAAAGCCTATAAGCAATTGCTTGATCAAGATGGCCATCCCGGTATTAAACCACCCTGGGGCACCTTGTGTGCATTGGATTTAAATTCTGCGGAAGTAACATGGCGTGTACCACTGGGTGAATATCCAGAATTGGTTGAAAAAGGAATTCGCAATACCGGAACACAACTGTTTGGTGGTGGAATAGTAACAGCCGGTGGCCTTGTTTTTATTGGCGCATCACAAGACGAAAAGTTCAGGGCGCTTGATAAAGAGACCGGAGAAATTTTATGGGAATATCAATTGCCAGCCGGAGGCTATGCTACGCCCTCAACCTACGAAATTGACGGCAAACAGTATGTGGTGATTGCTGCAGGTGGCGGTGGGTTTCAACGCACAAAAACAAGTGATTACTATATTGCTTTTGCGTTGAAGTGAATGGATTAAAACACTTTAGCGCTTGCTTCCTTTATTTCAGGAATACCCATGCCAAAGAAAGACTGAAAATCCATAAACAGACTATGCCAGTAAAACCGGTATATTCAGATTTTGTAATGACTAGGGCAGTCAGATTGTCGCTTCTTCTTTTTTAGCGTATTCTTCTATGGGTAGACAACTGCATATAAGATTGCGATCCCCATACGCATTATCTACACGACTCACGCTAGGCCAGAACTTCACTTCTTTCACAAATGGTAGTGGATACGCTGCTTTCTGTCTGCTGTAAGGGCGATTCCATTCATCAGCGGTAATCAAGGCTGCTGTGTGTGGTGCATGTTTCAAAACATTGTTATCTTTTTGCGTTTTGCCTTCTTCCACTTCGCGGATTTCATTTCTGATTTCAATCAGCGCATCTACAAAGCGATCCATCTCTGCTTTAGGTTCGCTTTCAGTAGGTTCAATCATTAATGTTCCGGCAACGGGGAAAGATACTGTCGGTGCGTGGAATCCATAATCCATCAAACGCTTGGCGATGTCTTCTACTTCAATACCCGATTTTTTAAAATCACGGCAATCGACAATCATTTCATGAGCGCAACGGCCATGCGTGCCTGTATACAAAATTTTATAATGCTCGCTTAACCTTTCTTTGATATAGTTGGCGTTGAAGATCGCCATCTTGGTAGCATTGGTTAACCCATCACCACCCATCATGGCGATGTAGGCATAAGAGATAACCAAGATGCTGGCACTTCCCCATGGCGCAGCAGACACTGCGGTAATCGCGTGATCACCTCCTGTTTTCACCACCGCATGACCAGGAAGGAATGGTTTCAATTTGTCATTCACACAAATAGGGCCCATACCAGGACCACCACCACCGTGAGGAATGCAAAATGTTTTGTGAAGATTTAAATGGCATACATCTGCACCAATGTTAGCGGGGGAAGTTAATCCTACCTGTGCATTCATATTGGCTCCATCCATATACACTAATCCGCCATGAGCATGAATCGTTTCGCAGATGTCAATGATCGCTTCTTCAAACACTCCGTGTGTAGAAGGATAGGTCACCATCAAGCACGAAAGGTTGTCTTTGTATTGAGTGGCTTTTGCTTTAAGATCGGTTACATCAATTTTGCCTTCTTCATCGGATTTCACGACCACTACATCCATGCCTGCCATAACAGCGCTGGCAGGATTAGTGCCGTGTGCCGATGCCGGGATCAATGCAATGTTTCTGTGAGCTTCATTTCTGTTTTGATGGTATGCGCGGATCACCATCAAGCCGGCATACTCACCTTGAGCACCGCTGTTTGGTTGGAGTGACACTCCTGTAAAGCCCGTAATTTCTTTCAACCAATTTTCAAGATTGGTGATCATCAGTTGATAACCTTCTGTTTGATTGGCGGGAGTGAACGGATGAAGTGCACCCAACTCTGGCCACGTTACCGGAATCATTTCAGTGGTGGCATTCAACTTCATAGTGCATGAGCCCAATGAAATCATAGAATGCACCATGGATAAATCCTTGTTTTCTAATTTCTTGATGTAGCGTAACATCTCGTGTTCAGAATGGTGCGAATTGAATACGGGATGTGTGAGGAAGTTGGATGATCGAACCAGTGATGCCGGCCAGTTAATTTTATTTACAGCATCTGTATGAATGGAAGAGGCACTTCCTGAAAACACAGAAATTATTTTCTCAATATCCTGAAGGGTAGTGGTTTCATCCAATGAGATTCCTACATGATGATCATTAAAGTATTTAAAGTTGATTTCTGCTGCTTCAGCTTTTTGTTGAATCGCATTTTTATCCGCGACCATCACTTTTAGCGTATCGAAATAGTTCGTGTTAACTTGCTTTAAGCCTGCGGCTGCAAGCCCTTCCTCCAAAAGTTGAGTTAATGCATGAATACGCCCGGCAATTTTCTTTAACCCATCTGGTCCGTGATATACTGCATACATACTTGCCATCACGGACAATAATACTTGTGCTGTGCAAATGTTTGAAGTTGCTTTCTCCCTGCGGATATGTTGCTCGCGTGTTTGTAAGGCCATGCGATAAGCTGGATTACCCTGTGCATCAATGGATATTCCAATAATTCTTCCTGGTATCTGCCTTTTGAATTCTTCTTTAGTAGCAAAGAACGCTGCATGTGGACCACCAAAGCCCATGGGCACGCCAAAGCGTTGTGAGTTTCCTACCACTACATCCGCACCCATCTCACCTGGAGATTTCATGAGTAACAAACTCATCAGGTCGGCACCCATGACAACGAACACATCTTTTTCATGGGCTGATTCAATAAAGGAAGTATGATCTTTTACTTCACCGTTATGGTCAGGATTCTGAAGATAAATGGCAAATATATCTGAGCGGGTAATGTCAAGCTTTCTTACATCACCGATCTCAAGAGTAACCCCAATCGGAGTTGACCGGGTCTTTAATAAATCAATTACTTGTGGAAAGGTATTCTCATCTACAAATAATGTATTTGCATTTTTCTTTGTGGCTTTGCGTGAGGCATATAACAAATGCATGGCTTCCGCTGCAGCGGTTGCTTCATCCAATAAGGAAGCATTTGCGATTTCCATTCCTGTAAGGTCGATGATCATCGTTTGATAGTTGATCAACGCTTCCATACGACCCTGGGCTATTTCAGCCTGGTAGGGTGTGTAGGCAGTATACCATCCCGGATTCTCCAAAACGTTGCGTAACACTACACCCGGAGTAATGCAATTATAATAACCCGTGCCGATATACGATTTGAAGATTTTATTTTTGGATATCAGTTTTTTAAACTCCTTCAAAAACTCAAACTCAGATTGTGCAGCAGGTAGCTGCAAAGATTTTTTAAGACGTATATTAGCTGGCACCGTTTGGCTAATCAGTTCATCTACAGATGCCGCCTTCACAACCTTCAACATTTCCGTGATTTGCGCAGCATCAGGTGCATTGTGGCGGGCTTCAAACTTTTCTGAGTAGAGAGGATTGATAGGATTCATAATTTTTTTCTCGGGTGAATTAGCGGGTAGGAGTATAAAGTTATGCGGAGAAGGAGATTCGACACTTTTGCGGGACACCTGACCAGAATCTGGTATCCCGCATCAGTATCGAAGAATTAAAATCTTTCAAACTGGGAGAAGAAAAAGTTGCCCTCTATAGCAGCATTTTCATCAGAGTCAGAGCCATGAATTGCATTTGCGTCAATTGACTTGGCAAATAAAGCACGGATAGTTCCGGGAGCAGCCTTCTTAGGGTCGGTTGCTCCAATCAGTTTACGGAAGTCCTCCACGGCATTATCTTTTTCAAGAATCATAGGGACAATCGCGCCACCTGACATATAGGCGCAAAGTTCTCCATAGAAAGAACGCTCTTTGTGTATCTCATAGAATTTGCCTGCCAGTTCCGGGCTAAGTTTGGCCTTTTTCATCGCCACAACGCGGAAGCCTGCGTCTTCAATCATTTTGGTAATTGCACCTGCATTTCCGGCCTCTACTGCATCGGGCTTAATCATCGTAAAAGTTCTGTTTCCTGCCATTTTATAGATTATTTATTGTTTTCTGGTTGGTTTTAAATCGGGCGCAAAATTAGCCTTTTCGTTCATAGTCCGTGCCTTCGGATGCACAGTTTTTTGATGTTTTATCCAAATGCTTGCTTGCCCTTAATTTCAGACTATGCACTAACAATTAAAATTGCCATTTTTGCCCCCTCGATGAAAAACCTCCAAGCCTTTAAGTCGCTGATCAACGCTCCTAAACGAGTGGTGATCGTGACTCATTTTAAGCCAGACGCAGATGCGTTGGGGTCTTCTTTGGGGTTAGCAGGATTTTTAATTAAGAAAGGGCATTCCGTTTCAGTGATTACGCCCAGTAATTACCCAGATTTTCTGGCCTGGATGCCCGGAAACGATAAGGTGCTGGCGTTGTCTAACGATAAACCAGAAATTGAACAAAAGGCTGAACAGCTAATCAAGAACTCTGAGATTGTTTTCTGCCTTGATTTCTCAAGCCTGAGCCGCATCAATAGTCTTGGTGAAATGATTCGTAAGGCGAATGGTGTTAAGGTGTTGATTGATCATCATTTAGAACCCGAAGATTTCGCTCAGTTTGTTCAATGGACTACGGCCTCGGCCTCAACAACGGGCTTGATTTTCGAATTGATCGCAGAATTAGGAGAAAAGCATCTTATCGATGAGGACATCGCCAATTGTTTATATGCCGGTTTAATGACCGACACGGGAGGATTTAGGCACAACAATACCCGACAACAGGAGTTTTTAATTGCTTCTGAGTTGGTTGGTCTTGGGGCAAATCCGCATGAGACTGCCCGGCAGATTTATGACACCAACTCTCTTGAGCGACTTCGCCTTACGGGATTTGTCTTGAGCCAGAAGTTAGTGGTGCTACCCGACTATAACACAGCCTATATGACGCTGAGCCAGGAAGAACTAAAAATCTTCGGTGCACAAACCGGTGACACGGAGGGATTGGTCAACTATGGGCTATCCATTAAAAATGTAAAGCTCTCTGTGCTGATGTATGATCGCAAAGAGGAAATAAAATTGTCGTTTCGTTCGTTAGGAGATTTTTCGGTGAATGAGATGGCGCGAAAACATTTCGAGGGTGGTGGTCATCATAATGCATCAGGTGGATCATCGAAACTTACGTTGGAAAACACATTAAAAAAATTCCTGGAAATTTTACCAGAATATAAGGTTCAATTAAATAAAGAGTAGTTCTAACAATCAAAATTCAAAAATGAAAAAATCAATTGTGGCGTTAAGCCTGGTGGTAATGGTAATGGCGGGTTGCGCTTCTACTAAAGAAACAAAATCCGGTTATAAGTATAATATAGTACGTGAAGGCGATGGCAAGTTGCCAGAGACCGGACAAATACTGATATTAAATATGGTTTTTAAGGATTCAAAAGATTCCATTTGGTCAGATAGTCGCAAGGCTGATTTTCCAACCATGGTGCAAAAGCAAGACTCAGTGCCCGATGGTGACATCGTACTGGAAGTGTTCCAGTCGTTGACTAAGGGAGATAGTGTAACCTTTAAAGTTGGTGCCAAGGATTTGTTTCAGAAAACATTCAAATCAGTTCCTCCTCCCGGGGTTGACAGCACTGGATTATTTACGTTTGAAATTGGTGTGGCGGATGTGATTTCCGAAGAAGATGCCAGAAAGATGCAGAATGATATTATGGCAAAACTCAATGAGAAGGACGCACTAAAAGCACAAGTGCAGTTGGCTACTGATACTGTTCTTATTGATAATTATTTGAAAGAGAAATCCCTCGTAGCTCAAAAGACAGCCTCTGGTATAAGATATATAATTGAAAAGCAGGGAACAGGAGAAAATGCCAAGGCAGGTCAAACCGTAAGCATTAATTACAGTGGCTTTCTATTGGATGGTCGCTGCTTTGATAGCAGTATAGAATCTGTCGCGCGCGCCAATAATGTTTACAATGAACAACGCCAGCCTTATTCGCCCCTCGAGCTTATGCTCGGTTATCGTCAGGTAATACCAGGATGGGAAGAAGCCATTGCGCTGATGAACAAAGGATCAAAAATGATAGTATTTGTTCCTTCAGGATTAGCCTATGGTCCTCAAAAAAGAAGTGAGGTAATTACTGAAAACTCAGTATTGAGATTCGAGATGGAATTGGTTGAAATAAAGTAAAAGCAACAATGAATAAGGTAATTGCAATTGCCCTGGCAGTTGGGTTGGTTTTAATGCAATCGTGTGGCAAGGATGACGCTACCTGTACGAAAGAAGTTCCTGCTACTAAATTATCGACAGTTGATCAGACACGACTGGCATCCGACATTATAGCAATCGATACCTATGTGACTAATAATGGTATTGTTGCTCAGAGCGAACCAAATGGAGTTCGATACGTGATCACTTCTCAAGGCTCAGGAGGAACACCCTGCATTGAAAGTAAAGTAACGGTGAAGTATAAAGGCACTCTTCTCTCAGATCCTGCAAAAGCACCATTCGACCAGAATACAACCGGAATTACATTTTCACTTTCCGGGTTGATTTTAGGATGGCAACTGGTTCTTCCTATAATTCCTGTGGGCTCAAAGGTTACACTTTACATACCTTCAGGCTATGCCTATGGTTCGTCTGTTTCAGCAGGTGGTAAAATTCCTGCCAATGCAAATCTGATTTTTGAAATTGAATTGCTTGGTGTGATATAGTATGTTGTGTTTCGCAACTAATAATCAACACAAGATTGATGAAGTCCGGGCCCATTTGGGTCCGGACTTCCGATTAGTGGGCCTTGCTGAAATAGGCTGTACGGAAGAATTGCTGGAAGAACAATCTACGCTGGAAGGCAATTCCCTTCAAAAAGCAGAATACGTTTATAAGAATTTTGGTGTTTCTTGTTTTGCCGATGATACCGGTCTTGAGGTGGATGCATTAGACGGAGCACCCGGTGTGTATTCTGCCCGGTATGCAGGAGAACAGCGTAAGGCAGGTGATAACATGAAACTCCTTCTTAAAAACATGGAGGGTTCACAAAATCGAAAGGCCAGGTTCAGAACAATAATTACATTGATAACGCCAGCATTTACCCGACAGTTTGAAGGAGTAGTAAATGGTCAAATCATTAGCGAGTATCGCGGATCAGGCGGTTTTGGTTATGATCCGATTTTTTTGCCTGATGGTTATAAGAAAACACTGGCAGAAATGAGTATGGAAGAAAAGAATGCAATTAGTCATCGTGCGCGGGCCGTGAATAAGTTGATTGAATTTCTGAAAGAGTCGCCCTCACTTTCTACAACGAATAACTATGAATAAGCCTTTTACCATTGGCATTACAGGTGGAAGTGGCTCAGGAAAAACCTATTTTCTTCAAGGACTATCTTCTTGCTTTAAGGCGGATGAGATCTGTTTAATTTCGCAAGACAATTATTATCGACCGCGTGATCAACAGCCAGTGGATGAAAATGGCGTTAAGAATTTTGACTTACCGGTTTCAATTGATCATGAAGCTTTTCAACATGATCTTTTGTTGTTGAAAGCCGGCCAAAATGTGACTAAGGCGGAATACACTTTTAATAATCCTGGCGCCACTCCTAAAGTGCTTGAGTTCAAGACAGCACCCATCATAGTAGTAGAGGGGCTGTTCGTCCAGTATTTTGAAGAAATCTCGAATGAGCTAGACCTTCGCATTTTTATTGAAGCCAAAGATCATGTAAAGTTGGGTAGAAGAATAAAAAGGGACCAGATAGAACGGGGTTATGATATTGATGATGTATTGTACCGCTATCAGAACCATGTAATGCCTGTTTATGAACGTCTGATTGAGCCATTGAAACATGATGCTGACCTGGTGGTGCCCAACAACAGCCATTTTGAGCGTGCCCTGGACGTATTAGTAGGTTATCTCAAGTCTCGCATTGGGGGTGTTGCAAATTAATTTCTAAACCCTACTTTTGTGGGCTTCATTATTTAAAATGAGAAAGAAATCGGTTTACCGTGGTATTTTAATTGTTGCAGGCCTTTTGGCGGCTGTGGTGATTATTCTTTCTCATTCTTTTGTTCGCCTTGAGCCTAAGAAAACGGCTGGCACAGAGCAATCCGATGAAAAGTCAGATCAAAAATCCGTAATCTCCGCTCCGGCTGATGCAGTTACCCAGGCAAGTGTAGTAAAAATTGATGAGCAGTCACCGGACACTCTGTTGGAAACATTAACTACTGCAGAGGTATCTCATCGTTACATTCCTTCCACGGAAAAGGTTTTCAGCAAACTTTTCCATGTACTTTTTCAAATCGTCATCGCGCCTAACGCGCCCTGAATTTCTTTCACAACGTTTTCCTTAATAGCGAACTCCACCTGTTGGGTTCCCTGTTCTTGTCTTCATTCTTAGAATTATCAATCAATTTAAATTAACTAATAGTTATGCGTAACAAAGGTGTAGTGGTTGTGTTGACAGTAATCGTCACATTGCTCTGCTTGTATTATTTGTCGTTTACATTTGTATCGAGCAAAGTGCAAAAAGATGCTGTGGATTATGCAACCGATAAAAATGGTTCATTAAGTCTCGCCAAAAAACAAGTCTATCTCGATTCACTCTGGAACCAGCCGGTATATAACCTGTTTGGAGCGGAGTACACTTATAAGGAGGTAAAGGAAAATGAGTTGAGTCTTGGCCTTGACTTGCAGGGAGGTATGCACGTGGTGCTTGAAATTTCTCCGGTTGATATCATTAAAGGACTGAGTGGAAACAATCAAGATCCTGCCTTTCTCAATGCAATCCAAAAGGCAAGGGAATCACAAAAAAATAGCACAGCGAGTTTCAGTGCGTTGTTCAACAAGGCTTTTAAGGATGCAAATCCTGATCGTTCACTGGCTTCTCTTTTCACTTCTGCTGCCAATAAAGACCGGGTAAAGCTCACGGATAGTGATGAAACCGTAATGAAATTTTTGAATACTGAAATTGATGGCGCTATAGATCGTTCATTTACTATCTTAAAAACACGTATCGATCAGTTTGGAACATCACAGCCAAACATTCAACGATTGCAGGAAAGCGGTCGCATTCAGATTGAAATCCCGGGTGCTGATAACCCTCAGCGCGTAAGAAAGCTATTGCAGGGAGTGGCCCGACTGGAGTTCTGGGAAGTAATTGAAACATTCGATCCTCAATTGAACCAGTCCCTTGCTGCAGTGAACACTCTTCTCTTAAACGAGCAGAATCAAAAAACAACATTGGCTACCACGGAATCAAAGAGCACAGATACTACAAAATCAGCAATTGGTGCCGACACCACGAAGTCTGCCCTGGAGAAAGAACTTGCTGACCTTAGAAACGCAGGAGGCAATGCGCTTGACTCGCTTAGAAAAGCAACCTCATCGCCTCTTTTCGCATTGAGCGATCAGGGAATTCCCTTTTTATATCAAGTGAAGGATACCGCTGAGATCAATCGTATCCTGAGGAGACCTGAGGTGAGAGGGTTGTTCCCCCGCACCATTGGATTTTTCTGGAATGTAAAGTCAGATCCACAGATGACACCCGGAGTGGAGGACATTCAATTGAATTTTATCAACATAGGGCGAAGCGGCAAACCGTTATTGACAGGTGATGTAATTAACGATGCCCGCTTGGATTATGATCAGTTTGCGAGACCAGCAGTAAGTATGCAGATGAATGCGGCAGGTGCACGCGCATGGGCCAAGATTACGGCAGCAGCAGCCAGCAAACAGCCGCAAGGAAGAATTGCTATCGTGTTGGATAACTATGTTTATACTGCGCCCACTGTCCAAGGTGAAATTCCTAATGGCAACTCGCAGATCACCGGTTCTTTTGATTTAGATGAAGCGAAAGATTTGGCGAACGTATTGAAGGCGGGCTCATTACCCGCTCCTACGCGCATTGTTGAAGAAGCTATTGTCGGACCGAGCCTAGGAAAATTAGCACAGAATCAAGGCTTGATTTCAATGGCCTGTGGTTTGGCGTTGGTAGTAATCTTCATGGTGGCCTATTACTCAAAAGGCGGATGGGTAGCTAACCTTGCCTTGCTTTTTAACATTTTCTTTATCCTGGGAATTTTAGCACAATTAAATGCCGCGCTTACACTTCCTGGAATTGCCGGTATCGTTCTCACGATGGGTATGGCGGTGGACGCCAACGTTTTGATTTATGAACGTATCAAAGAAGAATTGGCACTAGGCCGCAAACTGAAAGAGGCCGTGAAGAAAGGTTATGAGCGCGCGTTCTCTTCCATCTTTGATTCGAACCTTACCACCATGGTTACGGCAGCAGCATTGTTCATCTTAGGTCAAGGACCTTTGAAAGGATTTGCCATTGTGTTGATGATTGGTATTGCTACCTCATTCTTCTCAGCAGTTTATATTTCACATGTTCTATTGGAGTGGATGACCCGCAAAGGAGATGAGTCAAAAGTTTCTTTTAATACACCTATTGCCAACATCATTAAAAAAAGAAGCCAGTTTGATTTTATCGCATCCAGAAAAAAAGCATACCTGTTTTCAGGATCCGTAATTGTGATTGGATTCATTTTGATTGCTGTCCAAGGACTTAATCTGGGTGTGGATTTCAAAGGAGGTCGTTCTTATATCGTTTCTTTTAATCAGCCTGTAGTGCCCACCGATATGAAAGTGTCCTTGAGCGAAAGTTTTGAAAATGCCGGTGTAGAAGTAAAGAGTTTTGGAGGTGATAAAGTCATGAAGGTAACAACTTCATACCTCGTAGATGACGAATCAGAAGCAGCCGATGATAAAGTGAAGGGAGCTCTTATTCAGGGGGTTGAAAAATTTAAAGGAATAAAATACACTGAAAATGATGCTCAATTGGATGACCAGCATTTTACGATTCCTTCGTCCTCAAAGGTAGGCGCCACCATTGCAGACGATATTAAGGGTTCTGCCTTTGAAGCCAGTATCGTATCAATAATTTTAATTTTTCTTTACATTTTAATTCGCTTTAAAAAATGGACGTATAGTGCAGGAGCTATTATTGCGCTCATTCATGACACCTTGTTTGTAATAGCTTCCTTTGGCATTGCGGGTCTCTTTGGAATTTCATTTGAAATTGATCAGGTGTTTGTGGCAGCCGTGCTCACGATTATCGGTTATTCAATCAACGATACGGTAATTATTTTCGATCGTATTCGTGAATTCCTTGGCTTCGGTGCAAATCATGAACGCGCTAAGGTATTTAATGATGCCATCAATAGCACGCTAAGCCGAACCTTGATTACATCCGGTACGACATTAATCGTAGTGATTGTATTGTTGTTCTTTGGAGGTGAAGTGTTGAGAGGGTTTTCATTTGCACTATTTATCGGTATCGTGATTGGAACCTACTCTTCAATCTTCATTGCAACACCTATTGTAATGGATTTGGATACTGACAAAGTAAAAGAAGTTTCAAGAAAATCTGAAGCAAAAGCTGTAGCTTAAGAAGAAACAGGTTGCGATTTAAAGGCCCTGAGTTTTCAGGGCTTTTTTTGTTTCAGACAATACTTAAAAAGTCCCAATGATCTAATGGCCTTTGGGACTTTTCATGACAAAACGAACAGGTATTTCAAATGGTTTTAATTGAATTCTAATGTTAACTTCACCACATGACAATTTACTTTTGACAAGATGAAAATCCTTTTAATTGAAGACGAGAAGAAAACCATTCAGTATTTAAAGAAAGGCCTTGAAGAGAATGGTTACGAGGTGGATGCTGCTGAGGATGGATTGTCTGGAAAATACCTGGCATTTCGAAATCCATATAACCTGATCATTTCAGATGTTATAATGCCGGGGCTTACCGGCTATGAACTTTCTAAAGAATTAAGAGCTGGTAAAATAGAGACTCCGATCCTGATGTTAACTGCCCTCGGAGGTACCGATGATGTGGTGCAGGGGTTGGATAGTGGTGCCGATGACTATTTATCAAAGCCATTTGAATTTCGGGAGTTACTGGCGCGTATTCGTGCACTTACGAAACGCCAGCCGAAGTACCCGATAGATGATAATCATTTGCGCATTGCCGACCTGGTGTTGGATCTGAATAAAAAAATTGCGGTGCGTGCCGGAAAGCAAGTTGAGCTAACCTCGAAAGAATTTGCGCTGCTCGAATATTTTCTTCGCAATCAGGGAAGAGTCATTCCCAGAGCAGAACTTTCAAAGAATGTTTGGAATGTAGACTTTGATACCGGCACCAATATGGTGGAAGTGTATGTAAACTACCTTCGTAAGAAGATCGATCGTGATTTCGATAAAAAATTAATCCATACCCAATTTGGAATGGGTTATATTTTAAAAGAGGAATAAGTATCATGCAGATACGTACCCGACTTACCCTGCAGTTTACCCTTCTGGTAAGTACCATCGTGCTGATGGCTTTTATGTCTATTTATTTTTTTACTTATCAATTCTCTGACAGAGAGTTCTATCGAAGGCTTAAGGATAAAGCCATTACTTCGGCAATGCTTCTGATCAAGGTAGAGGGAGTGGACTCAGCGTTACTTCAGGTTATTGACCGGGCCAAGCGCGACAATTTGTATAAAGAGACGATCCGTATCTATGACCATGATGATAAGGAGATATACTTCAGTGGAGACACCACTAAGTTTCTCGACCCGGAATCTTTTCATAACGTGCGAAAATTTGGAGAGCAACGCTTAGAGAAAAGTGGCTTTGATGTAATTGGCGTCCGGTTCAGAGATAAGGGGTTTGATTATGTTGTAGTAGCGGCAGGGGTTGACCTTAATGGAACAGCCAGGTTGCAGGAGCTTCAAACCTTATTAATGATTGCATTTTTAATATTAACCGCAGTCGTATTTATATCCGGTTGGATTTACTCTGGTCGTGCGCTGAGACCCATCAAGCGGATCATGGCGGAAGTGAAAAGTATCTCACCCCAAAATCTGGATCAGCGACTTGCGGAAAGTCCCTATGAGGATGAAATGGGCAAACTGATTTTAATTTTCAATGAATTGTTGGGGCGTATTGCCAAAGCATTTCAATTGCAGAAAATGTTTGTGTCGAACGTTTCTCATGAACTTAAAAATCCGCTCACCAACATTACCTCTCAATTAGAAGTGACGCTTCTGAAAGAGCGGTCAAAGGAGGAATACAAAGAGACCATTGAATCCGTTTTGGAGGACATTCGTGGATTGAATCAATTATCGAATAGCTTGCTGGAATTGGCCAGGCTGAATCGTGAGCAGGATTCTTTCACAATGAATCGGGTAAGGTTGGACGAAATCATCTGGGAAGTGCGTGACTTTGTGAGCACGATTGATCCAGCCTACAATGTTGAGGTGGGCATTCATGAAATGCCAGAAGATGAGAACAAGCTCACCGTATTGGGAAATCCTTATTTGCTGAAGATTGCTTTTCAGAATATTGTTGAAAACGCCTGTAAGTTTGCCCCTGATAAATCCGCAAAAATCACCATGCGATCTGTAAAAGATGATTTAGTGGTAGAGGTGGCAGATCAAGGACCAGGTATTGAAAAAAAAGATCTGAATAATGTGTTTGAACCCTTCTTTCGAACCGATGCAACTTCAAAAGTGAAGGGATATGGAATAGGGTTGCCATTAAGCCATCGGATTCTTTCCATTCATAAAGGGAGAATTGAACTAGATTCTCAACCAGGAAAAGGCACTGTAGTGAGAGTAGCTTTAGCTGCTTTAAAATGATTCTAATTTCTTTCTAATTGATTTTTGTGTGGACAGCCGCACGGCTCAATTACATTTGAAAAGTTTCTTGGTTATTTGAGTTTAGAATTTTGTTTTCAGGTTACATCAGAGAGATTTTAATTTTTGAATTTTTAAAATCCTTCTAATTAAAAGAGGCTACCTCAGCAAGGAGCCTCTTTTATTTTTGTGAAAATCTCTCGACTCTCGCACCTACTGCTAAAATTCCGCGCAGGGTATCTTGTCTGTTAAACTGTTCAATCTTCAGTTGATATTTCCCGGGATAGTTGAATACTTGATTTTCAATTAACAAAAACTGATGATCGAATACATCACCAACACCACTTTGCCCAAGTGGTTTTCCTGTCTTTTGATCAAACAAGAACTGGGCATTTAGTTTTTTGTCAATCAGATTCCTGGTGGAATCAGCGAGCGAATATTGAATGAATAAACGTGCGTAAGGATACTCCAAAGAATTGCGCACGTTGTAATAGATCGAATACGAATGAGTTGAATCTTCAATTTTAAAATCGAAGATCATCGGTTCATCCACCCGCCAGTATCGATTTTCAAGTTTTTTGTTTTCTTCATACAATCGGTCTGAGTCGCATGAGAAAAGCAGGCTCAGAAGAAAAAAAAAGATAACATTTCTCATGGATTCTGTGGCCCTTTTGGATTGTTGCGCGCCTGTGGGTTTTTTCCGGGTTGATTTTGTGCCTGGCGATCTTTTCCGCTATTGCGGTTCTTCTTCTTTTTCTTCGACTTGCTTTGGAATTTTTTATCCATGCTTTCGAGATCGCTGTTGAGTTTGGAGACAGACTCTTTCACCTCTTCCACATCTATCTCCAGGCTGGCTGGTTTTTTTCCGGCCCGGTTCATTTCCAATATTTGGTTAACACGATCGATGCGCAAGGGGTACCAGTTATTATCTTCCTTGTATCCAAACCACATGATCTTTCTGAAAATATCTGTCTTTTGCAGGCGTGCTTCTCCTTGCTGGGTTAATAACGGAACTTCGATTTCTGGTATATCCTTCAATGCCTCCATGTAAGTTTCCAGTTCATAATTGAGGCAGCATTTTAAGCGACCACACTGGCCGGAAAGTTTGCTTGGATTAAGGGAAAGATTTTGATAGCGGGCCGCACTGGTAGCTACATTTTTAAAGTCACTTAACCAGGTAGAACAGCATAGCTCGCGGCCGCACACACCGATGCCACCCAGACGGCCGGCTTCCTGCCTCAGACTAATCTGTCGCATTTCTACGCGCACTTTAAATTCAGAGGCGAGCAGCTTTATAAGATCGCGAAAATCTACACGGTCTTCTGCGCTGTAAAAAAATGTTGCCTTGGTGTTGTCGGCCTGGAATTCCACATCCGACAACTTCATATTGAGATTGAGCTGGCGTATAATTTCCCGCGTGCGGAAAAGGGTAGGGAGATCGCGTTTTTTTATGTCTTCAAATTTTTCCAGATCCTTTTGGTGGGCCATGCGATAGATCTTTTTGATCTCCTCATCATTGGCCACCTTCTTTTTCTGCATCTGTAACCGGACTAACTCGCCCTGCATGGACACATGACCTAAATGATGACCAGTTGCAGCCTCCACAATGATGGCATCGCCCGTAGTAAGAGATATTGAATCACTATTGCGATAGAAATCCTTTCGTCCATTTTTAAAACGGACTTCTACCACGGCAAATCGACTCTCTACCGGCATGTCCATGTTAGAAAGCCAGTCGAATACGTTCATTTTATTGCAACCGCCAGTTTCGCAGGCTCCGTTATTATTACAACCGGATACTTTTCCGTCTTTCTTTGTTCCGCAGGCACAGCCCATCCCTTGTATTTATTAGAAGTTTAAAACTTAAAGTTATAAGGTTAAGGTTGTTTTGACAAACGCTGATTAGGCCTGATTAGGGGACTTGAGCCGCAAAAGGTCTTGCCCAATGTCTTTGCGGTAGTAAATGCCTTCCCATTGAATTGACCGGGCCAACACATAAGCCTTGTCAATAGCTTCAGAGAGAGTATTCCCAATTCCTGTAGCCGTCATCACCCGCCCGCCATTGGTAACAACATTTTTATCCTGCTCTTTTGTGCCTGCGTGGAATAATGTACTACTGGCATCTTTTGAAATTCCGGAAATCACTTTCCCTATTTCGAAGGCATCTGGATATCCGCCTGAAGCTAGTACAACGGTAACTGCAGATTCATTGTGGATGGAAATGGTCTTGCCTTTCAATTCTCCTTTGGCAGCAGCCAGCAGCAATTCAACCAGGTCACTTTCTATTCTTGGCAGCACCACTTCTGTTTCAGGATCACCCATGCGTGCATTATACTCAATGACATATGGCTCTCCATTCACATTCATGAGCCCTACAAAGATGAAGCCCTTATAGGATATACCTTCTTTTTTTAAACCATTCACAGTGGGCTTAATAACTTTCTCTTCAACCTTTTTCATGAACGCATCATCCGCAAAAATGACCGGGGATACAGCCCCCATGCCTCCAGTGTTCGGTCCTGTGTCTCCATCTCCAATGCGCTTGTAGTCTTTTGCTTCAGGAAGAATGACGTAGTTTTCACCATCGGTCAACACAAACACGGAGAGTTCGATACCATCCAGGAATTCTTCTACCAGGACTTTGGCACTTGCATTTCCAAACTTTTTATGCTCGAGCATTTCCTCCATTTCTATTTTTGCTTCCTCAATGGTTGGGCTTATGATTACACCTTTTCCAGCAGCTAGTCCGTCAGCTTTTAAAACGATTGGAGGAGTGCAGGTTTCCAGATAGTGCAGCGCTTCCTTGGTTTCGTGTGAATGAAACGTTCGTGCCGTGGCTGTAGGCACATGGTGTCGAAGCATGAATTGTTTTGAAAAGTCTTTGCTTCCCTCCAATTGAGCGCCCTCTTTACCAGGTCCAACAATCATTATTGATTTGAGTAGAGGATCAGCTTCAAAGTAGTTACGAATGCCAGCTACTAATGGCACTTCAGGACCTACTAAAATCAGATTAATTTCTTTCACAAGGCACAGCGCTTTAAGCTTGTCGAAATCTTCAGCACCGATATTTATATTTTCGGCCAGCAGTGAGGTGCCTGCATTGCCAGGCGCTACGTATAAATTAGTGCAAAGTGGGCTTTGCCTTATTTTCCATGCAAAAGCGTGTTCTCTTCCACCACTACCAATGATTAAAATATTCATATCTCAAATTCTAAAGAGGTCAAAGATACTACGCGGTTTTCGGTAGATAAAATAAAAAATAGCCACAGGGTATGCTGTGGCTATTGAGAGTGAAGTTTGGTTTATCTGGCTTCCGGCAGCCTTAGTTGGCGTATTCACTTAAGAATTTCACGCGCATCAGTCTAAGGTTGTCTTCCGTGAAGTCGGGGTCTTCATCTTTTAATACAGATACGGCATCTTCAATGCTGTCAGTTTCTGATTCGAGGAAGTATTCATAAATCTGCTGTTGCTTCTCTTCGTCCATCACTTCATCGATATAATAATCAAGATTGAGCTTGGTGCCGGAATAACATATGTTTTCTACTTCAGTAAGCAGTTCATCGAAAGAAATACTCTTTGATTCAGCAATCTCATCCAGGTCTACTTTACGATCGATTTGCTGAATGATAAAGATTTTGATCTTTGATTTATTAACGGATGACTTCACCACAACATCGGAAGCGGTTTCAATATCATTTTCGTCAACATAGGTTTGAATCAGATCAAGAAATTCTTTTCCGAACTTATTCACTTTACCCATCCCCACACCATTCACGGAGGCGAGTTCTTCCTTCGTGGTGGGATAGGTAGTAGCCATTTCTTCGAGTGAAGGATCCTGGAAAATAACATACGGTGGAAGATCCTTTTCCCTCGCCATTTTTTTACGAAGGTTCTTCAAAAGCTCGAACAGCTTTTCGTCATAAGACTTGGATACTACCACGCGCTCTGATGATTCTTCATCTTCTACGTCTTTAGTAAAGTTATGATCGCGGGCCAATTCAATGGGATGAGGCTTCTTAAGGAAGTCCTGCCCTTTTTTAGTAATCTTAAGTACACCGATATTGTCAATATCTTTTTCGAGGTATTGATAGATCAATGCCTGGCGTATTACTGATTTCCAAAAGTCGGCATCTTCCTGATCACCTTTTCCATAAATAGGCAAATCAAAGTGAGCGTAGCTTTTTACATATTCATCCTCAGTGCCGCGGATAACGTTTACGAGATGATTTAAGGTAAAGCGCTCATTGGTTTGCTTCACCGCTTCCAAGGCAATCCTGACAAACTGAGTTCCATCGAACCGTTCACGTGGATGCATGCAGTTGTCGCACGAACCACAATTTTTTTCTTTATATTCTTCACCAAAGTAATGAAGCAACTGCTTGCGTCTACATACTGGGGATTCTGCATAAAACTCCATCTCTTGCAAAAGCACCCGCGCATTTTCACGTTCCTGAACGGCTTTATCTTTGTTGAATTTCTCCAGTTTACTTAAATCATTGTGACTGTAGAACATCAGGCAAACGCCTTCCAATCCATCGCGCCCGGCACGACCTGTTTCCTGATAATATCCCTCCAGTGATTTAGGCACATCGTAATGAACTACAAAACGCACATCGGGTTTGTCAATACCCATTCCAAAGGCAATGGTGGCCACAATGATATCAACCTCTTCGTTGAGGAAGTCATCCTGATTTTTCATTCTCACATCAGGATCAAGTCCAGCATGATAAGGCGCTGCTTTGAATCCATTCACGTTAATGAGTTGCGCAATTTCTTCAACTTTCTTACGACTCAAACAATAAATGATTCCTGATTTTCCTTTGTGCTCTTTTAAGAATTTAATCAGTTGTTTCTTGGTTTCTTTTTTGGGGCGGACTTCGTAGTATAAATTCTTGCGATTGAAGGAAGAGATGAACACATCGGCTTCTTCCATCTGAAGGTTTTTCTGAATATCAAGTTGCACTTTAGGTGTTGCGGTTGCTGTTAGCGCAATTACATTCAGGTCTCCCAACTGAGCAATCATGGTTTTTATCTTTCTGTATTCAGGTCTGAAATCATGACCCCATTCTGAAATACAGTGAGCCTCATCAATGGCCACAAAAGAAACATTCACTTTGCGAAGAAATTCAATGTTCTCTTCTTTGTTGAGCGACTCGGGTGCTACATATAAAAGTTTCACAAGCCCAGTTACACAATCTTTTTTTAGACGTGTTATTTCTCCCTTGCTTAACGTAGAGTTTAAAAATCGTGCATTGATGCCATAGGCATTAAGCTGATCCACCTGGTTTTTCATTAGTGCAATGAGAGGAGAGATGACAATCGCCAGCCCATCTTTAACCATTGCCGGAAGCTGGTAGCATAAAGATTTGCCCGCTCCGGTAGGCATAATCACAAATGTATTTCTGCCACCTAAAATATTTTTTATAACTATTTCTTGATTCCCCCTGAAATTACCATAACCGAATATTTCCTTGAGTTTTGCCTTCAATTCACCTTTCTCTTCTGCCACCATCATGATCCTAATCAATAAAATTTTGAATTACTTATCTTTGTGCTTTCCATTAACGATATAAGCATTGAATATAGTAAAAAATATCCAACAAATTGCCAAGGACGTTCTGCTAAATGAAGCTCGGGCAGTTGAAAATTTAATCCATTTTATCGACAACGATTTCGAAGCTTGTGTGCGGGAAATCCTTCAATCGACCGGGCGTGTGGTGATTACCGGCATTGGTAAAAGTGCGATCATAGCCAATAAGATTGTCGCCACGATGAACTCCACGGGCACACCTGCTATTTTCATGCATGCTGCTGATGCTATTCATGGTGATTTAGGAATAATTCAGAGTAACGACATAGTTATTTGTATTTCTAAGAGTGGAAACACACCTGAAATAAAAGTACTTGTTCCTCTTCTTAAGCGCAGGGGATCTAAGTTGGTTGCCTTGGTGAGTAATACAAATTCATACCTCGCAGAGCATTCTGATTTTGTGTTGAATGCAACTATCCAGGAAGAAGCTTGTCCGAATAATCTGGCTCCAACCACCAGCACTACTGCTCACCTTGCCATGGGTGATGCGCTGGCAGTTTGTCTTCTTGAATTGCGCAATTTTTCGAAGGAAGACTTTGCACGCTACCATCCGGGAGGCTCGCTCGGAAAGCAGTTGTATCTTAAAGTTGAGGATGTGGTTTCGAATAATCAGTTGCCTATGGTGCAGCTTGAGACATCTTTACGCGATGTAATCATGGAGATTTCCACCAAGCGATTGGGTGCAACGGCTGTAGTCGATGATGAAAAAAATCTTTTAGGAATAATTACTGATGGAGATCTTAGAAGGATGTTGCAAAAAGAATCTAATATTGCATCCATAAAAGCAGCGGATATCATGACACGCACACCCAAGTCAATCGACAAAAGCGAATTTGCTGTGAAGGCGTTGCAAGTAATGCAGGAGAACAGTATTTCTCAATTAGTGGTGAAGGACGGAACAAAAGTGGCTGGCTTTATTCATCTTCATGATTTACTCAAAGAAGGCATCGTTTAATCGCTGATTCCAACCAGGAACTAATGAAATGACAAGTACTGCTTTCTCTATAAGCGATGATAATCAAATCGGGTCAATCTTCGGATTCAGAAAAAAATAGTAACACATGAATAAAAATCTTTATGTAGTGCTTATGGCAGGCGGAGTAGGAACTCGTTTTTGGCCATATAGCCGCAACTCCTGTCCGAAGCAATTTTTAGATGTGCTGGGCATAGGAAAGACTCTTTTGCAATCAACCTATGAGCGGTTTTTACCACTCTGTCCTAAAGAAAATATTCTAGTCGTTACGCATGAAGAGCATGTTGCTTTGACGTGCCAGCAAATCCCTGATATGGCGGTTTCAAGGATTTTGGCGGAACCCATGCGAAAGAACACAGCACCTTGCATTATATATGCCTGCCTAAAAATTCACAAGGAGAATCCGGATGCTGTGATCGTGGTGAGCCCATCTGACCATTTAATTTTGGATGACTCAGAATTTCAACGCACTATAAAATCGTGCTTTGACCAGGCAAAAAGTCAGGATAAATTACTCACTCTTGGAATCAAGCCCATTCGTCCCGAAACCGGATATGGTTACATTCAATATATTGATGGCAAAGGAGCACTAAAGAAAGTAAAGACCTTTACAGAAAAACCTGAGTTGCAGCTCGCCAAGAAATTTATTGAAAGTGGCGACTTTGTTTGGAACGCAGGAATTTTTGTTTGGGGAGTTAAAGCAATTTTAGAAGCTTTCCGAAAACACCTCCCTGAGATGATGGAGGCTTTTGAGGAGGCGTCCACACGATTTGATACGGATCGGGAGCGACTGGCTTTACAAGCAGCCTACTCACAAACCAAAGGCATTTCTATTGACTACGGAATTATGGAAAAAGCGGATAATGTGTTTGTATGGCTCAGCAGTTTTGCATGGTCAGATTTGGGTTCGTGGAGTTCTTTGCATGACAACTCTACCAAAGATTCAAATAATAATTCCATCAGTGCCGATACGCTTATTTATGAAACCAGAAATTCAGTAATCAAAGGACCTAAGGATAAATTGATTGTTGTTCAAGGACTTAATGGATACCTCGTGGGTGCATTCGATAACGTTGTTATCGTCTGTGAAAAAGATAAAGAAGAACTTTTCAGGAAAATTGTGAATGATTTGAAGAATAAACAAAACGGCAACGACTACTTATAATTTTTCTGCCGGATTGCTTCATAAACACAAACACCAGCGGCAACGGAAACATTAAGTGAGCTGATATTTCCGCTCAGTGGAATCTTGGCGAGATGATCAGCCTCCTTCAACAACTCCGGAGAAATTCCATCTTCTTCGGATCCCAGCAACAGTGCCAATGGTGAATTCAAATCAATCTCATATAGAAGCTTCTCTGCTTTTTCGGTGCAGGCTACAATTTGAACTCCGTTGTCTTTCAGGAATCGAAACGTCTTTTTCATGTCTTTTACCCTGCAAACAGGCAAGTGACTAAGTGCACCTGCCGAAGTTTTCATGGCGTCTCCGGTTATTGGCGCATTGCCTTTATCTCCAATTACAATGGCATTTACTCCGGCACATTCTGCCGTTCGGGCAATGGCACCAAAGTTTCTCACGTCCGTCACTCTATCAATGATCAACAACAAAGGCTCTTTGCCCTCACTATATAATTTATCAATGATATTCTCCAGAGAGGCGTATTGAACAGCAGATAAAACGCAAACTACTCCCTGATGATTTTTTGTGGATAGACTGGTTAACTTTTGCTGAGGTACGAATGTAAAGGGAACCTTATTAGACTTTGCCAGAATAATTAACTCTTTGATCAGGTCATTGTTAAGTCCTGCCTGTATAAAAACCTTTTCAATTTCACGCTTAGCATGAATGGCTTCCATTACGGCACGTGTGCCGAATATTGTTTCCGTTTTTTCCATGATGGTGACGTAAAAGTAAGGAAAGAAGAGCGTTAATCAGTACCGGCTTTTTCGCCACAGGTCGATGGTGGCAAACCAAGCCTCCATAAATCGCTTATCTCTAATCAAAACATGATTGTCGGGGTCATAAACACTTCCACTTTTTACGAAAGTAAATCTCGATTTTGATATCTTGTAATACCAGGTTTCGCTGCCATCATTCACGCTTACTTCATCGGGTATTCCGAAAATCAGGTAGATCATGCCACGATCTGTTTTCCATCCATCTTTATAGGAGATAAAATACTGATTAGCCAGCTCGACTCTTTTAAAATAACTTCGCATAAAGTTAGAAGCGCGTTCTTTGTCGCGGGTGATGTCCAGAATTACTTTATCAAACTTGACCTTGTCGCCTTTGGAAGCTTGCAGTTGTTCATATTCATCCTGTGTGCAGATGAAGATCAGTGGTTTAATAAGATCTTCGATTTTAGAAAATTTAGGATAAATTTTATTGACTACTCTTAACGCAAAGCCTTCTGCGGCTGTGGTGTCATTCTGGAAAAGATAAAGCCCCGTTTGAGTGATAGAAAATGGCGACCCCAGGTTAACAAGAAAGGTGGAATCATGAAACATGAATCGATCTGCTTTACTTTCCTTTTCAGCAAAAGGAGGATAGGCGGCAGGGAAATCTTCATTGAAGTAGGATACGTAAAATGGCTTACTATCACTGCCTTTAATTTCATAGGTCTGACCAGTGATCAGGTACTTTTTTGTCAATCGTTCGTTGTCTTGTTCAATCCAACCGCTTACCGGGTAATTTCCCTCTATCTTCTTAAAACTCACCCAACTTTGTTGTGTCTCTTTATTCGTCACTTTTACAACCAACATCCACGGCTTGGTGGGAGGATCAAAAATCAAAATTCCTTTTTGTTCTTTTTCAGATACGGGAGCATCCGAATTGGTGATCGGGCTTCCATTGCTTTGTGTGAAAGACTCTCTTTTTTCCCAGGTGATCGAGTATTTCTCAATGGGTAAAAGCTTGGTTTGAATCTTATAATAGACTTCTATTTTCTGTGTTCTTACCGGCTGCAACGAGATGAACACTTCTGCATCAGGATTATAGAGATCTCGAAAATTTACGTTGGTGAGGGCCTGCGAAAACAACAACTGGGCCGGCCACGCAATCAGAAAGAGAATTATAAGTCGTCTCATAACGGATTTTAGCTTCATAAATTTACAACGTTAAATCTAAGCAATTGAGTTATTTTTGCCCGATAATTTTTTCATCATGGCATCTGTCTACACCACTGAGATCACCTCTGAATCGATTCCTTCCGATAATCCCATCCATCAGCGACTATTAAGACCTTATGTACTGGCTCCTCAATATGTGAAGGGAGATTTGCTGGAAGTTGGTTGTGGTGAAGGAAGGGGCATTGATTGGTTGCTACCTGCGGTGGTCAGCTATACCGCTATCGACAAAATCGCCCCGGTCATCGAAACGCTTCAACAAAAGTACCCGAAGTCAAAATTTATTAGTGGTAATATTCCACCACTCAGTGCTTTTGCTGACAATAGTTTTGATTCGGTCGTGAGTTTTCAGGTGATCGAACACATTCAGTACGACAGACTTTTCTTAAAAGAAATAAATCGGGTGTTGAAGCCTGGTGGAATAGCACTCATCACTACGCCTAACAAACCATACTCTTTATCACGCAATCCATGGCATACCCGGGAATACACCGCACAGGAATTAACAGACCTCGCCAAAACTATTTTCAGCAAGGTTTCCATGATGGGCATTACTGGCAATGAGAAGGTGATGGAATATTATGAGCGAAATAAGAAGTCAGTCGACAGACTGATGCGCTGGGATGTTTTTAATCTTCAATACAGGCTTCCAGCTGCCATCCTAAGGATTCCCTATGAGTTTATGAATCGCCTCAACCGGAATAGACTAAAAGGAAGTGATGATCAGTTAGTGATGAGCATCACCCAGCAAGATTATCTCCTTACTGAGGATGCTGCTCACTCGTTGGATTTGTTTTTGATGGTGCAGAAATAATCAGAAGTTACCTTCCTCGTAAATGCGCATGCTGGCCATGTGCTTGTTCAACGCATCTTCGAATTTTTTACCTAATTCCATCTCACCGTTTTCATAGAGTGTTCGTTGCAATGAATTCAGGATGAACGC
This sequence comes from Cyclobacteriaceae bacterium, assembly GCA_043774805.1. Classification (GTDB taxonomy): domain Bacteria; phylum Bacteroidota; class Bacteroidia; order Cytophagales; family Cyclobacteriaceae; genus ELB16-189. The sequence goes on along the minus strand of JAYVTB010000089.1, from coordinate 79,621 downwards.
ATTTCTTCTCACGTCCATCGACATGCCATAATTCTGCTCAATGAGGTAGGTGATCATTTCATCAGCACGATCGCCAATGATTTTAGCCGTCTCGATAGCTTTTTCCTTTTGCCCGACCTGGAATAATAAATCGACCGTGGTAGGTGCCGTGATATCATAAGGGATCACACGGTCTGGCATTTTGGTAAGGTTGAATTCCAATACCTGGTTGGCTTTTTCCATTTTTCCTTCGTCAACCAGTGCCTGTGTCAAATCGTTTAAGGCACTTCGGTGATTCAATACAAAGCCACGATAGTCTTCGCTGAAATAGAGTTTATCATTATCCAGGCCTGAGTACTTGAATTTATTAATCATGTTGTCGAAGGTCTTGTCCGTATCCACCAACCGCTCGCGATTTTTGTTTGGATTGCGTATGGGAAGAATACGGTAAGCATTTCCTTCCTGAACAGCATAAGGACTAAGGTCTATATTAATTTGGGATAGCGAAGTATTATTAAGATAGATGGGACGTTCCCAGTTGTTGGTAACGAGGAAGTCAAGTAATGCGAGATCCTTTTTCTCTAGCGCTCCGCGAATAAGTTTGATTTCCATTTGGTCCACGACAAGACTATCGAACTTCGCAGGAATCACACCTCTTGCTTTAAGATCTTCTTTATTGATTTGAAGCGTAAATACTTTGCTGGGAACAACATTGCGGTCTCCATCACGCAACTGTGCATAGTCTTTGGAGATCAAGTCAATGAATTGTTTGGCGTCAAGGCTCTTTATTTTAAGATCAGCAAAAGGCAGATAATCATTAAGACCGCCTTGTTTATACTGTTTTGCACTAAGGGTATAAGGGAGCGGTTCGGATTCATATGCCTTGCGCATGGTTTGCTCAATATACCAGTCGGTGTTATAATAACTCAACACCACTACTCGCATATCAGTGCGTATTCCTTCAACTTCCTGGGCATACCAAAGGGGGAAGGTATCATTATCACCACCGGTATAGATTATTGCATTTTGGTCGCAGGAATTAAGGTAGTTAGCAGCGGAATCAACGGAGAAGAATCGATTAGCACGATTATGATCATCCCATCCCTGAGCTGCCATAATGGTAGGAGCACTCAGTCCGATCAAGGTAGCCGCAATGGCAGCGCCTTTTCCATTTTTAATAATTCCCTTTATTACTTCGGCAATTCCAATTATGCCAAGACCAATCCAAAAAGTAAATGCATAATACGATCCTGCATAAATGTAATCACGCTCCCTGGGTTCGCTAGGCGGTGAATTTAAATAGACGACAATGGCTACGCCCAACATCACAAAAAGGAGTGCTATTACTGAAAAGTTTTTAGTGTCTTTTATGAATTGATAAAACATACCGATCAATCCAAGCACAAAAGGAATCATGAAAAAATTATTTCTTCCTTTGTTGTCTTTCAGAACAGCGGGAACAGCTTTAGAAGCACCTATCGGACTTAGCCAGTCAGCACCTTGCTCGTCACTTTCTCTTCCTGCGAAATTCCACATGAAGTAGCGTATATACATATTGCCAATCTGGTGCTGAAACATAAAGTATAGATTCTGTGCAAAGGTTGGCCTTTCACCTTCCTTAAGGCCAGCAATACTCATGTACGTATCTTTGTGATCAGGATTCCACATGCGTGGCAGGATGGTTTCCTGTCCTGGCTCATAGATATAATTGAATTTGCGAGATGAGATTTCGTACTTATCTTTTCCTTTGGTGTATTCTGCTGCACCATATTCAATATCAACTGGGCGAGCTGTAAAGTATTGTCCAAACAACAACGGTCGGCTGCCATACTGCTCGCGCTTCAGGTAGCGGATAAAACTCATTACATCCTTGGGAGCGTTTTCATTGATCAGGGTATCATAGTTGGAGCGGATGATGACCATCGTATAGGAGGCATATCCGATCAGGATGAATGTAGTTGCCAGGATAAATGTATTCCATACTGGCTTGTTATGTTTTTGAGTATAATAGATCCCATACACCAGGGCCGCAATCAACATGATGAAAAATACGAGGGCTCCCGATCCGAAAAATAGCCCCAGCGTATTCACGAAGAATACTTCGAAATACCCTGCAATAGTAGGCAAACCAGGAACAATGAAATCGTTGATGAATAATACAAGGCCACTACTAATTGCCAGGGCAGCGATTATTCCCCAGGTGGTTGGTTTGAATTTTTTGAAATAGTAAATTAATGCCAGTGCAGGTAATGTGACCAGGTTAAGCAAGTGAACCCCGATGGAAAGACCTACCATATAGGCCATCAGCAATAACCACCGATTGGCTTTGCTTTCGTCTTCGATGACATCCCATTTTAAAATGCCCCACACTACAAATGCAGTGAAGAATGAAGACATGGCATACACCTCAGCTTCTACGGCTGAAAACCAGAACGAATCAGAAAATGTATAAGCCAGCGATCCTACCAATCCGGCACCCATTAAAACCCATGTTTGATCGTTGCTGATTTCAGAATCTTTGGAAAGGTTCATGATTTTTCGACCAAAAAGGGTAATCGACCAGAAGAGGAAAAGAATGGTGAAGGCACTCGCCAATACACTCATGAAGTTGATCCAATAAGCCACTTTGGAAACATCACCTAAGGCAAGAAATGAGAAAATCCTCCCCATCAAAAGAAAAAGAGGTGCCCCAGGAGGGTGTGGAACCTGAAGTTTGTATGAAACCGCTATGAATTCTCCGCAGTCCCAGTAGCTTGCTGTTTCCTCCATGGTAAGCCAATAGGTGATCAGGGCTACTGCAAATACTAACCAACCGGTGATATTATTTGATTTCTGAAAATTCATGTGTTTATGCTGTTTTTCGATTGCTAATTGAAATTCTTAATCCCAATGGATGAATGGATTCGCAATTTCTCGTTGCTTTCTTTGAATTTAAGGGGCGAAAATAGGTAAAAATTAGTCTATACGTATAAGAAGGCATTGTGCAATTATCAGTAGGATCGGCAACCCTTCGACACCAATCTTAGATGTTAATTGACGGATAAAAGTTGAAAAGTGCCACTGCCCGTTGCCCTTTTGTCTACCGCTTCCTATTTATAGACGATGACGTAGAAAATAAGCCAAAGAATGAAGATGAGGATATAGGAGGTAGAAACAATCCACCAGGCGGCCTTTTTCTCCCTCTTTGCATATAGATGAACGCCATTGACCATAATAAAGACATAAAGAATTTCAAATATGCTCATCGCCCTGATGGGGTAAGCATAGCGTTTTTCAATTTCAGTAAAGTCAACCAGATTCATCATCGAAAACGGATAAAATGCCCTGATTTCAGCCAAGGTGGGGTCTGTTTCAATAAACAAGAACCAGCCTATTTTTAGAACTTCCGGGATCAGGAAGATAAACTCGGCAGCCATGACCACCGTCCAGCATTGGCTGAAGGTGATCCGAAAACCAAACATAAAGCAGCCGACCCATAATACGAACCCGATCACGGTAAACTTCCAGAGATAAATAAAAGGAATAGAAAAAAACTGGAGAGCACTGATCATCTGAAGAATAGCACCTTCCGGGCGATCCTGAAGAAACTCAAATGCGGCAGTTTCGTTTTCAATGAATGATTTCTTGATGTATAATAAAAGGATAGAAAGTAAACAAAGGATGATGAATGTCAGTTTCTTATCTGAAGTAAACAGTGAGCTTTGTTCCTTATCGTCTTGCATCGGCAGCTTTTTTGAAGATGCGAAGGTAAGTTTTTGTTTATTTGAAACTTAGAAATGAGAATGCGATTCTTTAAACCTTATATTTTTTTATTGCTACTGACTGGCATTTTGATAGTTGGTTCCACCACCGCAGGGGCACAGACACAGGTTAAGAAGGACACGACCATTATATTAATCAACAATATCACAATGCAGATCGAAATCAGCCAGGCGCTGAGTGATTTGTATAATTTCAAATTTGAAAGTGCTGAGCGGCAGTTTCGTTGGTTTAAGCAAAAGTATCCATGGCACCCATTGCCCTATTTTCTGTTGGGATTAAGTGAGTGGTGGAAGATCATGCCCAATACGAAAAGTACCCGGTACGATGATCGCTTTTTAGCCTATATGGACAGCACCATTATTGTTTCGGAGAATCTTTTTGAGAAATATCCGGAATACAAGGTTGAAGGTGCTTTTTTTCTGGCTGCCGCTCATGGTTTTAAGGGAAGACTCTATTCAGATGAAGAGAGAAAGAACTGGACGAAATCAGCCGTGGAGGGAAAGGCAGCACTGAAATACATGGAGATCTGTCGCGAGAAGGCGGACTTAAGTCCGGAGCTTTTGTTTGGGGATGCCCTCTACAATTACTTTTCAGTGTGGGTACCCGAGAACTATCCCTCATTAAAACCGATCATGTGGTTCTTCCGGAAGGGAGATAAACAACTAGGACTGAAGCAGCTGAAAGAAGTTTCCTATAATGCTTTTTATACGCGCACAGAAGCCATGGTTTGGCTTATGCGTATTTTGAATAGTTATGAAAATGATCAGGTGAGGGCGTTTCAACTTTCTGAATACTTGTATACCACCTATCCGGATAATCCTTACTTCCATCGTTATTATGCCCGCATGTTGTATGCCCGCGGCATGTTTTCTGAAATGGAGAAGCAGTCCAAAAATATCCTGGAAAGAATTGACAGCGGCCATGTAGGTTATGAAGCAACCAGCGGCCGGTATGCTGCTTTTTTTCTGGGTCAATTTTATGAATCTCAGCGGAAGCTGGATGATTCGAAAAAATATTATTTACTGGCAGTGAAGTATGCCGAAGAAATAGGCGCTACCGATTCCGGCTATTATTTATTCTCGCTGATTGCCCTGGGAGAAATCAATGAGAAGCAAGGCAACAAGGAGGAGGCGAAGCGATACTTTAAAGACGTGAAGAAGAAATCTAACCGTAAAGACGAGGCCTACAAAGATGCGAAGAAGCGGCTGAAGAATCTGGAGAAAGGAGATTAAAAGATTCAATATTCCCAATTCCATATTTAACCCACAATTGTCAATAGGATTGACAATTGTGCCCTTCGGGCCGATGAAAACTTTCTGAAACAGAAAGCTTTATCGGGGTTAACACTGACATTGAAAATGAATGAAAAGTTTACTTTATAATTTAAAGTCAATTCATTCATTTTCAATCGTCAGCACGAAGTGCAAAAAAGTCTAATGACTTTTTTGGGTTTAAAATTGAAGCAACCCATGACCTGGTGGTTGACCATTTTGAATTATGAATGCGTAATTTTGAATTTAAATGGAGCTTCGCGACTTTATTGTCACACCCCTTTTGATTATCCTGATCTATTTGATTGTGTATGTGATCCGGCCATACGTAACGGATCGCATAAACAGGCGTTATTTTTTTCCTGCCCTTACCGTAAAGGTGATTGGTGCGTTGGCGATAGGGTTTATTTACCAGTTTTATTACAATGGTGGAGATACCTTCAATTATCACACCCACGGTAGCCGGCACGTTTGGGAGGCGATCATGGATTCTTCCCAGGGATTCAACCTGATTTTTGGTGGGGATGTGACCGGGCTTTATGAATATTATTCTAAAATCGTCTTTTTTAACGATCCGGCTTCCTTTTTTATAGTACGAATAGCTTCTGTTTTCGACTTGATTACATTTTCCAGTTATTCAGGTACGGCAGTTCTTTTCGCGGTGGTCAGCTTTATCGGTATGTGGATGTTCTTCAAAGCATTCTATGAACAGTTTCCTCACTTACACCGATGGATTGCATTGGCTGCGTTTTTTATTCCTTCAGTTTTTTTCTGGGGCTCTGGGTTATTGAAGGATACGATTACACTGGCCTGCGTAGGCGCCTTAATGCTGGCACTAAAGAGAATCCTGATAGATAAGAAGTTTAAAGTGAGTTCGATGCTGCTTCTACTCATCAGTTCTTACTTACTTTTTTCTATCAAGAAATACATTCTGCTGTGTTTTTTGCCCGCTGTCATTTTATGGATTTATCTGAGCAATCTTTACCTGATCCGCTCATTAGCAATGAGGCTCTTAATGATTCCATTTGTTCTGGTAGTGATTTCCGGATCAGGCTATTTAGCCGTTTTGAAAGTAGGTGAGAGCGATGAGAAGTATTCGCTTTCCAAAATCCCGGAAACGGCCAGGATAACGGCCTATGATATAGGTTATTACTCAGGTCGTAGTGCTGGCAGTTCCTACAGTTTAGGCGAGTTGGATGGCACTTTTGGTAACATGTTGTTAAAGGCTCCACAGGCAGTTAATGTAGCGATCTTCCGACCCTATTTATGGGAAGTGAGGAATCCGTTGATGGCAATTTCTGCCCTGGAGTGCTTTGCACTTTTCTTATTTACGCTGTATGTAATTTTTATCAAGCGTCAGGTGTTTTTTAAAATGATTCTCGATCCCAATGTTATTTTTTGCCTGGTATTTAGTTTCACCTTTGCTTTTGCAGTGGGAATATCCACCTATAATTTTGGTACCCTCAACCGGTATCGGATTCCCATGTTACCATTTTATGTGATGGCCCTTGCCCTGATGTTTCATTATGAGAAAAGAGAGAGAAAGTTTGCCGAGTTGGAGATAACTGAGTAATTCTCTATCACTTTTTTACGACCATTTTTTCCCTGTTCGATCCGTAATTCCGAATTGATAATTAATTTTCTTATTGCAGTAAGCCACTCATCATTAGAAGAACATATAAATCCTTCTACTCCTTGGGTGACGATTTCACTATTAACACCGACATTCGAAACTACGGCCGGAATCTCTAACGCCATATACTGTAATGCTTTAAAGCCACATTTTCCTTTCGTCCATTCATCATCGGGTAACGGCATAATGCCAATATCCAATTTTAGTAAATCATCAATTTCAGAATCAGATTTCCAGGGAATAAACTCCAATCGCTGAAGATTCATCGAAGGAGGTTGGTCGGCAATCGCTAAGAAGGAGACAAAATTAAATTCACTTTCAAGGGTTTGCAGAACCGTCTCGAGAGAATGGAGATATTTTATAGTTGAATGAGAGCCGGTCCAGCCAATCACTACTTTTTCAGTATTGGTTTTGACGTCAGGTGGCTTATGCAGGTTTACACCGTCAATGGTGGTAGGATTTAAAATAGCTTTATTGTTAAACTGAAGGGCATATTCCTGTAAATAGTGATTGCCGCAACTCACTTTATAGCTCCATTGGCATATCAACTTCACTTTTCCTCTCCATTTTAATAAACGCAGAAATGAGGATTCATTTTTTCTGTCTGTTAACCAGATGGCGTCATCAAAATCATAGATTATTTTTTTATGAAGGATGTTGGAAATAATCCACTCAACGATGGGAGGCCCCAGCGGAGTTGCTTCGCGATGTATAAAAACGAAATCAAACTGTGTGGTTATCAAAACACTATAAATTCTTTTGAAGTAACCCCTAATCAATGTTAGGAACTTCTTAACGGATCGGCCGGGCTTAAAGAACAATTTCCAATCTTTCGATGAAAGGAAGGATTGGGATTGAATATGATGACCCGCATTTTCGAGCATTGCGAAATATTGTTCTAAACGAAAACGCTGTGAGGGAGCTTCTTGCAACGGATAGGGTAAGAGAAAAAGAATTTTCATAGTAACTTGCCACAAAAGTGCAGAATTGAAAGGGAATATCCTTTCTATGATTCTTGACAATAAAACTATGACTGATCCGGTAGAATATAGCATTGAATCCTCAGGTAGAAAGATGTTGGACTGGAAGGAGTTATGGCGTTACCATGAGCTATTTTACTTTTTTACCTGGCGTGATATTAAAATCAAATATAAGCAGTCCTTTCTAGGGTTTCTATGGGCCATTCTTCAGCCATTGATGATGATGGTGATTTTTACTTTCTTTTTTGGCAGAGCCCTCAATATACCTTCTCAGAACCTTCCTTATCCGGTATATGTATTTTCCGGGTTGCTCATTTGGAATTTATTTTCATCGGGACTCACCAGTGCCTCCAATAGCATGGTGAACAATGCACAAATTATTAAGAAGATCTATTTTCCCCGGCTGATTATTCCGGTCTCATCCATTCTGGTAGCCTTGTTCGATTTTTTGATGGGCTTTGTGTTGTTTATCGGTATATTAATATTTTATCAACAACCAATTTCCTGGCTGGCCATTCTATTTTGGCCGTTGTCCATGTTGATTGGTGTGATTGCCACTATGGGATTAGGTTCATGGCTGGCGGCATTGAATGTGAAATACCGCGACTTCCGGTATGTGATTCCCTTCCTGGTTCAGATTCTTTTCTTTCTCACGCCTGTTATCTATCCGATTTCAATGTTAAAGTATCCCTTATTGCAATACATGTTGGTATGCTCGCCCATGTATGCAGCTGTTGAAGTATTCCGTTATCCTTTGACGGGAGTCGCGCCTGATTTTTATTTTTTAGGAGCCAGCTTAATTTCCGGATTAGTGTTGCTTTTGATAGGAGTCGTATATTTTAAAAACACGGAAGATTTTTTTGCTGATTTTGCCTGATATGAAACCGATTTTGGAAGTACAGAGCATTGGAAAGAAGTATCGGATTCAGCATCAGAGCGGAGGCTACTTGAGCTTGCGCGAAAAAATGACCAATGCTCTAAAATTCAAGCGCGATGAAGTTGAAGATTTATGGGCATTGAAAGATGTTTCCTTTGATGTTCAGCCTGGAGAATCTATTGGTATCATTGGTCGCAATGGTGCGGGCAAGTCAACATTGTTAAAAATACTTTCTAAGATAACGCCACCCACGACTGGACGTATAATATCGAGAGGCCGAATCGCCAGTTTGCTTGAAGTAGGTACCGGCTTTCACCCAGAACTTACCGGCAGAGAAAATATTTTCTTCAATGGATCTTTGCTTGGGATGAAGCGCAAGGAAATCGAGATCAAGTTTGATGAGATTGTGGATTTTAGCGGTGTTGAGAAATTTCTCGATACACCGCTGAAACATTACTCCAGCGGCATGCAGTTGCGTCTGGCGTTTGCAGTGGCTGCATTTCTTGAACCTGAGATATTAATTATTGATGAAGTGCTCGCGGTGGGCGATGCTGAGTTTCAGAAGAAATGTTTGGGTAAGATGGAGGATGTGAGCAAGAGCGGGAGGACGATTTTGTTTGTGAGTCATAATTTGGGGGCGGTTCAACAATTATGCACATATGCTATTTTGTTAAATGAGGGAAAATTAGCGGGAGGCGGAGAAACAAATAATATTATTGCAGAATACTTAAACAAATTTAGCGTTAATCAATTTTTAATTAATCGGGAACAAAATGATAAGGATATTTATATAAGGAATGTTTTATCGAAAGGAGTTGGAGGTTCAGCAACATCGGAGTTTAAGCATAACGATGATATTATTTTCGAGTTTGATATCTTTAGAAATATTAATAGTGACAACTACAGGTTAATAGTTATTGTTCAAGACGAATTAAAACGAAAAATTTTCGCAAGTGAAACCTATATTAAGTCAACAACCCTTCCTTTAATTATAAAAGGAGGTCAATTGACCAGGGGAAGATATTCATTGTCATGCATAATCTATATACCCGCTGTCGCGCAATTTGATAAAATTGACGATTGTTGTTTGTTTACCATAATTGACGGTGGGTCTGAGTTTGCTCATTTAGATTCCTTTGATTATGGAACCGTATTCGCTAAAACAACTTGGAATTGAGAATTGGTTTTAAAAATATTTTAAAAAAGATTTTATTGAGGATTCTTCAAGAAGATGAACCGAGATTCTTTTATACCAGAGATTGGTTCAAAGGTCGAGGTTTTGATATCGGGGAATTCACTTATGGCAATCCTAGAATCATGCACTGGGGCGAGAACGCAACACTCAAGATTGGTAAATTTTGCTCAATAGCTGATGAAGTAACTATTTTTTTAGGTGGAAATCACAGGGTAGATTGGGTTTCAACGTATCCATTTAATTTTTTTAAGGACGAGTTTCCCAAGGCTGCTGACATAAAGGGACATCCGGCAACTAAGGGAGATGTCATTATAGAGAATGATGTTTGGATAGGAAGGGGGGTCTCAATTTTATCGGGAGTTCATATCGGTTCGGGTGCTGTTATTGCAGCAGAGTCAGTTATAACAAAAAGTGTTGGTCCGTATGAAATTGTTGGAGGGAATCCGGCTTGTTTAATCAGGAAAAGATTTTCGCAAGAGACAATTGATAAGTTGTTAGAAATTAACTGGTGGGATTGGAAACCAGAGGATATTAATAAAACAGTCGAAAGACTTTGTTGTAATGAAATTGAAGATTTTGTTAATGGTTTTTATAATGAAGATAAAAATATTTAGAAATGTTTAATACAGGTATTATAGCTAAAGCTGTTGAAATAATAGATAGATTCCGTTATAATGAAAATATTTATGAGCCTAAAGTATATAAAAGTCCAAGCTATTTAGTTAGCTCCAATTCTCAAGCTTGGGTAGGATTGGAGCAGATTATATGGGATATTATTCAGTTTTCAAAAATTAACGTTGAAACCTGTCTTGAGTTTGGTGTAGAATTTGGGTATTCAACCGCTGTATTTGCCAACTACTTTAAACATGTTATTGGGGTGGATATTTTTACTGGAGATATTCATGCAGGGCATCATGGCGATATATATGAATTAACGAGGCACAACCTAAAAGAGTTTTCTAATATTGATTTGGTTAAGGAAGATTATAAAAGTTATATAAAAGGTAACAGCAATCAGTATGATTTAATTCATGTTGATATTATTCACACATACGAGGATACTTTCGCGTGTGGCTTGTGGGCCGCTCAACATTCGCAATGTACTCTCTTTCATGACACTCAAAGTTTTCCTGAAGTAAAAAGGGCAGTTTCTGATATTGCAATAAAGACGGGTAGGAAATTTTATAATTACCGTAAATGTAATGGCCTCGGCATTCTTCTTTAAAATAGGCGGGTAATGAATAACCCTAAAGTTTCAGTAATAATCCCGAACTATAATCATGCGCACTTCTTGAAAAGGCGTATTGACTCTATTTTAGTACAAACGTATTACAATATCGAAGTCATTATCCTTGATGACTGCTCAACGGATAATAGTAATGAGATAATTAAAAATTACAGCGCACATCCACGAGTAAAGCAAGTCATTTATAATGAAAAAAATAGTGGGTCTCCATTCCTACAATGGAAAAAAGGAATTGATCATGCTATTGGCGATTGGATTTGGATAGCGGAAAGTGATGATTATGCCGATCCAAAATTTTTGGAAACACTTGTATCGGCAACTGAAATAAACAAACAAGCGGGCTTGGTGTATTGCGATTCAGTAATCGTTATTAATGACATTGCGCAAGAGGATACCTTTGCAGTGAAAAGAAACAAGAACCTTAAGACCTTGCGTTGGGAATCGAACTATGTAAATGATGGCATGGCAGAAATCGAAGATTACCTGTTGCCGCATGGCACCATCAATAATACAAGTGCGGTGCTTTTCAATCGGGAAATTCTGTTACGAGTAAACCCCTTTGATGTTTCATTCAAATTTATTGGGGATAAGTATGCATTTATTAAAGTGCTCTCAATCTCAAGTATACTGTATGTGAACCAACCGCTTAATTACTATCGAGGAGCCGCTAATGCTAAGCCAAAACATACAGACGATTTTTTAGATTATTTTTTCGAGCAATTTTTAATTTTTAACTGGGTAGCTAAAAATTTGAAAATTATAAACAAACAAAAATTCAATTATGCATTTGAATTTAACTCAGAGGTATCGTTAATAAAGTTTAGTAGAAAAAAAATCCGAATATGTGGTGAATTGATTATGCTCAATCCAACTCTCTTTTTTAAAGTTATTGTAGATAATGTGATGCGATCAATTAAAAAAATTTTCAGTTAAATGCGGTTAGTTAAGATTCTTAATCATCTTCATACGAGTGGATACTACAGATTCCTATCTATACTTTGCTCAATAGTTTATTTCGTGAAGGGTAATGGTTTTGTTAAAGTTAAGTACATCCAATCATTCCGGGCTTATGAATGTAGAATAAAAGGAATTTCTTATTTGACGCCTGGTCCTGGTTGGGCATATTCTTACGGATATTTAAGCAGTCTGTTAGCCTCTACCTATAGCTACTATTATCATCCAAAATTGGGTGACACGGCAGTTGATATTGGTGCCGGCTTGGGTGAGGAGTCCATTGTGTTAGCGCAACTCATTGGTCCTTCGGGGATGGTGGTAGCTGTGGAGGCCAATCCGATAACCCATCAGGCGTTGGAGTATGCCTGCATAAGAAACAATTTCGGCTGGGTTAAAGTTATAAACGTAGCCTTATTTAAAATGGATGATGAAGTGACCATCGAAGATGATGCCGAAAGTTATGTTGGCAACACTGTTAACACAACGGGTGGAAAAAATACTTTTAAGGTTAGGGCCATCACGCTCGATACTCTCGTGGAAACAACCAACATAACACGAATTGATTTTTTAAAATTAAATATTGAAGGGGCTGAGCAATTTTTATTGGAAGGTTCTCAGAAATCGATTCAATTGGTGAAAAACGCCTGTATATCATGCCATGACTTCCGCCACGTTTATCATCAGCATGGCGAATTTTACGTCACGCATGAAAAAATAAAATCTTTTCTAATTTCAAGTGGGTTTGAAGTTATAACGAGAAATACCGGCAATGTTGTGGTTGATGATTTTGTTTATGCTAAAAGAATCTCTACGTGACATTACTTTTTTACTCACCGTTTAACAACCGCTCAAGAGATACGGAATCATTGATGCTGGCATTCAAGGCTAAAGGCTATGAAGTAATATCCTTAAGCCAGGCTGAGGGCAGTTATATTCATCCATTTCTTCAAACTAAGGGTATTAAAACATTTACCCATGTTATTAAAAGAGGTAATGATTTCATTTACCATTTAAGACATCTTATACATTTCATTTTTTTTTGTTACAGGCATCGGATTGATGTAGTTTATGCTCATTTAGAATCGGCATGTTTTGTAGCGGCAATTGGTCAGTTTTTTATCCAGGGCAAAGTTTTTATTTGCAGACACCATATCGATGAGGCCGCTCTTCAAGGTTTTGATAAATCAATCTATTACAAACTTACTTATAACTTAGCCAGAACTATTATTGTTGTTTCTAACCATGCCGTTGAATACATGGTTAATGTAGAGGGCATTTCAAAGAATAAAATTTCTAAAATAAATCTTGCTTATGATTTTTCTCTTTATGATAAACCTAACATGACGGATGTTGCATCAATTAGGGATAATCTCAAGTGTGATGTATTGTTATTGACTGTCGGAAGATTGACCAAACATAAACGAGTTCACTTATCACTTGAGGTATTGCAAGGAATTTTTAATAGAGGTATTAACGCTAAGTTGATTGTGCTGGGGTCGGGGGAGGAATCGGATAACTTAAATGACTGTGCCAATAAATTGGGCTTGAAGGATAAAGTGGTGTTTTTTGGCTATGTTCAAAATGTTATGAATTTTATAGCAGCATCTGATTATCTCATTCATCCATCAGTTCTTGAGTCAAGTTGTGTGGTGGTGAAGGAGGCAGGTTTAGTCCGTAAACCAGTTATTGTATGCAAAGGCGTTGGCGATTTTGATGATTATATAGTTCATGAAAAGAACGGTTTTATGGTGGAGTCTGATAATTTTGTAAATGAGGCCATAAATTGTATCTCGTATAGTATAACGGGTTCGACTCTAAAAAACATGGGGCTGAATCTTGAGAATGAAATCAGGCATAGATTTGATGTGAAAAATTTAATTAATCAGTATACTAAGTTGAATTCTTGTGAGTAGTGTAACTCCTTTTTTTTCGATTGTAATTCCTACCTATAACAGGGCTCATCTAATTGATAAAACAATTAAGTCAATATTAGCTCAGGAATTTATTGACTACGAGGTGATCGTTATTGATGACGGAAGTACGGATAATACTGAATTGGTGATGAATGGATTCAATGACTCACGTATTGTTTATATAAGAAAGCAAAATGGTGAGAGGGGTGCGGCAAGAAATTACGGTCGGGAACGTGCGCGAGGGTCTTATGTTAATTTTTTTGATTCTGATGATTTAATGTATCCCCACCACCTTCAGGTTGCATTTGATTTCGTCTTGAGTAATAGTAACCCTGAAATATTTCATCTTGGCTATGATTTTAAAACACCCGATGGTGAGGTAACTAAAAGAGTTAATCAGTTAAGTAATGAATCCATTGATACAATTCTATTTGATAATATTCTAAGTTGTAATGGCGTGATCTTAAGGAAAGATATTGCGAATAGATTTCCCTTTCATGAGGATAGAAAATTGGCCTCGGCTGAGGACTGGGAACTGTGGATTAGGCTAATTAGTAGGTATACGCTGATATTCAATAACCGAATTACAACTTCAGTAATTTCACATGATCAAAGAAGTATCAGAACTATAACCATTGATAAATTGATAAGCAGAGATACTTTGCTGATTGCCAAATTGAAGGAAGATCACTTGGTAATGAAGAAGTATGGGAAGAAATTTTCGCAATTTATTGCTCAGCGGTATACTTATATTATGTTAGGGCTTGCCGCGGAAAAATCGCGATGGCAAGTTATTAAGTGCGCGGTTAGAGCTTTTGTTGTTTATCCCCCAATTATTTTCACTAAACGATTTTTGGCGTCTTTGAAAAATATGCTTTAGGTATGACTAGAATATTAGTAACAGGTGCTGCCGGCAATATAGGTAGTGCGCTCGTAGATAGATTATTAACCGATGCTCAATATCATGTGGTGGGGGTCGATAATTTTTTGACCGGTGTACCTGCCAAACTCCCCTCCAACGTCTCCTCCAATTTTGTCTTTATTAAAGGCGATGTTAATAATTATTATGATATCAGTGCGATAATGCAAGCATATCGGTTTGATTTTGTTTTTCACTACGCAGCGATTGTAGGCGTAAAAAGAACACTGGATAATCCTGTCATGGTCTTGAATGATATTCAAGGGATAAAGAATATTTTAGATCTAAGTAAAAATACGGGCGTTAAAAGAGTTTTCTTTTCCTCTTCTTCTGAGGTGTATGGTGAGCCTGTTGAATTCCCACAAAATGAAAATACCACACCCTTGAACAGTCGGCTGCCATATGCTGTCGTAAAAAATGTTGGAGAATCTTTCTTGCGGTCTTACTATAAAGAATACGGCTTGAATTTTACCATTTTTAGATTCTTTAATACCTATGGCCCGAGACAAAGTGATGATTTTGTTATTACGCGATTTTTAAAACAAGCGTTAAAGGGTGAAGATTTGACAATTTACGGTGACGGTTCTCAGTCACGAACTTTTTGTTTTATTGATGATAACATTGATGCAACGCTTCGTTGTTTGCAAAATAATTACTGTTTGAATGAGGTTATGAATATGGGGAGTAGTGAAGAAGTATCTATTCTAAATCTTGGTAAGCTTATACTATCTGTCACGGGTTCAAGTTCACAGATAAAATTTCTTCCGGCATTAAAAGAAGGAGATATGACGCGCAGGAAGCCGGACAATAGCAGGATGCTGGGAATTCTCAATCGGCCATTATTATCCCTTGAGAAGGGAATTGAAATGACAGCGAATAGCGATCTTTTTAAAAGTACGTTGTGATGTCATCATTGATTAAAAAGTTTTTGAAATCAATTTTTCCTATTTTACTCCTCAAAAGGTTTCACACTTACTTTAATCATTTTCGAATCCTTACAATAGATAGAATACTCTTTCCAGAGTATTCCCTTAAGCCGGAGGATTTTTTGTTGTATCGAAATGGGTATCCCTTTCGTGAAAATAATGTTAAGATAGACTCAATTAACAATGCGGAGGTTCGAGCATACATGAAGAATTGGTATGACTGGACGCAAGAAGAATTTATTTTAAAATTTAAAGGTACGTGTATAATCGAACCTGACTATGGCTGGGCTGTTGTTCCTTCAAATCGATTGTTATACTATTCGCTTGGAATTAGTAGAACACCTTTTCTTCAAAAGCCCGCATTACTTACATTAATATTTAGAAAGAAAGTAGAAAGAGTACCAGCTGCTGTATCATTGCGTGATACAGGTGAAGAGAATTATTTTCATTTTTATAATGATGTACTGTCAAAAATATTTTTTTTAGAGGAGCACGGCATAGAAATTAAGGATCTGCCGGTAATTATTTCAAAAAAGTTGTGGAACAAGCCTTACTTTCGTTTCTACTATGAAAAATCGGATAAGCTTAAAGGATTAAAATGGTTGATTCAGGATACTCAATACATACAATCAGATATAACTTATTTTTGCAAACCTCTTACACATAAGACGTCCTTATTAAAACTTATTTTTGAACCATTATATCAATTAAGTGGCCCAGAGTCTAAGATATTTATTACCAGAAATAAAACCCGCAGCAGATATTTATTGAACTCACAAGATATTGAGTTGCTGTTTAAAAAATATTCATTTAGAATAATTGATGCTGATGCGTTGAGTTTAGCGGAACAGTTCGAGTCCTTTTCAGGCGCTTCCTTTATAGCGGGCATTCATGGAGCAGGGTTAACCAACATGATGGTAAGAGAGGGTAATTGCAAAGTACTTGAAATTTTTCCTTATCCGGAAGATGGGTATCTTCCATTCCATTACATTATGTTAGCCGATATAAAAAATTTTGCATACAATGCCATCAATGGAGAAAAGAACAAACAACCTTTTCAGCCCGGATTTACAGTGGATGTTACTAAACTGGAAGAAATAATAAAATGTATGCTCTAATAAAGGTACTACTCCGTGATAACTTGCTTGTTAACCCTCTTGTAAGAAACGTTCTTCGAATTTTACAAAACCGTTTTGGCAAATTTAAAACTGTAACCAACTTATATCGAATTTTTGGAAAGGTTAAGTTACAGGTAAACGGAGTTAAATTTTATGTTTTTTCTCGTGGGGATGATTTTATTGCGAACGAGCTTTATTACCAGCTAGGTTATGAAGGAAATGAATTTGATCTTATTAAAATATTATTGAACAAAAGTAAGTACCTGATTGATGTGGGTGCAAATACCGGAATCTTCTCTTTGTATGCAGCCTCCTTAAATGATCGATTAAAGGTATTAAGCTTTGAGCCACATCCTGGCAATTTTAAACGACTGATCAAGAATATAGCAATCAATAACTTAAAAAATATTAAGCCGTTTCCTTTAGCCCTTGGCTCTAAGAATGGGCAAATTGAATTTACAGTGCCGCTTGATTTAAGTATTGCAGCTACAGCTTCCGCTAATCAGGATTTTTCTCGTAGTTTTCATAAAATAGACCATACTTCAATTGAGGTCGAGCAAACTACTCTTACCGATGCTCTGTCATCTATTACTTTATCATTTCATGATATTATTAAAATTGATGTAGAGTATTATGAGTTAGAAGTGCTGAAAGGTGCGGAGAAAATATTGTACAGTCAACGGCCTTTGATTTTAATTGAAGTATTGCAGTACCAAAATCTGATCGATCAATTTCCTGAAATGAAAGGTAAAATCAATCCAACTCATGCCGATGAAATATATGGAGTACTTTCGCAACTCGGATACTCTGCTTATGCAATTGGTAACGGAAAGTTGCATTTTATTCAATCTATAAGAGGCCAAAAAAATCGTAATTTTTTGTTTTTACCGAATCAATTGCCACTAACTGAGTGTTCGTTTGCTGAACTTCAACAATTAATTTGAAACTTAAATAATGTCTGCTGATAAGTCTGTGAGTATATTAATTATGATTCCAAACCTTGGAAGAGGGGGAGCACAGATTGTATTCAGGCAACAATTGAAAGAGCTGGCCGCAAAACATGAAGTGTGGGGTTGTGTGTTCAATTGGGATGGTGCTTTTCAGGAGGATCATCAAGAGAATATAGTTTCATTGAATGTACCTGCAGGAGCAAATATCTTTTTTAAAATTTATTACTTTTTTCTTCGCGTAATCCGTCTGAGGAGTTTAAAAAGAAGGTTGAAGATTAATGTGTCGATAAGTCACTTGGAAGGAGCCGATTATGTAAATATTCTATCGAGCGGAAGTGATGAGACCGTGTGCTGGATTCACGGCACAAAAGAGTTTGATAAAAATATTAGCGGATGGTTAGGTTTTTTAAGGATGCGGATTTTTATTCCTTTCTTATATACTCGTGCCAGTAAGTTAATTACTGTTAGCACTGGAATTAGAGACGAGTTACTAAAGAATTTCCAAATCGAACCTTCCGAAATTCAGACAATTTATAATGGGTTTGATATTGATGGAATTAAAGGCCGGAGTATTGAGCCTTTACCGGAGGCTTATCAAGTACTGTTTTCAAATTGTAAGACTTTGATAACCCATTGTAGGCTTTCAAGACAAAAAAATCTGACTGCGTTACTAAGGATTTTTAAAGGGGTAAATGACCATTCAGAAATTAAATTGGTCATTGCTGGTGATGGTGAATTGCGGGAAGATCTTTTAAAGGAATGTGAGGATCTTCAATTAAAGTATTGGGCTTGTTGGAGTAATTTTGACTTAAATTATTCAAGTGATGTGTACTTTATAGGTCAACAGGATAATCCATTTAAGTATTTAAGGCATGCTTCGCTTTATATTATGACGTCTGATTGGGAAGGATTTCCTCTTGCTTTATGTGAAGCCATGGTTTGTGGGTTAAAAGTAGTTACCTCTGATTGTTATACGGGCCCAAGAGAAATTATTGCTCAGAAATTAGATTTATCTCAGCCTGTTCAGGTTCCATTTTATACACAATATGGTGTCCTTATGCCTTTAGTTAATTCATCCAACAGCAATGTGGTGCAATTATGGGCGGAAGAAACTGTGAAGTTGATAAACGAAACATCAATCGGGCAGAAAAGTGATGTCGGTATAAATCGAATTTCTCAATTTGATATTTCAGAATCAACGAAACAAACCACTGAAGTGTTAAATGAAATTCTAAAATGAAACGAAAGCCGGCAGTTTTAATCATTGAAAACAGCATTGACGTTACGGGGGCATTAAAGTCCATTACGCGTACTGCATACGACTTAAAAAAATATTTTAATTTTCAGTTTGTCATCCCATCTAATTCGCGAGGAAGGTTCTGGATTGAAAGGAAGGACTTTACCGCCATTCATGAAATGCCGATGAAAGAGATCAGCCGAAGTCTATTTTCACTTGTGTTTTATTTGCCTTTGCTTGCCATGAATACTATTCGGCTAGGAGCAATTGTTAAAAGGCAAAAGATTGATTTGATTCATGTGAATGATTTATATAATCTTTTGCCGGTGGTTTATCGATGGTTTGGGGGGGCAATACCCTATGTTTGCCACATCCGTTTATTGCCCGATAAATTTCCAAAAATATTGTTTGACTTTTGGTGGAAACTTCACCTTCGGAATGCAAGTAAAATCATTGTTGTATCTCATGCCGTGATGAAGCAATTGCCCCACCATTCAAAAATTACCGTAATCCATAATGAATTACCGGTGGAAGAGCGCTACCCTGAATTGATTGAGCCGGAGAGAAACAGAGCCGCGTTCACCTTTTTATACCTTTCTAATTTTATGACCGGTAAAGGTCAGAATTTTGCATTGGAAGCATTTGCTAAAATCCACCGAACATTACCCAACTGGAAACTTCGGTTTGTAGGCGGGGATATGGGGTTAATAAAAAATCAAGCCTACAGAAAATCCCTACAGAAAAGGGCTATGGAATTAGGTATTTTTGAAAAAACAGAGTGGATTGGGTTTACCGAAGCAGTGGACCGGGAATATAAGCAGTCTGATATTATGTTGAATTTTTCTGAGTCAGAATCGTTTTCCATAACATGTTTAGAGTCTTTATATTTTGGCTGTCCGGTAATTGCCACCGACTGTGGAGGTCCGGCAGAAATTATTGAGCAAAATAAAACGGGTTACCTGGTGGGAAATAAAAATGTTGAGGAGATGTCTCAGGCAATGCTTTTGTTGGCGAAAGATGAAGGGTTAAGATTACAGATGGGAGTTGAGGCCATGCTATCAGTTCGAAAGAAATTTAGTATTGAAAACACTTCGTATAAAATGAGGAGTGTGTATGAGTTGATTTTGAATAATTAATGAGGTTGTCAATAATTCTTATTTTGCTCTCTTCCATCAGACTCTGGTCTCAAGGGTTAACTGTTGATTTTAATGTTAGATCGGATGCTTGCTTAGGTGAACAGTTAAAAATTAACAACCTTTCAGAAGGTGCAATAAGTTATGTGTGGGATTTTTGTGCTGGCGACTTGGAGTCCAATCCAATTGGTTCGGTATTACTAGATTCATATGGCGGTTATGGCACAAGGGTAAAAGTGATTGAGCAAAATGGAAACTATTTTGGTTTTTTTATAGGGAGAGTCGCAAAAAAATTATTCCGTTTAGATTTTGGTAACGATATTAAATCGCAACCAACGATGATAGACATCGGAGATTTGGGATTAAGTTCCTCTACGTTGAGAGCAGTAGAAATAGCGGAAGATAATGGTGTTTTTTATGGATTTGCTGTTGATAGCGACAAGAACTCTTTATATCGTTTTGAATTTGGATCATCGCTTACCAATACACCAACAAATGCAGCGCAACTCTACACTAATCAGGAATTAAGCTCTCCTATGGAATTATCAGTAGTTTCTGATAATAGCGAGAGATTTGTTTTTGTCGTGAATTCGAATAATCGTAAACTAATTAGATTTGAGTTTGATGGATCATTAGGGGGATCAATTAACAGTGTCTATTCTTTAGATACCTCTGTTGGACAATTACTAAATGCGGTATCCTTTTTAAAGGAAGGCTCTACTTGGTATTGTTTAGTTGTTGATCCGGTTTATTTTCAAGTAATAAGACTTAAGTTCAATGCTGGGTTAAGCGATAATAATCCCGCTCTTACTATTCTTTCTGTGCCCGCTCCGGTAGGAATTGCGGTAGTTCAAGAGAATGGTTTATACTATGCATTTGTTCAATCTCAAAATTCAACATCAAGCATTTTTCGAATCAATTTTGGAGCCTCAATTGGTAATACTCCACTAAGCATAGATGATTTAAGTGAATTGCAATTACCAGCTTGGGGATATTCAATGTATAAAGCTAAAAGTGATTGGATTGCATTTGCCACAAACGCTGTTTCTGCAAACATCTATAAACTGACATTTCCAAATGAATGTATTTCAATAACGGAATACTCAACTGAATTTGAGCCGCAGATTATTACGACAAAATCTGGATCTTTTTTTATTTCTCTGGCAGCTAAAGATTCATTTGGGAATACTGATGTGCAATCAAAAAATATTGTTGTTTCAACCGGCCAGTCTCCTGATATTGCATCTAATCATTTAAATAATTGTTCCAACAATGATGTAATTTTTAGTTCGGCTAATAATTCAAGTGACATTACTGATTACTCTTGGACCTTCGGAGACACCCAAACCTCCACACTACCCAACCCCACCCACCAATATTCCTCCTCTGGAGAATACAATGTTCAATTAAATGTTACCGCGACCAATGGCTGCAACAACTTCACCGAGAAAACAATCAAAATCTACGACCCACCTACCTCCCTATTTGATTTGCCCTCGGGGTTAGTATGCACCAACAACGAATTCAATTTCATTAACAATACGGTAGATGATTTCGATGGCAATCTCACCTATGAATGGCTGGTGAATGATATTCAGCAATCTACTGCCCGTGATTTCAACTATGCATTTACTGCAGTGGGCGACCAGCAGGTTAAATTGATAACTTCTATACCCGGCTGTTCGAATGAACTGACGCAAACGCTTTTGAATGTTCAACCCGGTCCAGTTGTAGGTTTTAGTTTTGATGGGAAATGTGAGGATCACGCGATTGTATTTACCAATGAATCGTCAGGATCCATCAGTGGCTTTCAATGGGATTTTGGAAATGGCAACACCAGCACTGATCAAAACACCTCAGAGATATATTCTTCTTATGGAAACTATAATGTATCACTAGCCACAACCGGTACCAATGGTTGCGTAAGCACAACTTCAAAGGTGGTTCCAATCTACTCCGTTCCTCAAACCAACTTCTTCATCGACCTGCCACCTTTTGCGTGCTCCGGTT
Source organism: Cyclobacteriaceae bacterium (assembly GCA_043774805.1). GTDB lineage: Bacteria > Bacteroidota > Bacteroidia > Cytophagales > Cyclobacteriaceae > ELB16-189. The sequence continues at coordinate 57,518 of JAYVTB010000089.1, read as the reverse complement.
CACCATCACAATTCAATGACATTACTGCTCCAATGCAGGATAGCAACATCACCTCCTGGACATGGTCATTTGGAGATGCTTCGAACGGTAGTTCCTCACAGAAAAATCCGCTGTACACGTACTCACTGGCACAGGATTATAACGTCTCACTCACTACCACCACCAATTTTGGCTGCAGCAACTCAATTCAAAAATCAGTAACGATCTTTCCTTCGCCAAAAGCTGATTTTTCATTATCAGCCGCCTGCGTGAATCAACCCACCTATTTTATTGATTCATCAACGGGTAGTATTAAATCATGGTTATGGTCCATACAAGGCAATACATATTCGGTGAAGAACCCGACTCATACATTTAAATCGGCAGCTAACTATCCGGCAATCCTTACGGTTACTGGCAACAATAATTGCATTAACCAGGTTTCAAAAAATGTAAATGTACCGGTTCCGGTAGTACCTGATTTTTCGTCCACTAGCACGTGTGCAACAAAATCCGCAGTGTTTGATGAGATTTCGAAAGGTGGTGTTGATCCGGCTGTTTCATGGTCATGGAACTTTGCGAATCAGGGTTCTTCAACGGGATCGCCAGCAACACATGTATTTCCTTCTACCGGAAATTATTCTGTTACGATGAATACAATGCGGCAATCTGGATGTGTTTATGCGCTAACCAAAGCAATTCCAATTGTGGATCCACCCCAGGCACAGTTCACTATATTTCTTGAGTCAGGGGCTGCACCTTTTCCGGTTGATTTTGTAAACACTTCATTAAATGCATCGTCCTATTCATGGAAGTTTGGCGATGCGGCCAATACCACCAGCACGGCATTTTCACCTTCCTTTACATACACCGATCTGGGCGAATACACAGCAGAGTTATCGGCCAGCAATGTGCTTGGGTGCATGGATAGTTACAGTAAAATGATCTACGTGGTGGTGCCTCAGATCAATGCTGCTATTTCCGATTTCAGATTGGAAAAAATTAGCGGCAGTGACAATTACAGCTCGGTAGTTACGATTGAAAACAAAAGCAACGTGGCTTTAATTGATCCTGATATTTACCTGGATTTATCCGGAAATGCGCTGATCAGTGAGAAAATCATTGGAGTGATAAAACCTAACGAAAAATCGCTGCCTCATAAATTTACAGCCAGCATCGCACCCCGTTCACTTGAATTTGCCTGTGCAGAAGTAAAGGTAACTTCAGATAACTATGCATTCGACAATCGACAATGTGTCAATCTACTTGACAACTATGTTTCCAGTATTCCGTATCCCAATCCGGCAAGCGATGAATTAATACTGGAATGGATCAATAACACCGATGAGCCAATGGACCTGGCAATCTATAATGCTGCCGGACAAGTAATCATTAGCCGGAAATATACGGCTACCTTGAAAGGTTTGAATCAGATAAAACTGGATGTGAGTGGTTTATCATCGGGCATCTATTTCGCATCCTATTCAGTTGAAAATCATAAGCAAAATTTCCGTTTTTCGGTGGTCCGGTAGGATTTCATCCAAAGAATTTTCTTCCGAATAGTGGTTTCATGACGGAATTTTATTTTAATTTTACTAAGGTAACAAACTCAATTCTACTTATTCTTTTGATGAAGGCAAAACTTGATCTCACCGACCGCAGGATTTTGGAAATCCTACAGGCCAACTCCAACATCACTAACGCTCAACTTGCCCAAGAAATCGGGTTGTCTCCCGCTCCTACGCTTGAACGCGTAAAGAAGTTGGAGAATTCCGGAATTATAAAAAGTTATCATGCCGTAATCGACATGGCCAGTGTAGGCCTCGGTGTTTCTACATTTGTAATGGTATCGTTGAAGGGACACAATAAAGAAAACATCGCCAAGTTTATGAGTGCCATTCAGAACATCAATGAAGTAGTGGAATGCCACCACGTAACTGGCCAGGCAGATTTTATAATGAAAATTGTTGCCCCCGACATTCCCGCATATCAGAATCTGATGCTGGAAAAAGTAACGAATATTGAAGTAGTAGATAACCTTCAGACGACCGTGATTCTTTCTACCTTTAAAGACAGCAAAGTAGTGCCCATACCATGAGTGCAACAGAAACGACAAATCGTGTACTCGATGCGGTTAAGGTAAATCAAAAGATCACCCGCATTGCCTACGAAATTTTTGAAAATAATTTCAAGGAGAAATCGATCATCATTGCCGGAATTGATGGCCAGGGATTTTTGCTCGCCAAACAGATCGCTGCTGAGTTGGGCAAGATATCACCCCTTCAAATCAGTATTGTAAAAGTCTCATTGGATAAATTATCGCCACAGCAAAGCGAAGTCACACTCGATGCTGAAAACAAAGACATTAAGAAGAAATGTATCGTGTTGGTGGACGATGTGTTGAATACCGGTCGCACATTGGCATATGGCATGAAGCCCTTTTTGAATACGGAAGTAAAAAAAATTGAAGTAGCTGTATTAGTGAATCGCAGCAATACGCTATTTCCAATAACTCCAACATACACAGGTTATGAATTGGCCACTACGTTAACCGATCACGTAGAGGTTGTGCTTGGCAAAAATGCTGCTGTGTATTTGAAGTAAAGTACGCTGAGATTCAAATAACCAAAGTTAATTTTGAATCTTAAACCTTGAATGAATGTCATCTTACAAACCACAAGACATCAAGAAAATCACTACACACCAGCTTCAGGAAATGAAGCATCGTGGAGAGAAAATATCTATGCTTACCGCCTATGATTACAGCATGGCCAAGATTATCGATGGCGCTGGTATGGACGTAATTTTGGTGGGCGACTCTGCATCTAATGTAATGGCGGGTAATGAGACCACGTTGCCGATAACACTCGATCAAATGATCTATCATGCTTCTTCGGTGGTGAAGGCAGTGAAACGTGCATTGGTAGTAGTCGATATCCCTTTCGGTCATTACCAGGGGAGTTCAGGTGAGGCCCTTCGGTCGGCTATCCGAATTATGAAAGAATCGGGTGCGCATTCCGTAAAATTAGAGGGTGGGAGTGAAATTAAAGACTCGGTTTTAAGAATACTGAGTGCGGGCGTGCCGGTCATGGGCCACCTCGGTTTAACGCCTCAATCCATTTATAAGTTTGGAACCTATTCCGTTAGGGCCAAGGAAGAGGAGGAGGCTAATAAGCTCATGGAAGACGCTTTGCTGCTTCAGGAGTCTGGTTGTTTTGCCCTTGTCTTAGAAAAGATTCCTGCCGAGTTGGCCAAAAAGGTCTCTTCCCAACTGCAAATTCCAGTCATTGGAATTGGTGCCGGCCCTGACGTAGACGGGCAGGTGTTAGTCATGCAGGATATGTTGGGAATCAACAAAGAATTTAAACCAAGGTTTTTGCGCAGATATGCCGATTTGCATGGAATCATCACAGAGGCCGTACAGAAGTACATTGGTGATATAAAATCCCGGGATTTCCCCAATCAATCCGAAAAATATTAAACTCAGAATGAAATTGCTCTCAGATGACCATCTGTTTTGGGATACCAACCTAAAGTCGATCGATGCAAACTTGAATAAGCAGGCTATTATTGAAAGAGTATTGGAGAGAGGGTCGTGGGAAAATATTAAAGAGATCATTCAATTCTATGGTAGGGAAGAAGTAATAACAGCCGCAAAACAAGCCAGGTGGTTTAGCCAGAAAACGGCCCACTTTGTAAGTGGATATTTTGATATACCGTTATCGGAAATGAGATGCTACAAAGAAATACAGTCGAGCCCCATACCTTATCTTTAATTTATGAATTACAATCCAGGCAATACACAAAAGATTTTTTGCTTGTGGGAGGAACAGCATTATCATTGCAAATAGGACATCGGACATCAACCGATATCGACTTATTTACCGTATTAAGATTTGATGTAGAGTCACTGCTCCTTCAAATTCAGAATGACTTTAAAATCAGCATCAGAAGCAGAATGTCACACGCATTGCTGGTGGATATCAATCATATTAAAACAGATTTTGTTTTTCAGCCTTCCTTGATGATAGAACCTGTTGAGGAGATTGAAGGTGTGCGGATGGCATCCAAACTTGAAATAGCAGCAATGAAGATTGGGGCCGTCACCGCAAGAGGCCGCAAAAGAGATTTTGTGGATTTGTATTGCTTACTCAATTATTTTTCATTGACCGAAATGATTAATGCTTTTGTAAAGAAATATCCTTCCGCAACTCCTGAACTGGCTATACGAAGTTTGTTTTATTTTGAAGATGCTAATGATGACCTGGAGCCACGATGCTTCTTTGATTATAACTGGAATAAGGTGAAAGATAAAATCAAACTGGAGGCTCAAAAGCTGTAAAACTACCAACAGTATATTTTTTCAGTTTATTAAAATCGATTTTCTTAATTTTCGGCCATATTTCGGAATTTAAGTCACTAAAAATCTTTAAAATGAGCGATCAGAAAATCACCATTACGAACGGAAAATTAAATGTGCCCGATAGCCCAACCATCCCTTTTATTGAAGGAGACGGCACCGGACGAGATATCTGGCGTGCCTCTCAGCACGTATTTGATTCGGCAATAGCAAAGGCCTATGGCGGCAAGAAAAAAATAAACTGGAAAGAAGTATTGGCTGGGGAGAAATCCTTCAATAAAACCGGCAACTGGCTTCCCGATGAAACGCTTGATGCCTTCAGAGAATATTTAGTAGGGATTAAAGGACCTCTGACTACTCCAATAGGAGGTGGCATTCGTTCATTGAATGTTGCCCTTCGTCAGATTTTGGATTTGTTCGTTTGCCTCCGCCCCGTAAGATGGTACGAAGGTGTGCCCTCGCCAGTTAAAAATCCTGGTGCTGTAGACATGGTTATCTTCCGCGAGAACACCGAAGATATCTATGCCGGTATCGAGTTTGCAGCAGGCACCCCTGAGGCGCAAAAAGTATTAGACTTTATTGAGAAAGAGTTTCCTAAAGAGTTCAAAAAGATTCGTTTCAACACAAAGGAGAAATCAGAAGAATTCTGGAAGATGGTTGGCGCCACCAACATGAATAACGAGGTGCAGGTGGGCCTTGGTATTAAGGCAGTAAGTTATAGCGGTAGTGTGCGTTTGATTCATAGCGCCATCGCTTATGCCATTAAGTTCAACCGAAAGTCGGTTACATTGGTACACAAGGGTAACATTATGAAATATACTGAAGGTGCTTTCCGCGATTGGGGATATGGTGTTGCCGAGCAATACTTTGGTGACAAAGTTTACACCTGGAACACCTGGGAAAAGACTAAAAAGGAAAAAGGTGAAGATGCTGCCAATGCTGAACAAAAGGCAGCTGTTGCAGCAGGTAAAATCATCATCAAAGATTCTATTGCTGATATTACCTTGCAACAAGTATTAACCCGTCCTGAAGAGTTTGAAGTAATTGCAACCTTGAATTTGAATGGTGATTATTTGAGTGATGCATTGGCTGCTCAAGTAGGCGGTATTGGTATCGCACCTGGTGCAAACATCAACTACATTACAGGTCACGCCATTTTTGAAGCTACACACGGCACTGCACCTAAGTATGCTGATCAGGATAAAGTAAATCCGGGATCAGTGATTCTTTCTGGTGTAATGATGCTCGAGTATATGGGCTGGCAGCAAGCGGCTGACTTGATCAATAAAGGTCTTGAGAAGTCTATTGCCAACAAGCGTGTAACGTATGACTTCCACCGCCAGATGGAAGGTGCTACGTTGTTGAAATGTTCAGAATTTGGAAATGAGATTGTGAAAAACATGTAAGTAACTGATGTTACTCAACCTAAAATACATTCCCGCAGATTACGGGGATTTTCGCAGAGTTGGATTGAAAATCTTCAGCGTTGATCTGCGAAATCTGCGGGAAACAATTGGTCGCGCGAAAGCACAGTTAAGTATCTAATACGTAAAAGCCGCTTCGATTTTTTCGGAGCGGCTTTTTTTTGTTTTTAAGTGAAGGCAGGTTCTATTTTGAAAAACGGCATTACATTTTCCTCACCTTGCCGCTACCTGAGGCATGGCTATTCACGTGGCTTGGATTCCCCCTGTATGAAACGCTTCCACTTCCTGAAATTGTAGCGTCCAAATCACTTTTAACATTAACCTCAACATCTCCTGATCCGGAAATACGAATGTTACATGCCTCTACTTGCAAGTCCGCAGCCAACACTTCTCCTGATCCACTGATATTTGCTCTTATTTCTTTAGCAGTTCCATTAGCCATTATTTTACCTGATCCCGAAACACCTACTTCCACTTTATTGGATGCAGTCAATCCGAGATTCACTTTACCGGATCCACTTACTCTGCTTTCCAAGTCTCTGCAAGTGCCTTTGAAATCAATGCGACCTGAACCTGAAACATCAGCTCCGATTGCTCCATTGGCATCAGCCTCTAATACAAGAGATCCTGAACCGCTCACGTTCAAATCAAGATCATTGGTTTTGAATTTACTTTCTCCGATTAAATCACCGGAGCCACTCACGCTTAGCCCTTCCAGATCTTTAACCGTTACGTAAACCACAATCTTGTCATCGTTATCCCAATTCCACATTTTCCAGTTTTCATTTTCACGCCCAATGCTTAGGCGTCCACCACTCACAGTAGTTTCAATTTTTTCTAGTATTTCTTTGTTTCCTTCTATTTCAATTTTTTGTTCAGGGCCTTGTTTCAGGTATAATTTGCCCGGCACCCGAAAGGCAATCCTCGTGAAGGTGTCAACTTTGCGGCTTTCTTTGGTCTGCGCAAATGCGAGAGTCAAGGCAAAGAAGACGGCCAGATAAGTAATCAGTATTTTTTTCATTTGTTTATAATTTAAGATTCAATTTTAAGCGTCTTTAAAACCTTACTAGTGACTTCGCGAAGACCAAAGGGTTGCTTCACTTTCAAGGAAATATTTTAAATCAATAACCGATTGCCACCTTAGGACGCAAAAATGTAGGTTTACGTTTCAATGGAAGTACTTTCTTTTCAGACTATTGCCCTCCCTTCTCAGGGGATTTATAAAGAATTGGGCAGTAAATTCCTCACTTTCGCCTATCCGGTAGGTACGGAGGAGGAAATTAAAGACCGAATTGAGGAGCTTAGGAAAAAATATTTTGATGCCCGTCATCACTGTTATGCCTGGGTGCTCGGCAAAGAAAAAAAAAGATATCGGGTGTTTGATGATGGTGAACCAAATCATTCCGCTGGCGACCCGATTCTGGGTCAGATAAAATCAAAAAATCTCACCAATATTTTAATCGTGGTCGTGCGTTATTTCGGTGGTGTTAAACTTGGGGTGGGAGGTTTGATACAGGCTTATAAGACTGCGGCTGAAGACGCATTGAATAAAGCCGCTATTTTGGAGTGCGAAGTTACCCAATCTGTACGGTTCAGCTACTCCTATGAATCAACGGCAGAAGTAATGCGGTTGGTGAAAGAATTTGATTTGCATGTTGGGCAACAGGAATTTTTAGACGAATGCGTACTTGAGGCAACGGTGAAACAGAAATATGTTGATCAACTTAAAGCAAGAGCAGAACTACTGAAAGTGACTGGTCACAAGATTTCTTTTTCAGTCAGTGAATAATATTTATTTTTCAGATAACTAATCATTTATGTCAAAAGGAAGGCAGGCAGCATTGGGATTTATATTCGTTACACTATTAATTGATACCATAGGTTTTGGCTTGATCATACCGGTGATGCCCTCATTGATCATCGAGTTGACACACGCCACCACCAGCGATGCTTCACGCAGTGGAGGCTGGTTAATTGTAACCTTCTCCGTAGCTCAATTTCTCTTTGCACCAATATTGGGTGGGTTAAGTGACCGATACGGCCGCAGGCCGGTCTTGTTAGCTTCTCTTTTCGGCTTCGGCCTTGATTATATTTTACTTGCTCTTGCACCTTCACTGGCCTGGCTATTTGTAGGCCGCACTATTGCGGGCGTATTAGGTGCAAGCTTTACAACCGCAGGGGCATACATCGCAGACATCAGTACACCGGAAAAGCGAGGCCAGAATTTTGGACTCATTGGTGCTGCTTTTGGCTTGGGATTTATCATTGGCCCCGCCCTGGGAGGTTTTCTCGGCTCCTATGGTTCACGTGTTCCATTTATAGCGGCAGCTTGTCTGAGTCTTTTGAATTGGCTTTACGGATTTTTTATCCTGCCCGAATCGCTGAAGCCTGAAAATCGAAGAGCATTTGATTGGCGAAGGGCTAACCCGGTGGGCTCACTTCTTAATCTGAAAAAATATCCATTGATCTTCGGATTGATAGCCTCATTGATACTGATCTATATCGCAGCTCATGCGGTGCAGGGAAACTGGTCATTTTACACGATAGAAAAATTCCATTGGAGTAGTGCCATGATTGGTGCCTCACTGGCCGCCATAGGAGTATTAATTTCCATTGTGCAGGGCGGACTAATCAGAATAGTAATTCCGGCCTGGGGGCAGAAACGCTCGCTTTACATTGGATTAAGTTTTTATACCACGGGGTTTGTTCTATTTGCATTGGCGACTCAAGGATGGATGATGTTTGCATTTCTGGTGCTTTACTGCTTTGGTGGTATTGCCGGTCCGGCTCTGCAAGGGATCATTTCAACTCAAGTGCCCTCCAACGAACAAGGCGAGTTGCAAGGTGCACTTACCAGTCTGATGAGTGTGACTTCGATATTCGGACCACTGTTGATGACTCAGTTGTTTAGTTATTTCACGGCAGATACTGCTCCCGTTTATTTACCGGGCGCCCCAATGTTTATGGGAGCAGTACTTACTTTGGTGAGTTTATTATTGGCCATGCGCGCATTGGCTGGATTTAGTGCGGGTAAGAATTAGGTTACACTATTTGCCACTCAGTTTTTTATATATCTGAAGGCACACCCATGCATCAGTTGCCGCATAGCTGATTTGTTTTTCATGAAGTGTTTCGGCCTCCCAATTGGAAGTTTGTGCACTTTTAGAAATGCGAAAGCCCAGCAGCAAGGCAGTTAATTTTTTCACACTTTCCACCTGCAGACCTGCTTGCTTGCTCAGGTTGGCCAATTCGATAAATCCGCCTGGCTTATAATGTTTTAAGCGTTGCAAGGCTTTGATATCATCACGAAGAGCAACACCTGCCTTTAGGATATGATCGCTTTCCAGGAATTCAACAAGGTGCGGAGTAATCCCCGTTTGTTTAAGACGAATGAGGAATACCTTGTTAGGCAAGGCCACTTGCATTAAAGCCACTTTATTTTGATGCCCGCTTACGAATACGGGTTTTGTTTCTGTATCGAATCCGACTACATCGTGCTCTTTGATTTCATCAAAGGCGTGACTTATTTTTTTCTCTTCGGAAACGATAATAGTTTTCCCCTCAAACGCTCCTAACGGAAGCGCATTCATTTCTTCATTCGAAATGGTGGGTTTAAGATTGTGCGGGAGTTGAGTCATCCAGCCTTCGGATTTTGTAATTCATGTAAGCTTGCAGCATCGTCATGAGTGGACTGATGATGCAAAAGAAACAATAAGGAGCATATGCCCAGGTAGAAATGCCCAGTACTTTTGCTTGGGTGGCACCGCACGTATTCCATGGAACTAATACAGAGGTTACTGTACCGGCATCCTCCAGCGTGCGGCTTAGTAGTTCTGGTTTGTAACCTTTCTTACGATACGTATCGGCAAACATTCTTCCCGGTATGGCGATGGCCATATATTGATCTCCTGCTGTCAGGTTAAAAAATATACTGGTCACTACTGTTGAGGCTACCAACGAACCTGTCGAGTGTGCAAATTTTATAATCTCTTCCACAATACGCATTAATAATCCACAGGATTCCATCACGCCTCCAAAAATCATGGCACCCAATATTAGCCAAATGGTGTTCAGCATTCCAGCCATTCCTCCTGAGGAGAGCAGCTCAGAAATCATGGCATTGTCGGTTTGAATGTTGATGGATACGGACAACGCTTTCATCACCGCAACAAAAGACGATTTTAATGGGTCACCGTGAATTCCCGAAATCTGATCAATTATTTGAGGCTGAAATATAATCGCGAAAAGCCCTCCCAGAATTGAGCCTACCAGCAAGGCGGGAATAGCAGGAACTTTTCTAACAATCATGAATAGTACCAGCGCTGGCACAGCGAATAAGATGGGGTTTAAGTTAAAAGCCGAATCAATTGCGGTGAGCACCTGACCAGTGTCTGTGACACCGGTGGTATCATTGGTAAAACCCCAAACAAAGAAAATCAGTAACGTAATGATTAGTGTCGGAACAGTGGTAAGCATCATATACCGAATATGGGTGAAGAGATCAGTTCCTGCCATGGCGGGAGCCAGGTTGGTAGTATCAGAAAGTGGCGACATCTTATCTCCAAAATACGCTCCTGATATTATTGAACCTGCAATTACTCCTTCATGGATGCCCAATGTTTTTCCAATCCCCAGCAAGGCAATTCCTACCGTGGCAACTGTAGACCATGAACTACCGGTCGCGAGTGAAACGATACAGCACACTACGCAAGCGGCAAATAGAAAAATTGTAGGGTTCATGATTTTCAATCCATAATAAATCATTGCGGGGACAATGCCACTCAACAGCCAGGTTCCTGAAAGCGATCCGATCACCAGCAAGATCAACATAGCACCCATGGCAGAGCTAATGCTTTTGACGATGCTGTGTTCAATTTGTTCCCAGCTATGGCCTAGTCGCCAGGAGATAATTCCTGCAATGCTGGCAGATAATAACAAAGCGATCTGATTAGGGCCATCGGTGGCACCCGCTCCAAAAACAAAGACATTAATCGCAAGAAATATGACGAGAGTTATTATAGGAATGAACGCTTGAAACAGACCAGGTTTTTTTACTTCTGTCATTTGAAAAAATTATGGGGCGGTAATGTACTAATTATTCGATTTGCTTCCGATACTCCTCTTTTCTGAACTAACAAACCCGATAGTGAACTCCTCTTTCTTTCAGGTAATTCAGAATAAACCTGAAATTATTTTCATCTTCTCCTAAAAATTCGGGAGGACTTATTCCTTTGCGATCATATTTTCCATCCGCTACCAAATGAACTACAGCCGTACAGGTATAGCCAGTCGTGCGTGCCATAGATAGGGTTCCCGATGATTTTTCAGTCCGGTCATAGAGATTGTATTGTATGTTTCTCTGTTGACCATTTTCTTCTCCGCTCATTCGAATTCGCATAATAGTAAATTCTTCTTCACCCGGTTTTAATTTCCATTTTGGAAATAAAAGCTTTGCGGTAAGATCAATGGGTCTGATTTTTATACCCTTTACTTCTACTTCTTCATAGGAGAAGAATCCAGTCTCACGCATTACTCTCAGGTATTCAATGCACCCTGGATAGCGTAATGTTTTTTCAATCATATGAGGTATATGCGACATCGTTTTTATCAGTGATCGAAGTCCATCTGAATTCCATGATTCTAATGTCCCCACTTCTTCAAATTGAATAAGTTCTGCATCCGATAGTGCTTCTCTAACCACGACAGCCCCATTTTGAACATATCGGGCGGGACGTATATATTCTTCAATTACATCGATCGGGGAGAAGACGGCTTTGTATTCATACGGCCATTCTCGCACCACGGGCAAACCACCTACGAGACATTCATACGAATTAAGTTTCATTTTCTGATTGTGATAGCCCAAAATGATATTACCCATGCCCGGAGCCACTCCACAATCCGTAATGATGGTCACATTATTTTTTTTCGCCAACTCATCCAGCAGAAATGGATCTTCCGGGAAAAAGGAAATGTCCACCATATCTTTACCCGCTTCAATAATTGTTTTGCAGGTTTCGAAGCCCATAAAACCCGGAACAGCGCCTACGACCAAATCAAATGACTGAATCAGCGCGGATAATACGGTGGTATTTGCTAAGTCTGCTTTTTGAGTTTTTATTCCTGAGCTACTTAAATCAGAAAGTGCGGACTCATTTATATCTACAGAAGTGACGTCAAAATTTTTTGAAAGATCAATGGCCATGGCCTTACCCACTAAACCCGCTCCCAGAACAGCTATTTTTTTCATTCTTATTTGATTTAAAAATCGTAAATCGGAATAGTAAACTTTCCCTATGATTGAAGCTGCCAAAATACTCCAAAAAGCAAAACATTCATCATTTTATTTGAGGGTTCTGAATTGGTCTCTCAATCGCATGATTCCCTTTAATAAGCCGCACGGTTTTAAAATTTTGGAGATCGCAGACTACCGACTTAAAACCCTTATGCCTTACCGCAAGAGCAACTTTAATCATATACGCGGATTGCATGCTTGTGGCCTTGCCACTATTTCAGAATTTACTACGGGCTTTTTACTACTGAGCTGTCTGGATATGAAAAAGTACCGCATCATCATGCAGCGCATGGAAATGAATTATCACTACCAGGGTAAAATGGATGCCACTGCAGAGTTCACCATTTCCAAAGAGTGGTTGGAAGAAAAAGTGACGAAGCCACTTCAAACTCAGGAGACTGTGGTGGTTCCTTGCGAAGTGAAAATTCATGATATCAACGGAAATCATCTTACCACAGGCACCATCTTTTGGCAGTTTAAGGATTGGGCAAAAGTGAAAACGAAGGCGTGATGAGCAAACCGGATAACTTCCTGTTTCATAGTTATGATCTTCACAGGGAATCTTCAATAACGCATACCCGATTTTTATTTAACAGGGCAAGTCATTTGAGGTTGCAGCATGCGAAAAACTGGCGCATATACGAAACGCTGGAGCAAGGTACGCGGGCCGTTAAAGCGCGAATTGCTTTATATATCGACAAAGATAAAGCGGTAAGCCCGTTGTGTGCGCCATTTGGGTTTATAGAGGTATATCAAAAAATAGCTGTTGATGAATTGATTGGTTTTTTTTCTTTGATAGAGACCGATTTAAAAGGACGTGGTGTAAAAAAGATGCTATTAAAAAGTTACCCGGAAGTTTATGATAAAAATGTTAGTCTTGCGGAAGCGGCACTAAAGCGATTACATTGTTCAATCGAACAGGAGGTATCGAGTGTTATTCCGGTTGATCGTAAATTATTTGAGAAGAGGATTGCGATTTCGGAGCTCCAAAAATTAAGAAAGGCGGAGAAGATGTTTTCGTTCGAGAAGTTGGACATAAGCAAGCTAAAACAAATTTATTCCTTCATCGAAGAATGCCGGAGAGAACGAAATCAACATCTTTCGATGAGTTATCCTGATTTAAAAAAAACAACCACCGTGTTTCCAGGCAATTTTTTTCTCTATCGTGTATATGATGCGACCGGGACGGCTGCGGCAGCCATTGCGATCAGGATTAATCAAGAAATTATTTATACATTTTATTACGCCCATTCAAAGAAGTTTGATAAAGTTAGTCCGGTAGTGTTCTTGATTTCCTCCATTTACAAGGAAGCACAACGACATGAAGTAAAGATGATTGATCTGGGCACCTCCATGTTGAACGGGAAAATAAATCGTTCATTGCTTCACTTTAAAAAGAGCATCGGTGGGGAGAACACCCACAAACTTATTTTTGAGAAATTGCTGGTATGACACAACCGCTGGTTACTGTTATTTGTGTTTGCTACAATCAGTCGCGTTTTGTTATTGAAGCGATGGATTCGGTCGTCAAGCAGACGTATTCAAAGGTAGAATTAATTGTGATCGATGACGGTAGCACTGATGGCAGCGGCAAGGTGATCAAAAAATGGATGATAAATCATCCCGAAGCTACCCTGATCCTGAACGGTAAAAACATCGGCTATTGCAAGACCTTCAATAAAGCATTTCGCCTGGCAAGAGGTGAATTCATCATTGATTTATCAGCCGATGATGTGCTTATGGCCAATCGGGTTGAGCAAGGAGTACAATTGTTTAAGCAGTCAGGTGAGGAGTATGCCGTAACTTTTTCTGATGCGCAGTTTATTGATGAGCGAGGAAATCCAATAAGACTTCATTCAGAAAAATATCCGCACGAAACTATTCCGCAGGGTGATCTATATAGAGAAGTGATACAACGCTACTTTATTTGCTCCCCTACAATGATGATTCGAAAGATGGTGTTGGATGTATTAGAGGGATATGATGAATCGCTAGCCTTTGAAGATTTCGATTTCTGGATCAGAGCATCACGAAATTTCAAGTTCATTTATTCGCCTGAAGTTCTTGTGAAGAAGAGGGAAGTTGCAGGATCCATGTCAAAGAAACAATTTAATCGTTCCAATCCTCAGCGATGGTCCACGCTGGAGGTATGTAAGAAAATTAAATCATTGAATCGTACGGAGGACGAGCATCAGGCACTGAGGAAAAGGCTGATTTACGAGGCGGGCATTTCGCTCAGATCATTGGATTTCACCTTGGCTTATGCCTTTTGGAAGTTACTTCGTTCTGTTTGATTCCACTACTTTCGATTATCTTCTCCCAATGCCATGCTCAAATAACTTTCATAACGAGAAATTGCAATCTGATTATTTTCAACGGCTTCCTTGATAGCGCATTTCGGTTCGTTGATGTGCAAACAGCGCGATCCATATTTACAGTTTAGACGAAGCTCTCTCATCTCCGGAAAATAATCCGAGATCTCCTGCGGCTCCATATCTACCAATCCCCACTCTTTAATGCCTGGGGTGTCAATGATGAACGTATTCTCGTTCAGCTCAAACATTTCAGCAAACGTGGTGGTATGAGTTCCTTTATCTGAAAAGTCGGAAATGGCGCCAACGGCTTGAGTAATTTCCGGTGCGAGTCGGTTAAGCAATGTGGACTTGCCAACACCCGAATGACCGGCCACGAGTGTAGTTTTTCCTTCCAGCAAATTGCGTACGTAGGAAAGATCGACATCAAAGCCCGCAGAGATTAGGTGTGTAGCCACACCAATGGATTCGTACCTATTGAGCATGGGCAATAACTCTTCAAGTTGATCTTGTTTGAGAATATCTTTTTTGTTAAACACCAGAATTTGAGGAATGCGAAACGATTCAGCAGCCACTAAAAACCGATCGATAAATCCCCACGAAGTACGTGGTTGTTTAAATGTGGCAATTAACATGACCTGGTCTACGTTCGCGGCAAGCACACTGGCATGTCCGGTTTTTTTTACGGACTGTCGCAGAATATGATTTTGTCGTGGCAGAAGTTCTATGATGGAACCAATGCCTTTTTCTAATTCAATTATCACGTAATCACCTACAGCAACTGGGTTCGATTCTTTTATTTCGTCCAACCGAAATTTGCCTCGTACACGGCAGGCGTATCTTTTATGATCTTCGGCCAGTACGTCATACCACGAACCGGTTGATTTGGTGATCCGGCCTTTCATACTGATAGAATTTTATTACAATAGGAAATAATTTTGGTCGTTGCTCCCAGGTTCTCCTGCACGTATGATCGGGTGACTTCGCATGCCAGCAAAAAACTTTCTGGCTTGTTATTGAGTAACTCAAAATTCTTTTTCAGATCGGTATAACTGGTGATAGCAAACGCGCCTCCTCGCATGATCAGGTCTTTCGCCTCCTGAAATTTCTGATAATTTTTATCTCCGAAGAAAATAGGAACACCATAGCAAGCGGCCTCAAGAATATTATGCAAGCCTTTGCCAAAAGCACCCCCTACATAGGCAAATTCACCATAACGATACAGTTTTGAAAGCATACCAATATTATCGATGATCAACACGGAATACGGTTCAAGGTTTTCGATAGTATGCGCATTAGAATAACGTATTGTTTTTACATTCAGCAATTGTTCTATCTGTGCTAAAAATCGTTCACTGATTTCATGAGGTGCCAGAATGAATTTTAGAGAGTGCCTGTGTTCGTTAATGAAAGGCGTCAATACCTCAATGTCCTCAGGCCACAGACTGCCCACCACGATTGTAATTTCACTGCCTTTGAAGTTCCTGGCAATTTCCAGATCGGTGGCTTGCTGAGTGATTTCAAAGACGCGATCAAAGCGGGTGTCTCCTGCCAGCGTAACTTGCGTGATTCCAATTTTTTTGAGAAGTTCAATGCTTTGTGGAGTTTGAACAAAAAAGTGAGAGAATTTTTTTAAAATGCTTCTGAAGAATGAGCCATACCATTTGAAGTAGATCTGATCAGCACGGAAGATGCTTGACGCGGATATCATCGGAATGTTTTTCTTTTTTAATTCAAGGGTATGGTGATACCAGAATTCATACTTGATGAATATGGCCAGCAAGGGACGGGTGATTTCAATGAATCGTTTTGCGTTGCTGGCCGTATCCCACGGCAGATAGAAAATGTAATCAGCCTGTGCATAGTTTTTTCGCACCTCATAACCAGAAGGCGAAAAGAATGTGAGCAGAATTTTAATCGATGGGTGTTGTTTTTTTAACGACTCGATGATAGGTCGGCCTTGCTCAAATTCTCCCAGCGAAGCACAATGAATCCATACCAGTGGACTTTTGTTTTCACCGATCGCACTTTTTAAGTTTTCATAAATGCCAATTCGTCCATCTACAAACAGGCGGGCCTTTGCGTTGAAGATTGCTACTAGATGATAGAGCAATTGAGCAATCCTGATGAAGAGGGAATAGATAATCAAGGTCAAATTTTTCGCTAAAATAGTTTAATCAGACGGATAATCAGGGTTCTCAAAATCAAACCGGCATCGGAATACATCAATAAATTCACTTAAATTGCGTTATCTATCAAAATATGGATTATGAGAAAAATTGCTTTGATCTATTTGTTTGCCATCCTATCTTTTTCAGGAGCATTTGCCCAGAACAATGATCTCGGTGATTTGCTCAAAGGGAGTGTAAAAGATGCTCGTCTGTTACTGGGAGGCTATGTAGGTCCAGGCATGAAAATACTGGGTAGCGGGTTGAATCAAGGGTGGTACAATACTGCTAAACCTCACAAAACTTTAGGCGTGGATTTAATGATAACCGCCTCTCTTATGTATATTCCTAGTTCAGAAGTATTTTATTTGGTGGATAATAATAAACTGGAAAAAGTTAAGCTGGTTTCCTATGACGGTAAGGCCGTAAGTTCCACGGGTTCGGCAAATGTGCCGACTATTTTTGGGCCTGATAAAGCGCCAACCTACCAGGTTGGTACAAGTCCTACTTTTACAGGACCTCCTGGGCTTGATCTTGGAAATGCTATAAAGCTTGCGAATGCTTTACCGGTGCCTATGTATCAATTGGGGATAGGACTCCCAAAAGGCTTTGACTTAAAGGTGAGGTTTTCGCCTACCGTGAAAATGCAGGACTTCAAGTTCAATTTACTGGGAATTGGGGTGATGCATGATGTAGGTCAATATCTTCCCGTTGTGAAAGCATTGCCAGTGGATATTTCTTTGTTCGTTGGGTATACTAAAATGGAATTTGAACAAGGGCTTTCCGGAACTGTTGCAGGTCAAAATCAAAAAGGAGTTATGGTATTTAATTCGACAACGATACAAGCATTGGTTTCAAAGAAAATTTCAGTTGTTACTTTTTATGGCGGTTTAGGTTACAATATTGCAAAGTCCAGTATTTCCATGAAGGGTACTTATGATCTGGATGATGATGGATCGCCAGAATCTACAGATCCTGTTAACCTCGACTTCTCTACTTCAGGAGTCCGTGCTACAGGAGGATTGAGACTGAAGCTAGCCGTCTTTACCTTTCATGGAGATTATACATTATCGAAATACAATGCACTTACGGTAGGCTTTGGAATCAATGTGAGATAATTCAGAGTCATTAAAAAATAAAATAAACCCGACTTATGGCCGGGTTTATTTTTTTATCTGCCCTTGAAATCTGCTTTTCGTTTTTCAACAAATGCTTTCATTCCTTCTTTTTGATCCTCAGAGGCAAAGGTGAGGTAGAAGTTTTTGCGTTCGAATGCCAGGCCTTCGTCAAGGTGCGTTTCAAAAGAACGATTTACGGCTTCTTTGGCAAGTTGAACAGCAACAGGTGATAATTGCGCAATTTCTTTTGCGAGCGACAACGCTTCGTGCAGATACATTTCTTTCGGCACAACTTTATTTACCAATCCATGGAGCAGTGCTTCTTCGGCAGATAAAAATCTTCCTGTCAGAATCAATTCCATGGATTTTGCTTTTCCAATGGCACGTGTGAGGCGTTGCGTGCCGCCCGCACCAGGTATTGTGCCTATTTTAATTTCTGGCTGCCCAAACTTTGCCGTTTCTGATGCGATGATCATGTCGCAGGTCATTGCGAATTCACAGCCACCGCCTAATGCAAAGCCAGACACTGCTGCAATGATTGGCTTTTTTGTTCTGCGAATCTGATCCCATGTGCTGAACTGATCAATCAATAACATATCAATAGCCGATTTATCTGCCATTTGTTTGATATCAGCACCAGCAGCAAAGGCCTGTTCATTGCCTGTAATAATAATTACACGAACCTGATCATTCTTATCCAGGATTTGCAAGGCATCACGCACTTCCTCCATAAGTTGCTTATTCAATGCATTCAACTCTTTGGGGCGATTGAGTTCAATTAATGCCACAAAGGGTTCTCTTTGTTCAGTAACTTTTATGAATTCCATGGTTTGAATATTATACAGACAAAGCTAAAGAAATGTGCTCGTCAACAATGAACTGGATTGCCTAAAAAGAGAAAGGCCCCCTCTCGTTTGAGGAGGCCTTTTCTAACCAAAAGGCGGATAAAATATGTGCTATGCAGTTCTATATCCAGTCACTGAATTTGAAGTAACCTTCGAGTCATATTAATTTAGCACGCTTATGAAAAAAATCTTATTTGTGTGTCTGGGCAATATTTGCCGTTCTCCGCTGGCAAAAGCCATTTTCAACCATAAAATCAAGGAAAAAGGGCTTCATGATATCCTGGTGAGTGATGCCTGTGGCACGTCCAATTATCATATTGGTCTGTCCCCTGACCACCGTACGATTAAAAACTCTCAGAAAAATGGAGTACCTATTTCACATGCTGCGCGCCAGCTTACTGAACAAGATTTGGTCAACTTTGATCTTATCCTCGCCATGGACCAAAACAATTATGATAACATTCTTCGTTTATCTTCCGCTACACCCAATCAGCATAAGATAAAGTTGATGAGAGAATTTGATCCCAATGAGCCCGGTGAAGTGCCGGATCCTTATTATGGTGGAGAAGAAGATTTTCAGGAAGTTTTTGATATTCTCAATCGATCCATTGATAACCTTATAATAACTGTCACGCGAAGCAGAAATTAATTTTTCAACAATACCTGTAGCGTTGACCGGGAAGATTGTTCAAGGATAACGCCAGCCCGTTTTCTATATTCACTGAAGGAGGCCGCATCATAGTTCTTGATCGTGATCAAGGTCAATCCGGTGTTGTAATACACTTCAAAGTGTTTGCTTAACGATTGAATCAGTTTCATGATTTTTTGATCACGAAAGTCAACACAAAATGAGAAGGAGATGGCGGAGTTCTGCATGACATTAATATGCACATCGTGATTCATCAACGCCTGAAATATAAGTCCAATCTGTTGTTCGTTCACAAACGTGTAATCGGTTACCTTGCACGAGATCAGGCATTGATTGTCTTTGAATACAATAAGCGGGGGCAATCGATCGATTTTGCATTCATGAATTCGCGTGCCAGGCAGAGAAGGATCGACAAAGTTTTTTACCAACAAAGGAATCTTTGCATTGGCCAATGGCTTAATCGTTTTGGGATGAATGACCGATGCTCCATAGTAAGTCATCTCAGCGGCTTCTTCGTAGGGGAGTTCTTCAAAAACGACAGCATGGGGTAATCGTTTCGGGTCAGCACTCATCACCCCGGGCACGTCTTTCCAGATGGTGACCGATTTTGCTCCTAAACAAGATGCAAAAATTGCTGCGCTGTAATCCGATCCTTCGCGACCGAGCGTTGTGGTTAACCCAATGGAGGTGGAACCAATGAAGCCTTGTGTAATAACTATTTTTTTGGAGAAGATTTTCTTCAATGACTGAACGGCCTGTTTTGTTTTTTCCCAATTCACCCTCCCTTCGCGCCAGGACTCGTCTGTAGCGATAAACTTTCTCGCATCAATCCATTCCATGGAAAGTCCTGATGCTTGCAGATAATTACTTAAAAGGATCGAAGAGAGCACTTCGCCTTGTGAAACTACCTGGTCATAGATCTGATCATATTCACCCACCAGGATTGCATCGTGTGCTATCGTTTCGATTACTGTATCAATCTGTATTTGGCAGGATGAATCTTTCAGATCAAGATCAAATAAAGACTGGTGATGATAAGATTTGATGTCCTCAAGTTCATTGGCAAAGCCTTTGCCTTTCTGTGCCAATGCAACAATTCGTTCCAGGGCATCGGTAGTCTTGCCCATGGCGGACACCACTACCAGGAGTTCATCCTTCGCATAGGTTCTTAAAATGGAGGCCACATTTTTTATTCCTGCTGCATTTTTTAACGAGGCTCCCCCAAACTTAAAAACCTTCATAAGTTCATTTTTATTGATTTCAAACGGTTGCAATGTATATTTGCACTGCATTGGCGCAAAGCCAGGGCGAATTTAGCAATCCTCTTTCAAACACCGTTTTCATATGAACAATTTCATGGAAGCTTCCCGAATTGCCCTGCCGATTGGCACGGCACTCGATCGGTTTATTAAGAACAACCAGGACCAGTTTCAATACGCAACGGGTGAGTTATCTCAATTGCTCCGCGATATTGCGTTGGCCTCTAAAGTGGTAAACCGTGAAGTGAATAAAGCAGGCCTGATTGATATAATGGGAGCCATGGGTTCACAAAACAGCGGTGGCGAGCAGCAACAGAAGCTGGACGTGTTGGCCAATATTCGTTTTACACGGGCACTTACAAAAGGGGGCGAGGCCTGCGCCTTGATTTCGGAAGAATCGGAATCCTATGTGGATCTTAACAACAATGGCAATTATGTAATTGCGATTGATCCGTTGGATGGCTCGTCCAATATTGATGTCAATGTTTCAATAGGAACTATTTTTTCAATCTATCGCAGGAAGAGCGAAGTTGGCCAGCCCATTCAGGAAATGGATATTCTACAATCTGGTGCAGAACAAGTTGCGGCCGGATATATTTTATATGGCTCCTCCACCATGCTGGTCTACACTACCGGTCATGGTGTAAATGGCTTTACCTATGAAAGTACGTTGGGAGAATATGTGCTTTCACATTTGAACATGAAAATACCGGAGGATGGAACAATTTATTCCATCAATGAAGGCTTGGCCAATTCTTTTCCATCCTCCATAAAATTGTATCTGGAATTTTGTAAGGATAAAAGTTATACCGCTCGATATATCGGTTCATTGGTGGCTGACTTTCATCGCAATCTTCTCAAAGGAGGTATTTATCTATATCCCGCTACCGACAAAAATCCAATTGGGAAACTTCGTTTGATGTATGAGTGCAATGCCCTTGCATTCATTGCAGAGCAGGCAGGAGGTAAAGCAACAGATGGTAAAAACAGGATCTTAAATATTATACCTAAAGACCTGCATGAGCGAACCCCATTTTATGTGGGATCAAAGAATATGGTTGAAAAAGCGGAGAGCTTTAGTTAGAAGCCTCTTCGGATTTTTCAGTAAACACTTCCGGGGCGTACTCCTGTAATATTCCATACCACTTCACCAATTTCTTGATGTCAGAAACATACACACGATCCTGATCGTAGTCGGGCAAAACCGATTTAAGAAATGATTTTAACTCATTCGCTTCTGAATTTGCATCCACTCCAAGGTCACTACCAAAATCCTTGTTGATTTTTTTTAATACCTCTTGCAATGCAATGGTGCCTTCTTTGGTAGTGGTATAGATGGAGATTTCACTCAGCAATGACATTCGTTGAGCGGCACTTGCTACCAGCTTGGTTTTGGCAGCATCAAGCGATTCAAGCAGTACTCCTGAGTTTCCAGGCTTTACCACTTTAAACAAGCCACCCTTTCCACTAATGGAAGCGATTTCAGTTAATTCCATAACGAGTTAATTAGCGCGCAAAACTAAGTCTACTTTGTCAACTTAACAACGTAGTGAATCAAGATATTCGAAGCCTATTTTTTTAATGCTTCTTCAATGAAATCCAATAAGTGATCACGTCCGGTTTTCTTTTCGGCAGACGTAATGAAGATCGGAGGGAGCTCCTCCCAATCCTTTAGCAAACGAGTTTCAAAATTCTTTTTTGATCGGGCTAATTCAGATTGTTTGATCTTATCAATCTTCGTGAGCACCAGCGCAATAGGAACCCCCAAGCCACCTAACCAGTTGATGAAGTCAATATCTTTCTTCTGAGGATCTAATCGCGAGTCGATCAGGATGAATGTACAGTACACGTTTTCGCGATTTTTAAAGTAAGACTCAATCATTTCTGACCAGCCTTCTTTGGTAGACTTACTTACCGTGGCATACCCATATCCTGGCAAGTCAACGAGGTACCAGTTTTTGTTGATCAGAAAGTGATTAATCGTTTGTGTTTTGCCTGGCGTTGACGAAGTTTTTGCAAGACTTTTACGCTGCGTAAGCATATTAATCAATGATGACTTGCCTACGTTCGATCTACCGATGAAAGCAAATTCAGGTTTATCAGGTGATGGGCACCTACTTACTTGTGTGTTGCTGATGATAAACTCTGCTGCTGATATTTCCATAGTGATCTCGGTATTTAAACGGAGTGAATGAACGTAAAATTACGGATTGAACTCTACCAACCGCACATTTATCATTGTGAACTCATTTTGAAGTAGTTATATTTCGGTAACTTGTCTGACTTAAAAGGGCATTTTAGCGGCTAATAAAAACATTTGTGTATATGCACCAATTACGCGGCCTTATTTTTTTTCTTCCGTTCTTCATATCATCCACGCTATGGGTAGAGGCACAGGAGCAGGATAAAACTCAATCTAAACAATATTATGATTTGGCTAAGGAAATGGTTACCGCAACCCGGGCCGTTGATGATGCCCGCGAATTGATGGTGATCGCTGCTAACTATGACACCACTAACCTGTTGGCCAACTTTGAAGCTGGCTATATGTATATCACTACCATTGACAAAGAGTTAGCCGAAAAGTATTTCAACCGGGTATATCGTCAGCATCCCGCCTATCGCTTCGATCTGGAGTATTGGATTGGCAGTAGCTATCAGTTTGGGTTGAAGTTTGATAAGGCACTTGATTTTTATGGCCGGTATAAAGCAAAGTTGGCGAAAACAAGCACCAATTATTCCGGCAAGGATAAGATTCCCATGAAGGAAGTAGATCGGAGAATAGAAGAATGCAATAATGGCAAGGAGTTCGTGGCTCAACCGAAACCCTATTCTATTGTCAACCTGGGAAGTGAAATCAATTCTGAGTATGATGACTACGGTCCGGTAGTGAACTCAGATGAAACACAAATTATTTTCACCACCCGAAGACGTGATGGTAACATCAACGAGAACGTGTGGGACGACAACAAACCGTATGAAGATATTTTTATAAGTAAAAAAGCAGGTAGCACATGGGAAAAGGCAAGTAATATAGGTACTTCATTAAACACTAAATACAATAACTCCAATCTGACTTTATCGCCAAGCGGAAAAATGCTTTTCGTTTACAACGATGGAGTAGGCGAAGGAGACATTTTCTTTAGCGAGCTAAAGTCAGATGGAAGCTGGACCATGCCCAAGGCACTACCCGGCATCATCAACTCACCCTATCGCGAATCATCAGTATCTATGACCAAAGATGAATCCACGATTTATTTTGCCAGTGAGCGGCCGGGTGGACTAGGTATTTCTGATATTTATTCCGCAAAGAAAAATGGAAGAGGCGCATGGAGTATCATAAAAAACCTCGGGCCAGGTATTAACACAGAGTATGAAGAAGATTCTCCCTACATCGATTATGATGGCAAGACCCTTTATTTTAGTTCGATGGGAAGAAAGGGAATGGGTGGTCGTGATTTGTTTAAATCTACCTTGGTGGATGCTGAAAAGAATACATGGACGGAGCCCGAAAATATGGGCTACCCGGTAAATACACCTGATGATGATTTGTTCATCACCGGCACCTCAACCCCGAACCGTTTTTATTTTGCCTCGGAGCGGGCAGGCGGCTTGGGATACTCCGACATTTACCTTGTTACCGAAGAGCCCAAGAAAGATACAGCAGTTGCCCATGAACCGGTCGTTGTTCGAGAACCGGTGAAGAAAGAGACTCATATTCACAAGTTTATTCTTACGGTATTGGATGCAGAGACCAATCAGCCAGTGAAAGCGAAAGCACGGATGAAGGGAGCTGACAATTCAACCATTGCATCCCTCAATGTAGCAGAGGGTGTGCATGAGTTTGTGATTATGTCTCCTACACCAAAAAAATATATTGTTTACATCGAATTGGATGGCTATATCTTTGAAAACCTTGGACTACTTTTAGGTGGAGCAACAGGGGGCGAGGCTAAGGAAGAGAAGACTATTCTGTTGAGAAAAATTAAGACAGGAGAAATATCGGTGTTGCGCCATGTTTTTTTTGATACCGGAAAAGCCACGTTGAAACCCGAGTCAGCTGATGAGTTAGATAAATTGGTGAACATGATGGAACAAAATACGAAAGTACGGCTGGAAATTGGTGGTCACACAGATAATATAGGGGGCCATGATATTAACGTTCAGCTTTCGCAGCAGCGGGCGAATTCCGTGAAAACGTACCTGATCTCACAGGGTATCGAAGCCAAAAGGATAGCTGCAGTAGGCTACGGAGAAACCCGTCCGATCGTATCAAATGATGACGAACAAGGAGGCCGCGAGGTTAATAGAAGAGTGGAGTTTAAAGTGCTGCAAAACTAATTTCACAAGAATAACTATCCTTCCTTAAATTTGTTTCTTCGAAGAACAAGACTATCCTATTAACCAAGCGTATTTTGACAGTAGTTCCGTATAAAGAAGACAGCAGTGGGAAGAAAGAGCAGGTGGCGCGCATGTTTGATTCAATCAGCGGCAATTACGATTTCCTCAATCATTTTCTCAGTTTAGGCATTGATATTCGTTGGCGGAAGAAAGCAGTAAAATTATTAGCCCCCGGCAAACCAAAACTGATTCTGGATGTGGCTACGGGAACCGGAGATTTTGCCGTTGAAGCCCTTTCACTTAATCCTGACAAAGTAATTGGTGTTGATATTTCTGAAGGCATGCTGGACGTGGGCAGAAAGAAAATGAAAGCCAACGGGTATGATACCAGGATTGAGTTACTTTCAGGAGACTCAGAAAATTTGCCCTTCGAAGAAAATAAATTTGATGCAGTGATCGTTGCTTTTGGTGTGCGCAACTTTGAAAACCTGGAAAAGGGTATTATTGAAATGCACCGGGTGTTGAAACCGGGAGGCCGTATGGTGGTTCTGGAATTTTCAAAACCACGGATGTTTCCTTTCAAACAGTTGTATAACTTCTACTTTACGTTCATATTACCAAAAATAGGGAAGTTGATTTCGAAAGACCCTGCCGCCTATACGTATTTGCCCGAATCGGTGCAGGCGTTTCCGGATGGGGATAATTTTGTAAGCATTTTAAACCGACTTGGTTTTAAAGATACTTTATGCAAGCCATTAACATTGGGAATAAGCTCGCTCTACACCGGAATAAAATAATTCTGGTGCTGCTTTTAGCTGGCCTGCCATTCGTTTCCAATGGCCAGCGATTCAAGTGGGCGCGGCAGCACAATCCAAACTATGATTCCAGAGTGATCAGTTATGGTTTCATGATTGGCATACATACGTCAGCTTATCAGGTGAAGTATTCGGATCAGTTTGTTACTCCCAAGTTTGATACGGTGAGTTCGGTGATGGCTGAGTTTGCCCCTGGTTTTTCATTGGGCTTTTTGGTTAACTATCGCGTCAATGAATTCCTGGATTTGCGCGTTATGCCAAAAGCTGGATTCTATACGCATAAGCTGCGCTATACCTACACGAATGAAACTACCGAGGTGCAGTACGTGGAGTCCACACACGTTGAACTTCCTTTATTGCTTAAATATAAATCGATGCGCAGAGGGAACGTGCGCATGTATATGATTGGTGGTATCACACCAGGCTTAGAACTATCCGGCAAGAATGAGATCAAATCTTCTTCCGGTCTGGATATTAAGAGAGGCAATGTACAGTTAGAAGGTGGCCTCGGTTTCGATTTTTATTTTCCGCTCTTTAAATTCTCTCAGGAAATTCGCTTTGCGCGAGGTATCACCAATGTGTTGGGCAGCGATCCCAGCGTTTATTCAGCTCCGCTAAAGCGCCTCAACACGAATACCATATCAGTGTATTTTGTATTTCAATGATTGTGTTTTGATTTTTGGCTACAAGCTACTAGCTTCAAGCTGCCAGCTTTGTTGTTCAACTTAAAATATTCGCTTGTAAACCTGTCGCCTTAAAGCTAGAGGCCATTACCTTTGATCCAGAAATTTCACTATCGATTATCTCGTCATGTCAAACAAACGCATTGCCCTTATTACCGGTGCTACTTCAGGAATTGGAGAAGCCACAGCACGCTTGCTCGCGATTAATAATTTTAAACTCATTCTTTGCGGAAGAAGAAAGGACCGGTTACAAAAACTTGCCGAAGAATTAAAGACACACACGGAGGTGACCACACTATCCTTCGAAGTGCGCAATCAAAAAGAAGTCGCTGAGGCGATCTCTTCGCTTTCTGCTGAATGGAAAGAAATTGATGTGCTTATTAATAATGCGGGTAATGCGCATGGACTTGATCCAATCCAAAAAGGCAGTCTTGACGACTGGGATGCTATGATCGACATCAACGTGAAAGGATTGTTGTATGTGACGAAGGAAGTGCTGCCCGTGATGGTGAAGCGCAATGGCGGTCACATTATCAACATTGGCTCCATAGCAGGGAAGGAAGTGTATGCCAACGGCAATGTCTATTGTGCCAGTAAATTTGCTGTGGACGCACTCACCAACGGCATGCGCATCGATTTAAATGCACACAGTATTAAAGTAACGGCAATTCATCCCGGCCTTGTGGAAACAGAGTTTTCATTGGTGCGATTTAAGGGAGATGAAACGCGTGCCTCTTCTGTGTACAAAGGGATAGACGCCTTACATGGACAAGACATTGCTGATTTGATTTTATTTGCCCTCACCCGCCCAGCGCATGTTGTGATTGCTGATCTTGTGGTGTTGCCCACGGCACAGGCAAGTGCTACGGTGGTGAAGCGGAATTAACAGTCATAATATGTTTTAGCCTGCAGGCTCTTTGTCTCTATATGGTTCGAAAAATGACAGGTTTGGTTCGTAAATCGTTTTTGGGGTAACCCCTAATTCTACTCTCTCAAACATCTCAACTAATTTGTCACCATCAATAAGTTCAAGTTTTATATTACTTCTTTCGATCTCCATTGCAGCCTTTGCAAAGTTCCCTGTTGTTATTAAAAGCCCTTTTTCCACACTTCGTTTATTTGTCTCCATAACACCGATAAAAGCCTGAACCTTTTCTGTAGGCACTGTCCCTTGGTATCTTTTACATTGAAAGAAAAAACTAAGATTTACAAATGGGTTAAGTTTGAGCGTTGCATATCCATCAATACCTCCGTCATGAGAACGTTGTGTGATTTCAATATTTTCAAAATCATATTCTCTTAATAGTCTTCCACACAATTGTTCAAATCCTGTTGGTGATAGATTTTGCAACACTTCAATCAAGGATGGCTTAAGATTGCTTTTTGCATTCTCTGGTTCAGATTCTTCTTGAATTTGAATTATTTTCTCAGCCTGCGTATCAACATTGGTAGTGTCTTTATCTTCACGGAGATCTTGAAATACTTTAACCCATTTTAAGAATACATCATATGCTTCTGCCTCACTCAATTTTGTATCCCAACCCTTTTTACTAAGAGTCCAAACACCGTGTTTTGATGATGCTAACAACTCCTCCCATACTAGGTATTGTCTTGCCCATGCCAATTGATTCTGAAATTTTAGTACTCCAGATTTTGCGTACCGCTCATTGAGAACTTCGTCTGGGACGTTGTACTTTTCTCCAATCCATTCAGAAATTTCTCTCGGTTTGGCTGAACCACTCAGGGCCCTTAGAGCTTCTAGAACAGGTCCAAACCATTTTACAAACTCTGTCTTTCCAGTTCTTTTCTTATTCATATTCCTCATATTTATCAGATGTCATCTACGCCAGAAAATACGATAACGCCAATATATTAAACCTCATTGCCTTATTTATTCTTTTGTATGTAATTCAATATAATACATTTCATTAATCATTTCGGAGTGCTTTTAAGAAAGACCGTTACAAGTTCCACCCATTCTTGCTCAACCGAATAACTGGGCATCTTTCGGCTAGCGCGATTGTACCAGTATTGAGCATTTGATTGATCACCTTCTTTCCGGTGTAAATACGCGTGCATCCATGAACCTTCTGGCGTGTTCACATCTTGTGCTAGCTCATGAGCTTTGTCCCAATCTCCCTGCCCGTCATGCCACAGCGCTTTTAGAAGCGTGGGCATTTCTGGTGGTGTGGTATTATTTAGTGAGTTTTTGAATTCTGTAAGTGTCATTACTAAAATGAATATTTAATTCGCCAAATCCCGAAAGGTTCAGTGCATGTATTGACCTTTTCAATTTTTCTTCACGGGATAGTACACTTCTGTAATCCACTTTGCTGTATCTTTTTCTACCATCGGGTCAGTGATATAGATTTCCAACGGGGCACCATTCTCCGTCAGATTTTTGTATTTAACATAGGCATTCATCTCATTGTAGAGCGCTTGTAATTTATTATAACTTCCTTTGTGTACCCCCTTCACGGCAAGGCCTCCTTCCGTTTGCATCACGTTGTACTTAGCCGGCAATTTGGCTTCTGCTGCTACAGGAAAAGCACACACCATATCCATTGATTCTTCCGTGTATTTTGGATACAGGCAAAATGGATAGCCGGTGATGGCAACTTTTGCTTTCTTCAATACCATGTCCAACTCCGTGAACATCTTTCCAGCCTGTCGGCTTACGGCAATCTGATCTTTAGGACTCATGGTTTGGGTGAGTCCGACATAACTTATTGAGGGAACATTTTCTTCAGTGAGCACATAGGTGAATTTTGGTTTAGCCTCAGCTATGGCTTTGATTTTTTCACCAGCATAATCAAACGATTTTTCAATTTCCCCTTTCATGAAAATGTTGATCCAATGCCCGATCGGGTTCATCCCGGCATCATTTGCGAAGTTAAAATTCAGCTGTGTAGTTTCTCCTTGCGAGTCAAGTGAATAGAAACCGCTGGCTGGATTATCTGAGAATTTCATTTCAATAGCGATGGACTTATCAGGAATGCTTTCAGTGATGGCGAGTGATCCATCTCCAAGCTTAGGCGCTGTCCAGGCATAGGAGGCACCTACTCCTTCTTTCTTTTCGCCATAGGTGAGTTTCATGTCCGGATCCAGCGTGTTCCAGTATTGCCATTTTTCCCAGTGTTCCAGATTGTTGATTTCTTCAAAAACGGCAGAGGCAGAAGCATTAATGGTAACGCTTTTGGAGATTTCCAGTTTGGCTGGAAGCACAAAGCCAATGAGTACCAGCAGAACAATAAGCCCTGCGAGGATGAAAAGTATTTTCCTGATCATACGATGCTATAGTTGGTTTGTAAGGTCTATAATTGCTTTGGGGCATTGAAGGTATTAAAATAATAAGGGAATTAAAAGATTGGATTTGTGCTAAAAAATTCAAAAATTTAGAATGTCCACTAACCCTTATACCATGAGCTTATTCACTAATCCCAATCGCATTCCAGAGAATTATGGTTTGAAAATAGCAGGTGCATTGATCGCCTTCTTCCTGTTAATGAAACTGATAGGCCTTGTTCACCATTATGAACTTCGATTTCTCAATGTATTTATCCAGGTGGGTGGAATTTATTTTGCCTTGAAGAAATTCAAACAGTCCCATGAGGATCATATGAATTATTTCAGAGCGTTGATCACCGGTGTTGCTACCGGAGCGATTGCCTCTGGCATTTTTGCCCTCTTTCTTTTTGCCTATTTCTCCATTGACAAAGACCTGATGCAGGGCATCATTGAGAATGAACCTATGGGTCGTTACCTCAATCCTTACATTGCTGCATTCATGGTTGCTTTGGAAGGTCTGTTTTCAGGATTGTTATTCACTTTCATCATCATCAATTATGTTGATACCGATGATGTCAATGACCCTCAAGGTGAGACGCATTAATCGATAATTGATAACGAACAATTGGCAATTCTGGGATAAATAATTTCAATTGTCAATTGTCCGTTATCCATTGTTTATTTAACTTCCAGTTCAATCACCGTATCGACTTCATTCATTTTGTCCTTGGGCACTTTGAGGCTTAGACCAAAGTCATTTTCTAAAAACTTAATCGGTGTTTTATCAATAAACAATTTCGCGCTCACCACCTTTTTCCCAAGCTTCGGTAACGTGAGCGTTTCATCATGCCAGTTGAGAATATGAACATACATTTTGTTTCCTTTTTGAGTCATCACACCCCACTCACGCGCGCTAAGCGGGCCACCACGCGTTTCGTAAATGGTTTCACCATACTGTTGATTCCATTCTCCCACTTGCTTCAATAGCGCAATATGTTCGGGCTGAATTTTGCCGTTGGGCATCGGCCCCACATTCAATAGAAAGTTAGAACCATATCCTGCAGACTTCACGAGATATTGAATCAGTTCTTTTCTACTTTTGTTTCGGTCATCGCGAAGATTGAATCCCCAACTGTTGTTGATAGTCTCACATATTTCTTTAGGTAAGTCCCCCACTTTTTGTTCGGGTGCAAAGCCGGAAGTGTTGTGTCCGGGCAAATCTTTTTCAAACATCTGAAAGTCCTCACCTTCATAAGGCGCTCGGTGATGATTGCTTCCGATTAAAGCAGCAGGTTGTAATTTATGAATCAGGGAATACGTCTTTTCCAAACGCCAGTCATCGTCTTTTTTATCCCACATGCCATCAAACCAGATGCCCCCTACATCACCATAGTTAGTAAGCAACTCAGCGAGTTGTGTGTCCATGTAATCCAGGTATTTATTCATGTCACCATTTTCTTCACGCCCCGTCCAACTGCCTCCGGTAAATCCTCTTGGAAAATATTCGGGATGATGCCAATCGAGTTGAGAGTGATAGAAGAATAGTTTGATGCCTTCCTTTCGACATTCTTCAGCCAGCATTTTAAGCACATCTTTTCCATAGGGAGTCTTCTTTACAATATTGTAATCCGAAACTTTTGAATCGAACATGGCAAAGCCATCATGGTGTTTGCTGGTAATGGTGATGTATTTCATGCCTGCCGCTTTCGCCATTTGTACCCATTCAGCCGGGTTAAATTCAGTTGGATTGAAGAAGGCTGGAAGTTTCTCGTAGGTCTTGATTGGTATTTGTTGATTGTTCATCACCCATTCACCATCTCCTAATACACTATAGACTCCCCAGTGAATGAACAACCCAAATTTGGCATCCTGAAACCACTCGCGCGCTTTCATATTCTCGGGGGTAGGAGTGTATTTTTTTTCTTGAGCCACGAGTAAAACCACCGACATCAGTATAGTGATCACTAGGAGAGATAATTTTTTCATCTGTTATAATTTTTTAAAATGATTGACCGATCGAACCTGGGAAATCGTGGTTTCCCGGTGAGAAAATTACTGCTAAGTCCGGTTTCATGTGAGCAGGTATTTTGTAACTTTCCAAAATCTATCGGAAGTAAACCGATTTATCAAGGACTATTATTTTTCTTCTATGCGACACGAACCCATTGGCCAGGAACTCTTCATAACGAACCGCAAGCGATTAGTAAAATTGCTGAAGCCCGGTTCAGTAGCCGTATTCAATTCCAACGACATCATGCCCACCAATGCTGATGGCACGATGGGCTTTAAGCAGAATAGTGATTTGTATTATTTGAGTGGCATCCAGCAAGAGGAGGGTATTCTTGTGATTTGCCCTGATTTTCCAGACAAAAAATACCGGGAAGTTTTAGTCTTGAAAGAGCCCAACGAGTTGATGGAAAAATGGGAAGGGCATAAACTCACGAAGAGTGAAGCGACTAAAATATCTGGTGTTGAAACGGTGATATGGCTTTCTGGATTTGAAAAACTATTACATCACATGCTCACCATGGGTGGGGCTGGGAATGTTTACCTCAACACCAATGAACACTATCGAGCAGAAGAAGTAGTACAATCCCGCGATGCACGGTTTATCGAATGGTGTAAGAGAACCTATCCGTTGCATAAATATAGGCGCGTAGCCCCGCTGATGGGCGATTTGCGCAGGGTAAAGCAGCAGCGTGAAATAGAATTAATGCAGAAAGCCTGTGACATTACCGAATGTGGTTTCCGCAGGGTATTGAATTATGTTCGCCCCGGTGTGATGGAGTATGAAATTGAAGCAGAATTTATTCATGAATTTGTTCGCCTGGGGTCCAAAGGTTTTGCCTACGGGCCAATTATTGCCTCGGGAGAAAACAATGTGATTCTTCATTATGTGGAGAACAGCAGGCAATGTCATGCAGGCGATTTATTGTTGCTGGACGTGGCAGCCGAGTATGCCAACTACAATTCTGATCTTACCCGCACCATTCCGGTAAGCGGAGTGTTTACGAAACGGCAAAAGGAAGTGTATAATGCGGTGCTTCGCATCCAGCGTGAAGCAAACAAAATCCTGAAACCGGGTGTGGTCTATTTCGAGTACCACAGGGAAGTAGAAAAGATGATGGAAGCTGAATTGCTTAAACTTAAACTGATTGATAAAACTGATGTAAAAAATCAGCATAAAGATAATCCGGCTTTCCGAAAGTATTTTTATCACGGCACTTCGCACATGTTAGGTTTAGATGTGCACGATGTAGGCAACATGCACGATAAAATTCAGGTTGGTTCTGTCTGGACGATTGAACCGGGTATTTATATCAAAGAGGAAAAATTTGGTGTACGCCTTGAGAATAATGTGGTGGTGGGCAAAAACAAGAATTTTGATTTGATGCAGAACATCCCTATAGAGGCGGAAGAGATTGAAGAGATTATGAATAGTAAAGAAGAAATTGGATGAAGGGAAGGTTTAACAGCTATATGAAAAAGAGTATTGTAACAAGTATAGTACTTATTGTCGCGATAATTGCTCAGGCGCATGAGTTCTGGCTTCAACCCAAAAAGTACAGATACAAGGTTGGTGAGGAGGTCAAAATGGATTTCATGGTCGGTGAAAGTTTCACAGGTGAGTTCTGGGATTTGAGCCGTCATAAAGCCGAAAGGCTGGAGTTGTATCGTTTGTCAGGAGTGAAAGATCTTCTCAACGAAATTAAAACCACCAAAGGAAACAATCTTACTTATAAAACAGATCAGGAAGGTACCTACCTCCTGGCCATGCAAAGCAATACTGCCTATATACAAATGGAGGCAAAAGCGTTTAATGATTATTTAAAAGAAGATGGGCTCGATAATATTTTGAATGAGCGCAAGAAGTTAAATCAGATGGAAAAACCGTCTAAAGAATTTTATTCACGTTATGCAAAACTCTTGATTCAGGTGGGTGAGAAGAAGGATGACACCTTCAAAAAAAATATCGGTCTTCGCTATGAGATTGTTCCGGACCAAAATCCCTATCACCTAAAGACGGGGGATCATCTTCAGTGTAAGGTCTTCTATGAAGGCAAGCCTGTCCCTCATGCCTTGGTGAAAGTCTGGAGTAAAATAAATAGCACTACCTTCTTACAAAACATCTATTCCGAAAATGATGGTTCTGTCCGGTTTCCAATCAGCACTAGTGGCGAGTGGATGGTAAGCAGCGTACGGATGATTAAATCTGAAAAAGCAGGAGCTGACTATCACAGTTTATGGGCAAGTTTGGTATTTGGAATTTAAGCTTGTCAAGTCGGCAGCACTCTTGAGGTCTGATGCTAGGTCAGGTTTCGAGAACCTCAACCTGACAAGTGTAGTTTGAGTGAACATCCATTATTTATGAGCGATATAGTTTCTTCTGATAAAGCACCGGAGCCAGTAGGTCCTTATCCGCATGCCCGTAAAGTGGGTAATCTGCTATTTCTTTCCGGAGTGGGGCCCCGTAAAAAAGGATCGAAGGAAATCCCTGGAGTTACATTAGATGAAAATCGAAACATCATTTCTTATGATATCGAAGAACAATGTCATTCTGTGTTTCAGAATGTTCGGTACGTGCTGGAAGCCTCTGGTTCGCGTTGGGAAAACCTGATTGACATCACCGTCTATCTCACCAACATGAAAGAAGACTTCCCCATCTACAATAAAATTTATGCTACTTATTTTCCGGATAGGGCCACACAGCCATGCCGAACTACGGTGGAGGTAAATGCATTGCCCACGCCCATAGCGATTGAGCTAAAGTGCATTGCATTGATTCCTTAATTATTTAAAACCGATACGGTGGTAAAGCGTGGTGCGTATTACATGACGCTCTGAAAATGTATTGTCGGTGATCTGTTGAATCAAATTCAGGTAGCCACTTTCAATTGACCAATGATTGTTGATCTTAAATTCAAGGGAAGTAAAAAACCTATTCTGATCAAAGACCCTTACCACATCACCTGAGTTGAGCATTACTTCATCAGAAAGTTTTAGCAACAGAGTTCGGTCTTCGCTGAATTTTGCGATGGGTTTACTAAACTGAATTCTGAATCGATGTCGCCAGTTAAAATGATAGCCATCTAATAAGACCTGTTTATCATTTCGGTGAATGAAACGCTCGTCAAGGCGATACCGGAATTGGAACTGTACATCCCTGCCCAATTTTTTAAATAACGATGCTTCCTGCCAGGGACGCCACTCGGCCACTTCCAGTGAAGGGTTTACGGTGGAGTTAGTCAGATTATAGTTCATTCCAGCGGCTACCTCCAGCCATGGCTTCACCCGAAAGTGCAAATGGAGATGAGTGAAAAATTGGAATTGACTCCAGGGGTTGAGCCTCCTTCGCTCATCAACTTCTACATGTAATACAAATTTTTCGTTGAGTTGTGTCTGATTATAATAGCGAAGCCACGCTTGCCACTGAGGAACAAAGATGTTCTGACTTTTTGATGGGAAGGAGATTCCCAAAAAAAAGAAGAGGATAAAAGTGGCTGGTTTCACCGCACAGAAATGATATGGCATTAGCTTCTTTTTCTGACATCAATCCGGTGATAGAGTGTAGTGCGGATAATCTGCCGATCACGAAATATATAATCCGAAATGGGCTGAAACAAATTTACGTAGCTGTTTTCAAAAGATAAGTGATCATTAAGCTTCCATTCAAGCGAGGTGATCAACTGATTCTGATCGAATGTCCGGATGGCATTGCCTGAGTTAATCATTACGTCATCAGCTAGTTTTAACGTGGGTGTTTTATGGATACCGAATTCAACGATTGGTTTACTAAACTGAGTTCTGAATCGGTTTCGCCAGAAAAAGGAGATCCTTACCTATTTTTTTATACACCGAAGCTTCTTGCCAGAGACGCCACTCATTGATTGTTAGCGATTCGCTAACTTTAGTAAGAACGTAACTCACGGCAACAGCAATATCCAGCCATGGCTTAATACGGTCATGTAAATGAGCGCTGGTATGAATCTGAAATTGGCCCCAAGGGTTAAGTCTTTTCCGTTCATCGAATTCAAAATGAAGCACTGTTTTTTCGCTTAGTCGTGCTTGATTGTAATATCTAAACCAGGCTTGCCATTCTTGGGTTAACCTATGCTGACTTTTTGATTGGAATGAGATTCCTAGTAGAAGAAAAGTAAGGAAATACGTCAGCGATTTCACTAGACAGAGAAGCTCTCACCGCAGCCGCAGGTACGCGATGCGTTGGGGTTAATGAACTGAAAACCTTTTCCGTTTAGTCCGTCAGAAAAATCGAGTGTGGTGCCGAGCAAATACAACAGGCTCTTTTTATCGACCAGGATTTTCACGCCTTTGTCTTCAAACACCTGGTCAACAGAATTGATCTGATCATCAAAGCCAAGATCATACATTAAACCT
This sequence comes from Cyclobacteriaceae bacterium, assembly GCA_043774805.1. Taxonomy (GTDB): domain Bacteria; phylum Bacteroidota; class Bacteroidia; order Cytophagales; family Cyclobacteriaceae; genus ELB16-189. The sequence goes on along the minus strand of JAYVTB010000089.1, from coordinate 21,586 downwards.
GAGCAACCTCCACCCTTCACGGATACCCGTATGTTGTGTCTTTCAGATTTTCCCTCTTCTTGACGTAAGGAGATAATTCTTTCTTTTGCTTTGTCGGTTACGCTGATCATAGTTTCTAAGATATTGGATTCAATACAACACTAAACACCGTAATTGTGTTCCGGTCGCGACCATAATATAATTTCTCTAACGCATCAAGGATATTGCTCGCCCGGAAATAGGAAGTATGTAGTTCGCTATCACTTTTAGTCACCCATTGAATGGTGTACGAGTTTTCTTTCTCTTTGTAGCTCTGCACATAATCCCGCATCTTTTTCAGCGCATCAACTTTATCGGTGCCATTGGCGGAATGAAACAGAAATGACTGGTTGTGTCGTGGATTAATAGTGATGAGATCAAGTTTGGTCTTGCCATCGATTATGCTAAACTCAAACGTAAGGTCGCTGGTGCGCAATCCCAGATAATCTGTAATCTGTTGTTGCAGGCGGTCGGCCTCCACGTTGGCGTCAATGATGGTTTCTAAGCTGATTTTTGCCATTTCGTTCTGTAAAACTTTCGTAAACCCTTAAAAGTTTCTCAATTTTCCTTCAAAATTAATAAAAGCTGGCTAATTGAAAGGTATGAATAAACTGGAGCATATCGGTATTGCCGTAAAAAACCTCGAAGAAGCGAATGCACTTTTCGCCAAATTGCTTGGAAAACCACATTACAAGGTAGAAGAAGTGGAATCAGAGGGTGTGCGTACTTCATTTTTCGAAGTAGGAGGAATAAAAATAGAATTGCTGGAAGCTACCCGCCCAGATTCCTCCATAGCAAAGTTTATTGAAAAGCGAGGCGAGGGCATCCATCATCTTGCTTTTGATGCCGATCCCATTGAAGATAAAATGAAACAGTTGGGTGAACAAGGTTTTTCATTGCTAACGGATAAAACAAAATCGGGAGCCGACAATAAGGAGATTGTATTTCTTCATCCCAAATCTACGCATGGCGTGCTGGTAGAGTTATGCCAGGAAAAGAAATAGTATTTTTGCGGCCATTACAATTTTTATATGAGTGAAAAGAGAACGGAACTATCAAGCATTGGTGAGTTTGGGTTGATTGAACATATCCAGCAACAGTTTTCAATCCACAATGCTAGTTCATTAAAAGGAATTGGTGATGACGCGGCCATCATCAGCGCGGGCGAAGAGTCGATCGTGATCTCCACTGATATGTTGATGGAAGGTGTTCATTTCGATTTATCGTACATGCCGCTGCAGCATTTAGGTTACAAGGCGGTGGCGGTGAACATTTCAGATATTGCCGCAATGAATGCAAGGCCGGAACAGATTGTGATCAGTCTGGGTATTAGCAATCGCTTTTCACTGGAGGCAGTTGATGCATTATATGAAGGTATTAGGGCAGCATGTGATAGTTATAAAGTAGACCTGGTAGGTGGCGATACTTCTTCTTCTGTATCGGGCCTGATTATTTCGATAACTGCCATAGGCAGAGTGGCAAAAGATAAAGTCGTGCATCGCGGTGGTGCAAAAGCCAATGATATCATTTGCGTAACGGGCGATTTGGGTGCGGCCTACGTAGGCTTGCAGGTGTTGGAGCGTGAGAAGCAAGTGTTTCTTACTAATCCGGAAATGCAACCTGATCTGGAGAAATATGAATACCTGGTGGGCCGACAATTAAAACCAGAAGCACGCATGGACATCATTTATGAGCTGGCCGAACGTAATTGTGTGCCTACTTCCATGATTGATATTTCGGATGGTCTTGCCTCAGAGTTGCTTCACCTGAGCAAGAACTCGAAACTGGGCGTGAAAATATTTGAAGACAAAGTCCCGATCGACCATGACACATTTGAAACTGCCATAGAATTTAAAATTGATCCCATCACGTGTGTGCTTAATGGAGGTGAAGATTATGAGTTATTATTTACGATTACTCCTTCCGATTACGAAAAGATTAAGAATCACCCCGACATGCATTTTATCGGTCACATGCATGACAACGCCAATCAGAATGTGATGGTCACCAAGCAGCAAACACTCGTGCCAATTACAGCACAAGGATGGAATCATTTCAAGGGTAAATAAATAGGTAAGCAATAATATAAGTCGGAAACTTTGTGTGGAACATTGCCCGATGCTCTTTGTTTACCCTCAATTTCTTTTTTTACTGAAGGTGGACGACATTAGTTGAAGTGGGCACTGCAACCGTACATCACTATTAATTTTAAGGTAATCAAATTAACCAAAGTTATTCATAGTATTGGTGTTTGGCTGTTATTGTTCACCCCGCGTAAGTTGATATAAATGGTAGATAAAAGAATATCTGTTTTAATTCCTGATGGTGAAAGTTATCTCTTAAGGTCTGTTGTTAATGGACTTGCACAGCTTCGAAGCGCTAAGGTGTACGTCATTAGTAATAAAAAGAGTAATGCGATGCGTTATTCAAGGTATGTACACAAATTTACCTTTTATCCTAAAACTGATTCTGATTTAGATTGGATAGCAAACATTAATAAGGAAATTGAAGCTCATGATATCGATATTGTTATGCCTGTTTGGGAAGTTGGGTTTAAAACCCTGGTAACACATAAAGAAAAGATACAATTAAAGAATAGACTTTGCTTACTTCCATCCCTGAAAGAATTAAACAGTGCTATTAATAAAGGTCTATTGTCTTGTCATTTGCAGTCCAATAATCTACCCTATCCAAAAGGTATTTCTTTAGAATCGGTAAATCAACTTGACAATATTGATGTGTTAAGATTTCCGATACTTATTAAACCGATGGAGGGTTTTGGAGGTGGCTATGGTATCAGGATTTTCAATTCCAAAAAAGAAATTGTGCATTATTTTAGTAAGAACAAGATCGATTATTCTTGCCTGGCTCAGGAATACATTGAAGGATATGATATTGATTGTAGTGTTTTATGTAAAGAGGGAAATATTTTGGCATTTACCATTCAAAAGGGAAATATGAAGAATAAAAAAGAATTTGGCCCTCCAATAGGGTTGGATTTTTTGTATGAAAATGAATTGTATAATGTGGTGGAAATGCTAATGAGATCCCTTAATTGGTCTGGCGTTGCTCATATTGATTTGCGATATGACAAAAATGACAAGCTATTTAAGATTATTGAAGTTAATACAAGGTATTGGGGTTCGTTGGATGCCTCCATATTGGCTGGTGTAAATTTTCCTTACTTGCATTATCTGGCAAGATGCAATCAGACTTTTATAAAACCAACGCATAAGTTTATTAAATACTTAAGCATACAAGGACTGACTAAAATGATAAAACAAGACGTGTTGTTTTTATTTAAGTTGGGCTTTATTTTCAATAATACACCACTTAAATTTGCTTTAAAGGATCCGTTACCGATGATTTATAAATTTTTTAAGAATGACAATAATTAATCAATACATAGTTAGAAGCGCTTCACTTTTCGCTTTATTAATTCTCGTATCAGGGCTTCATGCGCAGGAACTTCCGGTTGGCAAACCAGATGAACTGGGTTTTTCTCAAGACAGGTTACAACGACTCGCCACCGTATTTCAGGAATATGCCAACGATAAAAAGATGTCGGGCAGCGTAATATTAGTGGCTCGTCATGGCAAGGTAGCCTACTTCAATTCGTTTGGAAAAAGAGACATTGAAGCAAATGCGCCAATGCAGAATGATGCAATATTCAGAATTGCTTCTCAAACAAAAGCCATTGTGAGTGTTGGTATTATGATTTTGCAGGAAGAAGGAAAACTGTTAATCAGCGATCCAGTGGGCAAATACATACCTGAATTTAAGGAGACAACGGTGGCAGAACCCAGGGAAGGCGGTGGCTATGACGTGATAAAAGCCAAACGGCAGATAACCCTCCGCGATCTGCTTACTCATTCTGCGGGCATTGGGTATGGCTACGGGCCGGCCGCTGATAAATGGAAAGAAGCAGGTATTCAGGGTTGGTATTTTGCTGATCGCGATGAACCCATTGGTGCTACTATTGCGAGGCTAGCAAAACTTCCCATGGATGCTCATCCTGGTGAAAAATATGTGTACGGTTATAACACAGATATATTGGGTGTGGTGATTGAAAAAGTTTCCGGAAAATCATTAGAGGAGTTTCTTACGACTAGAATTCTTACTCCTGTTGGGATGAAAGACACCCATTTTTATTTGCCTCAAAATAAAGTCAATCGTCTCGCTGCAGTGTATTCTGCCTTTGCCGACAAACCTCTCGAGCGTGCGCCTGATCCAGGTGCTATGATTGGGCAGGGCGCTTATGTAAACGGACCGAGAAAAAGTTTTTCGGGTGGCGCAGGGTTACTTTCAACCGCCAGTGATTATGCGAAGTTTCTTCAGATGATGTTGAATAAAGGAACTTACAATGCGGCACGCATTCTAGCACCCAGCACGGTTGAATTAATGACAGTCAGTCATCTGGGTAAAGTTCCGTATACATCAGACGGGCAAGGTTTTGGGTTGGGATTTTCTGTACTCGAAGATTTGGGTGATCGGGGAACACCTGGTTCAGTAGGTGAATTTGGTTGGGGTGGAGCTTATGGCTCTACCTATTGGGTGGATCCGAAAGAAGACCTGATAGTAGTTTACTTTAAGCAACTAACGCCTGCTAATGGAATTGATGATCAGGCTAAACTTCGCACGTTGATTTACCAGGCGATTGTAAAGTAGACGAATTCATAAATCAGAATCAGTCTTCCGGAAAAGGTATATAAACAAAACTGGCGAAGGCTTCGTCAACCACAAAGAGACAGCAAAACTCATCAGGATCTTTGTAATTCTTTTTGAACTCTTCTGCTTTATCGGCTGCTATTAAATCGCGTTGAATAAATTCATCGAGAAAAGAGGCATTATAAATCCACGTCAGTTGCATAATGCCCTTGGGGATCAATAACTGACCAATGGGTAATTCATTTTTAGAGATTGGAAAGATCGGAAAATCGAAACCTGCCTTCCTGATCTGGTAGGAGGCTTCTTTGATTGTGTCTGAAGCTTTTACAAAGTCTTCTGAAATAGTTCCTAAATATTTTCCATTGAGTTCCGGATCATTAAACATAGCAGTCGGTTTATTGCCGTTAATATATTTTGCCTACAAAGATTGGCAGGGCCACGGTAGGAATTAGCTATTTTTAAGGAAATAATTTTCAAGATGAAAAAACTCTACTCTCTGATGATGCTGGCGTTTTGTATCTCTTTTGCCAACGCACAACCTTCTTCAGTATCTGATATTGATACTTCTTATAAAGTAAGAAAGCACGCGAAGACAATTCATTACTCAAAGAATTTCCTGCTCGTAACATTGGCCCCACCGTTCAAGGAGGCCGCATAGTTTATTCATGGAATAGAAAGCAGCGAATCAATGGTAGAGATTAAATAGTAAGACAAAGTCAATTGAAAGTCCGCTCATCCCTGCGGACTTTGTATTTTTATTCAATTTATTCCATTCAGCAAAAAATGGATAAACTTTCCATCAATCTCATCGTCATATCGTTTAATGATTAATAACCCCACTAAGTATGAAATCAAACGAAAGTATTAATCGTCATGATTTTCTAAAAAAATCATTCATTGGCGCTGCCGGTATTTTATTACCGCTTCCATTTCTTTCAGCGCAAAGTCAGGAGCCAGCAAGACCTGCGCCTTTAAAGCTTGAGATCGTGAAAGAATTTGTCAATGTTTCTCATGGTAAGTTTGATCAGGTGAAAGAAATGCTGGAGAACAATCATTTGTTGCTGCACGTTTCGAATGATTGGGGCGGTGGTGATTTCGAATCAGGCATTGAAGCGGCTGGCCATGTAGGGAATAAAGAGATTGCGTCCTATCTGTTGAGTAAAGGCGCCCGTTACAATATTTATCTGGCTTGTATGTTGGGGCACCTGGAGACCGTTAAGAATGTGCTTACCTTCAATCCGGGTTTATTAAATTCCAAAGGACCGCATGGATTCACGATGCTTCATCATGCACAGAAGGGAGGAGAAGAAGCTAAACGGACGGTGGAGTATCTTCAATCACTTGGCGCCAAAGAGACCAAGATTCCTTTTTATACCACCTAATGAATCAGTTTTGATTGAATAAATGATTCACTCATTTGTTTGAGTTCCGGAAAGAATTTTAAAAACTCCTCATCAAACTCGGTATAGTATTTTTCCAGATCATGTACGGCCTCATCCATTTTTGATTCATAGGGAGTTCTTCGCGACATACCCGAAAGGGCGCGATGAATGCCTTCAGTTTTAGCGTAGTTCACCAGCCAGTTTCCCTGGATCATATACGGCATCATTTGCAGGACACGCTCAGGAAGAATGGCTTCATGACGTTCCAATTGGAAATACACATACGAGGCAAAATCAGGGAGCGATTTCGTGTGAAGGTCGGACCAGTGGATTGCCAGGAAGTGATCATAAAATACATCAACAATTACAGGCGCATAGTGTCGGTATTTACTGCGCAATCTTTTCTTGCTTTCCAGCACAATTTGATGACGATCGGTAAACTCATCAATCTGTCGATGAAGTTCAATGCCTAATGCAATGTTGTGCTTGAATTGATCATACATATTACGACCGCGCACAAAGTCACCGATAAAATTCCCCACCATAATTTCCGGGTTGTCGCCTGACAGATATAAGTGAGCCAGAAAATTCATTGGCAAAATATTATTCGAAGAGGAAAGGTATCGATTTTAGGCTAAATTTACGGAGTCACCAAATGGTAGTTACATGATTGCATTGGAAAAGCTTCAGTTATTGGTAAACCTCGCTTTGGCGGATGGTAATCTTGCTCAGGATGAGAGGCAGTTCATTATTAATATTGGTAAGGCGCACGGATACCCTGAGTCGTCAGTGGAGACGTTATTTTATGAACAGCATGAGATTGCCATCCCTGAAAACATTACTAATGATCAGCGAGCGGATTACGCTGTGGCGCTTACCCAATTGATGTTGCTTGACAAAAAGATGTACCTGAAGGAGATCGAATACTGCGTTGAGATCGTTGAAAAACTTGGATTTGAAAAGCGGTTTGTTTACAAATTAATTGATGTTGTCAGCGAACAAGGAACTAATGCTCAGTCTTTGGAGGCACTCATAAAAGAATAAGTCCATAAGTTTATGCTTCGATGTTTCAATCCTTATTCTGTTGGAAGTAATCTTAGAAGAGGTTAGCCGCTGCCGACATCAAGTATCGGGACTAGTTTCAATCCTTATTCTGTTGGAAGTAATCTTAGAAGGCAGCATCATTTGCAGAAGCAGGTTGTGATCCGGTAGTTTCAATCCTTATTCTGTTGGAAGTAATCTTAGAAGATTGCATTAATGATTCGCTCATGGATTGATTGTGTTGTTTCAATCCTTATTCTGTTGGAAGTAATCTTAGAAGTTTAAGGAAACTTTCTATCGACTCTTTCAATGCCAGTTTCAATCCTTATTCTGTTGGAAGTAATCTTAGAAGCCGACCGCTGAAATCATTACAAAGGAGGCCAGGTAAGTTTCAATCCTTATTCTGTTGGAAGTAATCTTAGAAGGCAATGACTTTATTTCCGTATCCAGGATCTTTTGAGTTTCAATCCTTATTCTGTTGGAAGTAATCTTAGAAGAGTTTACCGGTCTTACAATTCATGAAGTAAAGTTGAGTTTCAATCCTTATTCTGTTGGAAGTAATCTTAGAAGACTTTGCACGTTCTTCTACGTTTAGAGCGTTTGCGGAGTTTCAATCCTTATTCTGTTGGAAGTAATCTTAGAAGATCTGCCGCAAAAGTAGTTAGTCCTAACTGATCGGGTTTCAATCCTTATTCTGTTGGAAGTAATCTTAGAAGCACGAAAACGAATGCTGTTAAGTACTCCTATCTCTAGTTTCAATCCTTATTCTGTTGGAAGTAATCTTAGAAGAGTATTTACGCTAGCGCGAAGTGTTCATGGTTTCATATGTTTCAATCCTTATTCTGTTGGAAGTAATCTTAGAAGAAGGCAGCCACCGCCTTCTTCAACAAGCCGGGCAAGTTTCAATCCTTATTCTGTTGGAAGTAATCTTAGAAGTAAAGCCTTCCATCACTTCGTGTTTCACGCAGGCTTGTTTCAATCCTTATTCTGTTGGAAGTAATCTTAGAAGCGATCACCGAGTTGATTCCGATAAGGAAAGGACTCAGTTTCAATCCTTATTCTGTTGGAAGTAATCTTAGAAGTTATGAATGCCTCGTCATCCGTGGTGACTTATCCTAGTTTCAATCCTTATTCTGTTGGAAGTAATCTTAGAAGTCGTCTGTTTGCGTAACGGGCTCACACTCATAAAAGTAGAGTACAAATTTTCCCTATTAAAATTTTTAATCCAGTATGTCAAAGAACGATTTGATTGTCTGAAACCGTACGTTTTCCGGAACGACAAGCGATTCATTCTCTTAAAGTTAGCTTCAATTTTTTCAGTCATCAAAATAAATTTCACCCGGGAAAGCCTCATTTAATGCAAATATTCCGATATGTGCAATCTACACACCGTTTTTTGAATCTGGTCGCTTTGGGGTAAAAATTACGATCCATGATTTTCCATATTTCATCTGCACAATGTTTTACCGATTGTTTGTTTTCTTCGGTGATCGGAACCTCCAGTACATAGTGATTGCTTCTGATGTACACGATGAATCCCTTATTTACGGGCTTGTGAAAATTTTCTTCGATCAGGCTGGCATAGCAGTATTGTTGTATTTTATACGTTTCATATAAGCGGTCTTTATACTCTGCAAACTTGTAATCCAAAGGGGCCAGGGTGCCATCACTCAGTTCGAGCACCTCATCAATTTTGCCACGCAGCCACGGATTGGTAAGATATTGATCAAGTTGTTTATCCACGACCCCAATTTTTTTTCGCAGATAGTTTTTATTTCGCTCTAGTTTCTCGTCATGCAGTTCGCGACCCCTCATTACCTTATATGACTTTTCTTCGTATTGCGGAATTCCCAATACGTATTCGTAATAGGTGAACCGCGGACAATACAGATATTCAATAATGTGAGAAGGAGTGAGGCTGATCATAAGAACAAGGCTTTAACTTCATCGGACACATATTTTTTATCAAATGCCTGACCCAGCAATACGCTCTGCTTCAACTCGTCTTTGCTCATGGGCAAGATATACACCTTGTCGGTAGTCTCGTCAATTTCACTTTCCAATTGCAAGGTCAATGTATCGCGCTGATTGGCATCGGGATTACCGATGAATGCCGAAAATTGCACGCGGTAAAGTCCGGCTTGTTTGCAGAATTTTGCTGCGCGATTTCGTGAGCGGTCTTTCTTGATGTCGTAGAGAATCCAGGTGATCATATTATGTTTTCATAAATTAATAATATTCTAAAAGGTCTTGTTCCGCATTAAAATTCAACTGAATCGTTTAGGTCGGCATTTGTCGATTCTTTGCCAATTAAGCTATTGGCAAACTGATGTGCATCTAATTGCATACCATGCATGCGCGTGAGGTTTCTTCCATTGTAGCGGATCGTTTCATTATCGAGATAGTCAATAAACTTTTCGGCAATTAGTTTTTTTCCTTCCACGTTCAGGCTGAATCCATTGGCAATTTCATCGGTGTGCGTCTGATTTATTTTTTTTGACGAGAACAATCGGAACACAGTGGTTTCGGCATGGGTGCGATACGGTTCGATAAAGTCAAACACCATACTCAACTGGTTGTAATCATCGCGGTGCAGGAAGCCCAGATAGGGGTCAACCCCGGCAAGCATGAGCGCCCGTTCAACACGACTGTAAAGGATTCCGTAGGCGTAATTAAGAAAGGCATTGAACGGATCTTTAGCGGGCCGGCTGCTGCGCCCGTTAAAACCGTAGGTGGCGGGGATCACCTGGCTCAGGGTTTCAAAGTAAATTCTTCCTGCGGTTCCCTCAAGGCCGCGCACGGTATCTGCAATGTCCTGAATCTTTTCGCCTTGCAAGGCAGCAATCGAAACCGTTTGTGTCTTAATTTTTTCTTCCTGTCCTTTTAAATAATCAGATTGAGACTGGCGATGCTTTATCAAATCATGAATAAATTCTGCCTGATTTTCAATTTTTTGTATCACCCATTTTTTTGTCCAGGTGACGGCCCCCGTATTAAGGCTCGACTCAAGTTGTGCTTTTCTGATTTTTGTTGTGCTTCCTAATTTACTATGCCAGAATCGACCAACCGGATGGCCGTCATTTTTTACAATGATGATGTCAATATTGAATCGCAAAGCAAGGTGGATGGCATCGGTAGATAAGGCAGCGGCTTTGGGCAAGATGATGGAAGTAACCTTGTGGGCTGCGATCTGATGCTTTTCCTCTTTTCCTTCCTTGGTAAACTTCACTTCAAAGAGTTCGTCTTTCACGTGGAGGTAGGTGCCGGGGGTATTGATAAAGAGTTGCATCGCAAAGGTTTTTTGATGACCGATATTTGTTTCCCTATCACATTCATTAATCCAATCAGCGAGGATTGGGATTATGGAATTTATTGCTTTTTCAACACCGTGCCAAATCCACGCGACACTGCTTTGCCCAAACCGATATAGTCTGGCAGCAATACATTGGCCGTAAACTCTCCCCCGAAGGCCAGCATGGTTTTATCTTTAAATTGAGTGGTGTGCTCATTAAAAAGACCTTTGGCCATCACAGGACCTTCCAGCCATAAGCCAATGCCTTTAAAAAAGCTGAGTAGGTTGTTTTTCAGCAAGACGTTCAGCAATGCTTGTTTCTCAGGGGCTGACTCCAGCGCACGGTAGCGCGTGTGATTTTCCTGGTTGAGTGCCATCCACAGGTTTTCGAAATGGTAGGTATGAAGGTCGTTGCTTAGCCCAGCCGGGGCTTGCAAGTGGTCGAGGTTTTTCTGGTGCAATGGATAAGTAATTCCGTTGAGGTGTAGCTCATGGATTTTCAGAAACAATTCCGTGAGTAGCCGTGCGCCTTCCTGCAACCCTACCAGCATGGGCGTTTCGTGAATTACTTTGTACTGTACCAGAGGATATTTATAGCGCAGGCTTCCATCTTCAAAGTGGTTATGCAGCAGGGGCGAGTGTTCTTTAAAAAGATTACCAAAGTAGCCGCGCAATTTGTGAGCATCGCGTTTTTCGAGATGTATTTCAGGGAAGCGGAGAAGTGTGAGGGGGATGGTCATCCGTGTAACAGGCATTTATACGATAGCGCCTGATTTTATATAACTACCATTGCAAAGCCCGATCTTTAAGTTCGTGTTCATAGACATCCCAATTGTATAATGTCTCCGGATCAAAGTCTGCACCGTTGGGCCATACAATTGTGGCGGCTTCCGAATCCACCGTGACAGCATTGAAAACAACTGGATCTTTTAGCGGACCGAACATTGGCCCTGAAAGCACAGGTTTTAGGTCAATGAGCTTAGTCGTTTCATCAGCAAAGGTGACGGAGATTTTATATAATTCCAGTACGGTTACTGATTTTACTTTCATAATCAGGTGTTTCATAGTTCAATTTATTTTAGTGGCTCAATTTTAAAAGGCAGTTGTCCGCGCTGCAGCAATTCCCAGTCTTTTGCTAATTCTTCGTTGTGTAGTTCGGCCCACGCAAATACAAGACGAAGTTGTTTTCTCGGGAGTTCTCCGGCAAGTACCTCAATAGTATCAATACCGATCACGGCTACGAATTCCTGATAATACACATGAAAATGCGGACGATTATGTTCCACAGAGGGCTCCATAAACATCCTGATAATAATTCCATAAAAGCGAGCAATCTCAGGCATACGATTCGATTTTACCAGGGAGCCAAATACTGAGTTTTATTTTCCCGCTTTCCAACAAAGCGCAGGGCAGTTTCAATGTATTCTTTCTTGCAGCTCTGCATAATCGCGAAGAATATCTTTCTGAGTCCAGGGGCAGCCCAATTCAAGATGTCATATACAGAAATGCGCATATCGCGTATGGCCAGATCAATAGCGATATGCGATGCGAGGTAAGATTCCTTTTCCATACAATAAAGTTATTGAAAATTCTGTGGATTAAAGGCCAAAAGTAAAAATGAGAGCGGGGAGAGGCGAATGCCGAAAAGGGAACGAGTTTGACCGGAGTTGATCATAGCATGACAAAGGCTGTAGTTTTTTTATTTCGAATAAATCCTGTTTTGAGATCATAATAGTTAGAAAGTTCCTCGAAAGGAACAACCAGAATATTCTCTTCGAATTTATTTATTGGATCAAGTTCTGATGCTAAGGATTTAGGAACTGAAATGATATGTTGCTGGAAGTCAAGCTTGAAAGTCTTGTCAAAAGTTTCTTTATTAATTTCACCGGTGATCTTCTGCAAATACTTTTGTCTCGCAATTTTTGCCTTTTGGTCAATTTCAATAAAGACCGATTGATATTGGTCTGATTCCTCAATTATCCTAAAAGCGGAAACAGCGTAATCTTTTTTTGGTTGGTTACTGTCATATTTCAGCATCTTCATAGACTTGAAAAATTGCCGGGCCTCAAAAAATGATGATCGATCTGAAATGTCATTAAAGTATGTGGCAATCAATTGAAGATATTCGGGTTCTGGTATTTCTATTTTATTACTGAGAGCCTTGGAAACTTGTTCATAAGTCAAGCGGCCATAGATTCTGATACATTCATCGAAGTTTATTATATAAAGTGGAGCATTTTTCTTTTTGGGATTGTTATTTCGGTTTATGCGCCCAGCAACCTGAATGATTGAATCAATTGGACCGATATCTCGAAACCCCATATCAAAATCCAGATCAACACCAGCTTCAACTACCTGGGTAGCTATGAGTATGGGAGCCAAATTATTCTCAATCGCTTTTTTTATTTGTTCGATTCTTTCCATCCGGTGAGATGGAATAATATTCGTTGACAGATAATAAACCTCATTTTTATATTGATGTGCTTCAAGGTACTCACTTACTTTATAAAATAGATCGATAGATCGCTTTACGGTGTTACAAACAATAATACACGAATTATTTTCTGACCATTTTACAGAAAATATATGTTCAATGAATTCCGCGCTTCTTTCTTCCTTTTCTGCCTGCAAGGTATTCAACAAGGGATATATTGAAGTACGCTGAAACAATGAGAATATCTCTTCATGATTGGTTAATAATTCAAGTGCATTTACTTTTTGACTTTCGTTATCAAGAATTTCTGATTGAGCCAGTTCAAATATTTTTGGCTTAGTGGCTGTCATTAAAATAATTCTTGCGTTCAAAAACTTTGCAGTATAATACAAAACCGCACCAATGAGGGGTATTTGATCAAGCCGTAAAGTCTGCACTTCGTCTAAAATAATAATACTGCCTGCATAGTGATTAAATTTTTTCAAAAGTTTATTTCGATTTCCAATCAATGTTTCGAAAAATTGTACAAAGGAGGTAATCACCACATCAGCCTGCCATGTATCAAGCTTCATCAGTTTTTGACCGTACAGTTCTTCATCTGAATCCTCCTGATTACCAAAGACATCAGCAAGCTGATAGTGTCCAAGGATTTGTGCTTCAGGCATTTTATTGCTATACTCTGCGATGGCCTGTTCAATAATATTAATGAATGGCAATGCATAAATTATTTGTGACTCAAAGCCTTCCTCATCCCGAATTTTTGATTTAAGCTTTAATGCGAAATCTAGTGCTATCATCGTTTTACCTATACCTGTAGGAGCCGTCAAAGTAAAAATGCGGTGCTCAAGAATTTCTTTATCTTGAATGTGACTAATCACATGAGCTCTGCAATAATTCCGAAGTTCATTATTAGTAAGCCCTGTCAGGCCTTCTTTAGTCAACGTGCGTAAATTGGGTATTCCAAAATGCCGATCGACCAAATCAGTACCGAGAATTTGACGGTTGTAAATTGGAGTATCGGATGCGTCAAGCTTATCAGCTTCAATTAAAAGAGAAAACAGATAATTGATCAGAAAATAGTCTTCAATATTGGGACTTTTAACTATCCAGTGTCTTACTGTCTTTCTGACTTCTTTTTCATCTGGAAATTGTAAAAACATTTCAAGGTTCTTAATAGAGCTATCCTCTTTAACCTCGGCTATTTTGGATTTTATATCGGTTAATTGTTCTTCGAATACACGTTTGGCATCAAAATCAATCTTTCCGGGCAGGTCATCAAGATCGATTAACTTGCTGTGATGAAGAAAAATTAAATAAAGAGTAATGATGGATAGTTTATCCCTTGGTTCCTTTTGAAATTGATAAGCTGCATAACCGCCAAAGCGTGCATGTTGTTTCAAAGTTTTATTTATTGGTTGTTGTTTCAGTAAGTAGTTTTGAAAATAGGATGTATATTTCCCCAGATCATGAAACCTTACTATGATCTCTAATGCTTTCTTTAGTTTCTCGTAGGAAATTTCAAAATTGACATTTGAATATAATTGTGCCAACGCTTTATCCAACACACCCTGGGTATGAACTCGAAGCAGTTTGCTTCCTTCCACTTTTCCGCTATTTGAAACCTTACTATGGGAATAGAATGTCATGAATCCATGAATTGGATGTTAAGAGGTCCGTCTTTAGTTTCAATCTGATAATACCCCTCTTTTAACTTTACTCTGATTGGAAGATTTGTGGTTGAGAAAAGCAGACGATTCATTTTTTTTACTTCACGGTTTTTATCGCCAAGAAACTCCCCAGGCAAAAGATCTTCCTCTACAAAATTGTATTGATCCGCTTTATCCTTTTCAAATTGAAGCGTTTCTACCATTTTTGAAGGAACAGCACTGTGCATTTCGATGAAGTCAATGCCCTGTTGTTCTTTAGCTTGTGATGATTCAATCAATTCGATATCATAAATGGAAGCACCGAAATTAGCCGTACCCAATGAAAGATTGTAGACAGGTGTGCCGTTGATAAAATGAGATTTGATTTCCTCAAAGAGTGGTTTACCTTTTTCCAGAGGCGTTAAAAATATTTGATAGGCGACTTCATCTTTTGTAAGGTTGAGTCCGCTTATAATTTCGAAAGGTGTTTGAATCCGGCCTCCATCTCCTCTGAAATCAGAGTTTATACTTTTAGCAATGTCCCCAGTTGATTTAATGCTTAAAAAATTCAGACGGTGGAAACTTTTTTTTAAAGGAGAGAGTACTCTGACGCCAAAATGGAGATTCTCAGAAGATAATTTCTCATAGTACTCATCTCGCTTCCAACCCATAACAGCAGCCACAAGTCCCATGAGCGTAGTGCGCGGAGGAATACTAAAACTGAAGGCCGTATTATTTGCATAATACTTCCTGAAATGAGCAAGTTTTCCTTTTATTTTAAAGCAAAGAACCACCATAGACTGTTAGTGATTTGAAGGGTTTTACTTATTCAGAGAAAACTAGATCAGGAGAAGTACGAATAATCACATCTTTTATTGCTTTGCCTTTATTTTCCTTAATCAAGTTTTTAAGTCTATCAGTGTTGAAAACTAAATCAGAAAATTTCCGAACTTGTTTATCGCTGATTCCTTCTTTAGGTTTTGTATCGACAAAATTTCTTAAGTCACCGAATTGCCCGTTGGTTTGTCCTTCGTTATATATGATTTCCACATATAGCTTTGGGTATTGGTTAAGCTTCGACCTTGTGGGTGAAGCGGGAATACTTTGCCAGATTGCATCGCGGAATGCCTCCACGTCTTTGTCAGTCAATCCTGTTGTAATGGCCGCGTTCTTATTGATTGTGCCATTAAAAGCAAGCAGACTGTAATGGACGCGATAGTCTTTTCCGAAAGTGCTACTGTCATCATTCATAATAGTGACAATAGAACTTGAATCCATTAGTTCAACCTTATTAAGGGAATAGCCCCAATTAAGTTGTATAGGTCCTGTATATGCTTTCGTAAAACCACCGACAGCAAAGGCACTTCCGAACATCCTAATATCAATGAATTTTTGTTTAACCAGATATACCAATAATTCGTAGTTAACATCTTTATTTTTAAATTTTTTATCAGTAATTGCTTTCCACACTTCCTCAGAATCTCCTTTTTTCTCGGCAATAATGTTTTTATAAATTTTTAAGGAATCAGGTTTCTCTTTAAAGATGGATTCCAATTCTCCACTATTCTCGATTGTTCTTCTAACAACAGCTTTAAGTTTGCTATCTACGCTTACCTTGTTGTCCCCTTCCATATCCACAAAAATAACTTCATCCTCATGAGTTGATTTAAGATAATCTCGAATAAATCTTTTCACTCGAGTGTCTGTCACAAGATTAGTTTTTGTATCGTAATCCATCCGGGGTTTGTTTTCCTGGTCGGGATCTCCATTCGGATTACACTGTGTAGCTTCGAATATGAATAGAAAGTCGGAGGAGTGTTTAATGATGTCTTGGTTTGCCATATTTTCTTTATTTTATGATTGTATGTCTTTTTTTACAATACCGAAGGAATAGCCCGTCAGAAGAAAGAACACCGATTCTTCGGGGCTCATATTCCAACTATTAAAATCAAAGTGTTGACCAAAATGTGAATCACTATATACAATTTTTTCCGGCTTACTATATTGTTTCGCTTTTTCAAAAAGGTCTTTTCGTAATCGGATAATATCATCTTTATCCATTCCACGGTAATTGACCTTATCAATAACCGTTTTGTTTTTGTCTTTCTGTAAAAAAGCGACAGCATTTAACATTCTACCAAGATAAAACATTGCCTTTTGGGATCGAGTGAACTTCATCCTTACAAAGAAGTCGTCAATTCTTTTTTCATAATCGCTGCCAATCTCTTCAGTTAGGACAGGTTGAATTTCTTGTTCCATGTCAATTAGATTAAGATTTTTAAGAACTTGTATAAATGCCAGATACTTAAAGACGCTATGACGAATTGCCATTCCGAAATAGTCGTTACCATATTGATGGACGTTGGTGTAGCTACCATAGCGTTCGTAATAATGACAAAGTATTAATTCAGTGAAGTAGCTGAAAAGTTGTTGCACTTCAATCTTTCGCTGTTCAAGAATGGCTTTGAAGAGCAACAAGGCTATATTTTTCTTCTCCTTGTCTTTACGAATCGGAATGAGTCCATAGATTGAGTTGAGGTTAAAGTGACTGACTTTTCCATATTCTGTTAAGGTCGCACCCCAATCCAGTACTTCTTTCATTTCATGCATTTCAGATCCTATGGACTGAAAAGCTTCCATGATATTTTTAAAATGGAACTTACTAACATCTTTAATAAGATTAGTGGTTTTAAAGAAATTTCCATCAGATTCGAAGGCTAGAAAGTTTATCCAATACGTTGCTTCAGTCTCTATTTCAATGTTATCGGTCATCTCGCCAAGTGCCCGAAATGAGAATAGAAGTTCAGAGTTTACTTTTAATTTTTCAAGAGCTACTGCTAAATCAATATTATCAGAGTGAAGGAATTGGGGTAAAATAAGATGGTCTAATCCGGCTATTTTTATTTTGTATTTCTCCAAGAGAAAAGAGGAAGCCAAATCCAGGAGAGCTTGATTTTCAGTGCTTATTTGATAGTTGAGAGAAAATAGTTCCGAATCAAATAGACTCGCATAATTTTTTGTTTCCGTCACAAACATTTTATTAAGACTGTATCGTGAAGTTAAATTTAGATCATTCACATCTTCCTTCACCTCACCTGAAGCGTAACATAGCTTTGCTTCCTTTCTTGTTTGTGAAGCCGCAGTAAGAAATTTTATAGTTAGAAATTGTTTGTAATCACTCAATTCGGCTATAGGTATAGGTTTGGGAAGCCCATACTCAGTCGATTTTAAACATGCATAGACTAAAACTATGTTTTCATTTAACCCTAGTTTAAGTTCTTCGAAAAAAGTCTTATGATCGATATCGCCTTTGTCTTTGGTAATTGTTTTATCAAGAAAGTCATTTCGGAGTTTGAAAATGTTTTTAATTACTATGTAAAACTCAGTATCCTTTAATTCCAAAAAATCTTTGTCAATCGCTTCAATAAGTTCTCCCACGGTGGCCTTTTCACCCTCAACTTTTCCAAAAAAAGTCTTAAAAATCTGAATAAGTTTTTGTGGCTCTGCCGTGGCGTAGATTGCTTTGTTATTACCTCCTTGAATTTTTAATGATTTTAATTTTTCTGGGTCCCGCTCCTCATCATACTCTTTCAATGAGCTTGCATCAAGATAAACCTTTTGTTCATCAAGATCGAATACTAATCCAATAACGTAATTGGTAATTTTTTCACCCTTCTTATTTACCCTCTCAGCTTTTGGTTTGTCCAAAAAGCGATCCCATTCCCCTTTTCCTAAGCTTTGCCATTCACCAATTTTCAGTAATGTATCGAGCATTTCTAAATCTTTTTAAAAGTCAAGCAAATTGTATTAGGTTAATAATCTGTTTGTTGATTTTCATTTTGCCTCCACGCTTCCTAAATATACCCTCCGCTCTCATACCCTCCAATATTTTTACTCACATCTTGCATTTAGTTGGTTAAAAATTATCATGTTGATTACTCAGGGTTTAATAGCCAATTTAAAACTGATGTGTCGTCTACTTACTTTTTCTTCAGCCTCATAATCTTCTGCAGTTCTTCCACATCCATTTTATCTTTTAGCCGGCTGCTGGTAATTTTGGAAAGAATGAGATGATCGAGATGAAGAAAAGGAATGTAAATGTTTTCGAACGGCAATACCTGTTTTCGTTCGGCAGCCTCCGCAAAGGAAACATTCGAGATAATCGTGATAAAATCGATTTGTAGGGGTTTTTCCCCGATATGAAAGGCAACGTGTTTGGTGAAGTCAGTTTCTGAAATTCTGTTCAGGCTCTCCTCGTCAAATCCATCTTCCTTAAGAAAGGCAATGAATTTTGAACGATTGCCATTATCAGGCTTCAGCCATACATCCATGTCGCCAGTTACACGGTTGTAACCGTGAAAATTAACAGCATAGCCTCCAATAAGGATAAAATCAACTTTGAATTCTATAAGTCGCCTAAGTAATTGCTTATGAGGTTCAAGCAGAATGTTCATAGCGATTAATCAAAATGGATTTTCGTAAACCGAGCCGGCAAATCCTTTATGTATTCTGAAAGAAAATTTTGATTAAGTATATATAAATACTCTAACCTTTGAAGAGGTGTGAGAGAAGCAGAAAAAATGCGGTTTGCATCCTCTTGTTCTTGTTGGGTAGAGAATGTTATGTGTTTGTATGATTTAAGGAACCCAGGTGACTTGAAATAGACTTCGAGCGGCTCTGTAACCTTACTAGAAATTTCAACCTCTGCCGACCTATCCTTTTTCTCTTCCATTGAAGCAAATTAAACCAATTTTCAGATTTATGTTAAACCCTCAAAAATCCTACCTTTGCGCTTTAAATCGATCGAAAGAAATGACGGGAATGGAGAGCATCCGCAATTTTTGCATTATAGCCCATATCGACCATGGGAAAAGTACTTTGGCCGACCGCCTTTTAGAGTTTACAGGCACGCTCACTGGCCGCCAGATGCAGGCACAGGTACTTGATAATATGGACCTGGAGCGCGAAAAGGGCATTACCATTAAATCACATGCCATTCAAATGAACTATAAGTTTGAAGGTAAAGATTATATCCTCAACCTGATCGACACACCAGGCCATGTCGACTTTTCTTATGAGGTGTCGCGTTCAATTGCTGCCTGCGAAGGCGCGTTATTGATTGTGGATGCTGCTCAGGGTATTCAGGCACAGACAATATCAAATTTATACCTGGCAGTGGATCATAACCTGGAAATCATTCCGGTGCTTAATAAAATTGACCTTCCCGCAGCAATGCCTGAGGAGGTAACTGATCAGATTGTGGACTTGATTGGCTGCGATCGCAGTTCTGTGCTGAAAGCAAGTGCGAAAGAAGGCGTAGGAATTGAAGACATTTTGAGGGCGGTCATTGAACGTGTTCCTCCTCCAAAAGGAGATCCAAAAGCACCACTTCAAGCGATGATTTTTGATTCCGTGTTCAATTCATTCCGAGGTATCGAAGTAATCTATCGCGTGTTCAATGGCACGATGCGCAAGGGCGATCTCGTTAAGTTCGTAAATGCCGACAAACAATATGGTGCCGATGAAATTGGCGTATTGAAATTAGATAAGTTTCCTCAAAATGAAATCAGTGCCGGCAACGTGGGTTATCTCATCTCTGGAATTAAAGTAGCGAAAGAAGTTAAAGTAGGAGACACGATCACGTTGGTGAGTAACCCTGGCGAAGCCATTAAAGGTTTTGAGGATGTGAAGCCAATGGTATTTGCAGGTATTTACCCTGTCGAGACTTCGGAGTTTGAAGAATTGCGAGCCTCCATGGAAAAGCTTCAACTTAATGATGCGTCATTGGTTTGGGAACCTGAAACTTCTGCTGCGCTGGGATTTGGTTTTCGTTGCGGTTTTCTTGGCTTGCTTCACATGGAGATTATCCAGGAGCGATTAGAGCGCGAGTTCAACATGACCGTGATTACTACCGTTCCTTCTGTGCAGTTCAAGGCCACGCTTACCAATGGGAAAACCATGGATATCAATGCGCCTTCCGAAATGCCAGATCCTACATCGATCGATTTTATCAACGAACCTTTTATACGCGCTCAGATTATTACAAAGTCTGAATTCATTGGCGCAATCATTGGCTTGTGCATGGATAGACGTGGATTGATCAAAAACCAAAACTATCTCACCTCTGATCGTGTTGAATTAACTTTTGAAATGCCACTGGCTGAAATCGTTTTTGACTTCTTCGACAAACTTAAAACCATCTCGAAAGGATATGCTTCATTGGATTACACCTTAATCGATTGGCGTGAAAGTGATATGGTGAAGTTGGACGTGCAATTGAATGGTGAGAAGATTGATGCCTTGTCAGCGATCGTTCATCGTGGCAAAGCACAGGAGTGGGGAAGAAAGCTGTGTGAAAAGTTGAAAGAATTAATTCCACGCCACATGTTTGAAGTGGCAATACAAGCTGCCATCGGACAAAAAATAGTTGCACGTGAAACACTAAGTGCTATTCGCAAAAACGTATTGGCAAAATGTTATGGTGGTGATATTTCGCGTAAGCGCAAGTTGTTAGAGAAACAAAAGAAGGGAAAGAAACGAATGCGCCAGGTGGGTAATGTGGAGATTCCGCAGGAGGCGTTTATGGCCGTGTTGAAAATTGAGTAACTTTTATATCAAAATTATTTTCGAATGGAGAGAAATTATGACGAGGTTATTTCTGATATGTTGATTCAACTTGCGGGCATTGAAGCGGCATTACAAAAACAGAACAACCGGATGGAATCATTTGATACACGAATGAACCTGACGATTAAAAGAATGGTAAAATCTGAGTCAAGAATAGAGCACCAGGAAAAAAGAATGGAAGTATTCGATAGGCGAATGGAATTATTCAACAAGAAACTGGAACAGTCAATAAAAGATCAAAAAGAGTTCAGTCAGATGCAATCCCGGGTAAACAAGTATTTCTTGAATGCGATAAAAAATGGAAAGAAAGGGAGGGGATGAAAATCAATAATTCCAAAAAAAAATCGTCACTTGATAAAGAGCTTAAACGGGCTGAAGTGAAGCTGGAGAAGAAGAAAAAAGAATTAATTGAAGTAAAAGCCTTGCATAAGAAAGTTGCGCGCGAGTTCATCGATTTATGGATGGTAACCAAAAGAAT
>JAYVTB010000088.1:0-84802 GCA_043774805.1 Cyclobacteriaceae bacterium | reverse complement strand
ATCTGGATCCTAATTTCTTTGGTTCGGCTCATTCATACTCCAATGGCTATCATTTTCTAAATAGTGGATTTGCAGAAAAATTAAAATGAAAAAATACTGGCTTCTTACCGTGCTCTTACTAACACTGACCGACATTAGCGCCCAGGAAATTTTCATGCGATTTGAAACATCCTATTGCATGTACTCGATGAATTCCATGAAAGCATGGCAGGAGGATTTCATTAAGACTATAGGATTACCTGCAAAAGTAGTGGATGCTTTTCCGTCTTATTATGGTTATGGATTTTCCTTGGGAGGCCGCAGTCACCGAAGTGAATACGGAATATTTCTTGGCTACAACTCTACAGGTGGGAGAATTGATCTGCAGGATTATTCTGGCAGCTTTCGTAGTGATCAGCTTTTGTCTGCTATTACGTATGGGATCTTTTATCAGTATCAGGTCAACCGTTCCGAAAAATGGAGGATATACACCTCGCTTCATCTCTCTACTGTTCTTACTTCGATAGACATCAACAACTCTTTACAGGTGGGAGACATATTCCAAAATTCAACTATAAAAATGTATGGCAGAAGTTACGGATTTCGACCAGGGCTTAATTTGCGCAGAGAGTTGGGAGCTTTCTCTATTTATGCAGCCGCCAGTTATGAATTACAAACACAGGGCAATATTCACTTAAATGAAAATAACGAGCCGCTATCTGAAAGTGATGGAACGAAGGTTTATACCCAGTGGGGCGGATTGCGGCTATCAGTTGGTGTAGGAATTTCTTTAGGTAAGCGTGAATGAATCCGATGAAAATACAATTCATAATTATCGTACTGCTGATGTCTTGCACCATGGGCTATTCTCAGACACAACATGGAGAAACAACTGGTTTAGAGAAAATTTCAGGTGGTATTGGGGTAGGTTTTGATTACGGAGGCCTTGGCATCAATTTATTAGTCTATCCTCATCGAAATATTGGGATGTTTGTTGGTGTTGGTTATGCTGTTGCCGGGGTGGGATCCAATGTGGGCGTGAAGGTTAAGATAAAAGATGGCTCCAAAATTTCACCTTATTTACTGGGCATGTATGGATACAACTCAGCGATCAAGGTAAAGGGTGCGTCACACTACAACCGGATGTTTTATGGTCCTTCGTTTGGACTTGGAATTGACTTAAAATTAAAACGTCACATAAAGGGATACTTTTCTTTTGCTCTATTGGTTCCAGTGAGAAGTTCTGATGTTGATGACTATATCGATGCCTTAAAAAATACAGGCGGAATAAGTTTTGAAAATAAGCTTCTACCTATTGGGTTTTCTGTTGGCTATCATATCGTTATTAAATAATGCCTGGCTGAACGAATTGTGGCATAAAGAGTAATCTACATATTGCCTCGCTGGCCAAATTGAGCTATTCGGCATAGCTGTTTGCGCTCGACACTTCTCTCTAAGAAAAATCTTATACGCGATATACGGGAAAAATACCCCCCTTTATACGGGAAAAATACCCTTGAAACAGGGTGAGGTTTTATATTTCTTTCGTTGACAATAATTTAAAACTTAACACTTATGGCTAACTTAAAAAACCCCGATCATCTTTCTGAGGTGGAAATCAAAGTTTTGATTGCCACTTGTAACGGCATGAGCAATACACAAATTGCCAAATCGATCTCCAGAAGTCATCACAGTGTAAACCGCTATAGAAAGGAATTGTATAAAAAGTTCTATGTGAAAAATAAGGTGGAATTAGTGGACATAGCCGGAAGACTTTTCAGATTGAGATAACCTCATGCTCAGGTATGCGGTATAAAGATTGTTGCCTGCAATGAGCAAAACTGCAGGCATCAATTTTAGGGCTAACAATCTTAGTCGTGTAAATCGATATGTGATTTGCCAAGTATAATTCCGCGACTTATGCGTGGGCTGCCGCTAATGTCAATTTTCGGCTCCCCAAAAGCATTGATACGTACTTCATCGGATGCCTTCATTTGCAGACGGCCTTCGCCATAAACGCGTGCTGAGGCAGTGATACTCTCAAGTCCGCGAGTGTCGATTTTATTTTCTCCAAACAGACGATATACCTGGTGGGCGCTTTCTCCTGATTTGATCTTAATGTTGTTAACGCCATATAGCGAAGCTTTGAATTCATGCGCTTTTAATGAAAGCAAATTTACTTCAGCTTCTCCATACACCTTCAACTTAAATTTGTCGGCCTCAATGGCGCTTTCACAAGTCAGGGTTTCTTCTCCTCGCATTTCCAGTTCGGTCAGAAAGCGGTAAGTAACATAGGCAGTGACACTTACATCTTCATAAATACTTACTTTTCCGTTGCCATTTTCAGAATAGTTTCGTTCACGTTTATCAAACATTCGTGCATCATCCAGGTAGATGCGAAGTTTGTCTCCTACCACCTCCACATTTATTTTGTTGGACGTGATGTTCGAGTAAGTGATGCGAACAGATTCTCTTTCACCTTTTTGAAGCACTAAGCTTATTTTGGGCGAAACAGTGATTTTATTGAAAGAATGCACTTTTCTAACAATTTCTTCCTGGGCAAAGGCGAATAAGCACGTGGCCATGAATAATGTAGTAATGATGAGCTTGTTCATAATTATCTTTTTCTTTCAGACAACCCAAGATGGTGATACCCCTAGTTGAGGTCAGACTATTTTAATGTCAATAGACAGCAATTTACTCTGAAATGTGGGAGATACTATATCTATTCACTTCTTAAACTTTGAGATGGATTAGCTCTGGCTGCTCGCAACGCTTGTGTGCTCACGATGATTAAGGCTAATAATAACGCAGTCGCCCCCGCCAGTGGCAATATCCACCACATGATCGAAATACGATACGGATAGCGTTCCAGAAAATTATTTAAAAACCACCAGGCGAGCGGTCCTGATATTAAAAAGCCTAAAATCACCAACCTTGAAAAATCTTTGGAGATCAACATCACTAAGCTTGAAACCGATGCCCCCATCACTTTGCGAATGCCAACTTCCTTGGTGCGCTGCTCGGCAGTAAAAGCAGCAAGACCAAAAAGTCCGAGGCAAGTGATCATGATGGCAAGCGATGCAAAGATGGTGGCCAGGCGACTTATCAAATTTATAGTCGAGAACTTTTTCTCAAAGTCAGTGTCAGCAAAACGAAACTCGAATGGATAGCTTGGGTTAAATTTCTTAAACACACTCTCCACGATGTTGATGGATTCGCCAATGTTGTCTGTTTTGTTAAGTCGTAAGGTGATCGTGCTGCTCCAGGATGGTCTGAAAATCAATGACATCGGCTCTACCGGTTGATCGGGTGCAGCCATGACGATGTTGGGCATCACGCCAATAATTTGAAAATCCGCCTCATTCATTCTTAGCTTCTGGCCTATAGGATTTTTCACTCCCATCATGTCTACGGCAGCCTGATTTATAATGACTGCCAGCGAGTCACTTTTGAAATCCCTGGAGAAATCCCTTCCCTCAATCATTTTTATCCCCATCGTTTCGGCATAATCATATTCCGTGGCGATGGTGGTAAAGGAAACTCGTTCTTCCGTTTGCATGCCTTCCCAACTCACTTCGCTGTTGGAGAAAATGGAAGTGATAGGACTATTGCTTTTGCACACTGATTTAACAACACCCGTACGAACCAATTCTTCGCGGATGGTTTGAAAGTTCGTTTCAAGTTCTCCGTTCGTCCATATCTGCATCAGGTTTTCACGATCATAACCCATGTCGCGATTCTTCACATGCATGATCTGTTGATAGATCACAATGGTGCCAATGATCAGGAAAATGGAGAATCCAAACTGTAAGGTCACCAACACTTTGCGTGGTGTTATAGCACCTTTGCCGATATGCACTTTCCCTTTTAGCACCGTTACGGGTTGAAAAGAAGAAAGGTAAAAGGCAGGATAACTACCTGCAAAAATACCAATTACTAATATCCACCCTAAAGCAAAAGTCCACAGCCAGGGATTTGAGTAATCAATTGAAATATTTTTATTTACCAGCAGGTTATACGCAGGTAGTGCCAATTCTACCAACACAACTGAAAATATGGAAGATACAAAGGTGACCATGACGGACTCGCCCAGGAATTGTAAGATCAATTCTTTTCTTCTCGAGCCTACGCTTTTCCGGATGCCTACTTCGCGTGCCCTGCTCTCACTACGTGCCGTGGCCAGGTTCATGAAGTTGATACAGGCGATGACCAAAACAAAAACAGCAATGGCCATAAACAGCCGAACGTATTCGATCATTCCACCGCTGTTGATTCCGTTTTCAAAATTGGAGTACAGGCGCCACTTGCTCATGGGGTGCAAGAATAGTTTTGCTGTTTTGGCTTTCGGGTTATTGTCTTTTATGATGTCCTTGATGCTGTTATTGACTTCCGCTTCAGTCGCTCCTGGCGTAAGTTGAACATACATTTGAAATGAATTGTTATTCCAGTTTTCCTTTGAATAGCGTACCCAATCCTGCGTAGCTTCATAATAGGAGAATGGCAGCACGTAATCAAAATTAAAAAAGGATTGACGCGGAAGGTCTTTTATAACGCCTGTTACTTTAAGTTCCTTCCCATTATCTACTTTGATTAGTTGATTGATGGGATCCTGATCACCAAAAAAACTTTTGGCGGTTGATTCGGTGATGACGATGAAGGTAGGTTCAGATAATGCCGTGTTAGCATCGCCTTTCACCATGTTAAAACTAAAGACGTTGAAGAAGTCTTCGGTGGCACTCAACCCCATCTTACTGAGACGCTTTTCCCCTGCTTGAAGTAGGTTACCTTCACCCCAATTGGTCATTACCACTCGTTCAATCTTACTGGATTTATCTTTAATAACGTCTTTTAACAGGTAGGGCATAGAATTGCCTGTGCCTATGCCTTCTGTCCATTGTTGGCTTTGATAGAGTCGATAGATGGAGCTATAGTTTTTATGAAACCGATCATACCCATATTCATCGGCTACCCATAATAAAATCAGCACAGAGCATGCAATACCGATCGAAAGCCCTGCAACATTAATGAATGAATAGACATAATTTTTGAACAGGCTTCGAATGGCGATTTTGAAATAGTTCTTGAACATTTGACAGGCAGATGAAGGTTGATGAGGATTTTAAATAATTAATTCGTTATTCTGATCGCAATGAGTTTATTAGGATTGGTGGAAGCTGCCTTGATTGATTCAAAACTAACCGTGATCAATGCAATCAATAGTGCGGAGACTCCGGCATATATAAAAATGAGAAAATTGATGTTCAGATAATTCTGTAGCATGATTTACGTAGTTGGACCTCAGTTATTCCAAATCAATGCCAAGAGAAAATACCCTCGTTTAGTGTTAAAACAAAGGTTTATTAGACTTGCTTCGATCATTTATGGACGTAAATGTCCGGTATCGATCAATTATTGCTCGTGATATCGCAATTCCTTTTCGCGCTCATTTTCTTCCTTTTCTCGTTTTATCCGGACCTTGGCCGGAGGTCCTACCATAATCGGTACGCTTTCTACTTCCACATTGGCTAGTTCCAGACCATACATTTCTTCCGTAGACAAGCTATGTTTCTTTATGAAGCGATAACCCTGAATAATCAAGTTATCGAAATTGGAAATCTCACTATCTACCGAAGCTAATGAATGCAGAATGACAAACTTAAAGTCGGAAGGCATGCTGTGTTTTTGAAGTGAATCATAATGACTGATCAGATCAATCTCGGCACTTTCTGCCATGTCGTGCCAGATTTTGTTGAGCAGCAGATTAACACGGTGATCTGCTTTAAATCCAAGTTTAATGCGAATGAAGAAACACTTTCGTGGAATGATGGTGTCGATAGAGTACTTTGATGTATACGGACTATCTACGGTATCGACATGCACAAACCAATAGACATCTGCGCGCTTCGGTCGTTTTTTAAATATAGAATAAATAATATTTGAATCGATGTATCGCTTGCTGTCCGCTACAGCCATGTATACCAGGTTGGTTGCTTCTTTGGGTACAGAAGTATCTGCCTGCAAATCCTGAATGAGTTGTTCGTAATGTTTTAGATTCACAAATTCAGTATGACGATCGCGTAAATTGCGAGCCTTGTAAAGAATAAACATCATAAAAAAGAAGAGCCCGGCAATGGTGAAAGAAAACCAACCACCATGCGTAAACTTACTCAAATTCGAAATCAGGAACGCTCCTTCAATAGTGAAGAAAGTCAAGGCAAGAATACCGGATCGAACTCTCGACTTTTTTGAGGTCGTGAAATAATAGACCAGCAATGAGGTTGTCATCAACATGTCAAAGGTGATTGCCAGGCCGTAAGCCGATTGCATGGCATCCGATTCCTTGAAATAAAGAACAACTATGATGCTTCCAAACATCAATATCCAGTTGATGGCTGGCAAATAAATTTGTCCTTTCATCTGGCTGGGATAGCGTACCCGTGTGCTGGGCCATAGCTTCAATTTCATGCCTTCATTCACGAGTGTGAACGTCCCTGAAATCAATGCCTGGCTGGCAATGATGGTAGCCATAGTGGCGATGATAACTCCAAAAATCAGCAGCACATCTGGCATGATCTCGAAGAAAGGAATCGCACCTTCTAATTTGGTTCCCTGATGTTCGAGTAGCCATGCGCCTTGCCCAAAGTAACTGAGCAACAAACAAAACTTTACAAATCCCCATCCTAATCTGATATTTGATTTTCCGCAATGACCCAAATCAGAGTATAATGCTTCAGCTCCGGTGGTACAAAGAAAGACTGCACCTAAAATCCAAAAACCACCTGGATATTCGTAGAGCAAGTAGGCTGCATACTTCGGGTTAATGGCTTTAAGTATCGAAAGATTTCCTGCTAATTGTATCGCACCAATGGTTCCAATAAAGATAAACCACACCAGCATAACGGGTCCAAAAGTTTTACCCACTACGCTACTTCCAAACTGTTGAAAAATGAATAGTCCAAGAAGTATTGCAATAACAATGGAAATAATGGTTTGTGTGCTGATATCTTCATTGAATGATCGAAGACCTTCCACAGCAGAAGTAACACTGATCGCTGGTGTAATAAATCCATCAGCAATGAGCGTACAACAGCCTATGATAGCCGGGAAAATGACCCAACCTGCTTTGTACCTTCTTACTAACGCGTAAAGTGCAAAAATTCCACCTTCACCTTTGTTATCGGCACTCAGGGCGAGATAAACATATTTGATGGTTGTGATCAGAGTTAGTGTCCAGAAAACACACGAGAGCCCGCCCAGAATGAGATCTTCAGTGATGGTGTGATCACCCACGATAAAGCGAAGTGTATAAATCGGTGAAGTCCCAATATCTCCATAGATGATGCCAAAGGCCACAAGAACACCGGCAGCCGAAAGTTTATGAAGACGCGAATCTTTAGAATCCATTACACTAAGGTTTAACCTCTTCCTGCATTATCTTTTCTTCATTGCGACCAATGATCAGACGATTGCTTCGATCGAATGAAAAGTAGTTCCACATCCAACTAAAAAAGGTAAACACTTTATTTCTAAATCCAACAATAGACATCAAATGCACAAACATCCATACATACCACGCAAAGAAACCCTGAAAACGAATTCCCTTCATATCCACTACAGCTTTATGACGACCAATGGTAGCCATTGATCCCTTATCAAAATATTGAAAGGGGGTGAGCGACCTTTTCTTGATGATGTTTTTAATGTTTTTGGCTACCAACTTACCTTGCTGCTGTGCCGGAGGGGCCATCTGAGGGTGCCCTTTTGGAAACTTTTCATCCCCCTCTATAGTAGCTACATCACCGATGGCAAAAATATTTTCATAACCCTTCACGCGATTGAACTGATCTACCTGGATGCGGTTTCCTTTGGTGATCACTTCAGGATTTAATCCTGCAATTGGGTTACCTTTTACACCGGCCGCCCAAATCAGTGACCGGGAAATTAATTTTTCACCCGTACTTAGGATCACCTCATATCCATCATAGGATTTAACAGCTGTGCCGAGGTGTACTTTCACGCCCATCTCTCTTAAGAACTCAAGCGCTTTTTTTCCTGCCTGTGCTGACATTCCATTAAGTAAGCGCGGAGAAGCTTCTACTATATGAATATCCATTTGGCGCATGTCAAGCTCTTTATAATCTTTAGGAAACACGTTTTTCTTTAATTCAGTAAGGGCTCCCGCCAATTCAACACCAGTAGGGCCACCACCCACGATAACAAAGTCCATGAGACTGTTCATAACTTCTTCATCACTCGTGAGTAGCGCATACTCTAACTGTCGTATAATTTTGTTTCGCAGTTTTGTGGCATCAACAATAGTTTTCATGGAGGAAGCGTTCTTTTCCACTTCGCTCATTCCATAAAAGTTAGTGGTAGCTCCGCTGGCGATCACCAGGTAATCGTACTTTACTCCCCCGATCGAAGTTTCAATATAATTTTCCTCTGGTTTAATATTCTTTACTTCGCCTAAGCGAAAGTAAAAATCCGACTGATTGCCGAAGAGCTTTCGAAACGGTGCCACTATCGAGTTTGTTTCCAAACCAGAAGTTGCTACCTGGTATAGTAAAGGCTGAAATGTGTGATGATTGTACTTATCAAAGAGCACTACCTGGGCATGCAGGCCGTTGAGGCCTTTAATGACTTCCAAACCACCAAATCCACCACCTATAACTATGATGCGGGGTTTACCCAAGTCTGCAATACGCGTGCGCGTGGTTATTAATTTGGGCATTTAAAGA
Source organism: Cyclobacteriaceae bacterium (assembly GCA_043774805.1). Taxonomy (GTDB): domain Bacteria; phylum Bacteroidota; class Bacteroidia; order Cytophagales; family Cyclobacteriaceae; genus ELB16-189. Next base: position 76,082 of record JAYVTB010000088.1, on the reverse strand, counting down.
GAATTCTTGCTTTAAATTTGATGCAAGTTACGGCTTGTCGAAACATTTCCCTGAGTTTGAAAAAATATTTTGTAATTGATTATCAATCGTATTTAAACCTGTAATTTTGAAATAACTTAAAACTAACATCTGTATGGTAAAGAACATTCTTTTTATAGTAGCCATTGGAGCCACCATGATGAGTTGTGGTGGAGAAGCTGAAAAGCTTAAATCCCAGGTAGATTCATTGAAAATGGAATTACAAACCAGTCAGCAATTTGCCACCACTTTACAGGAGGTAAGCGTTCTGATGGATTCCATTGATGCAAACCGTCAATTGCTTCGAGTAAACATGGTAGAAGGCACCACGTACGAAAATTACACGGCCCGCATGAAGGACATCAATAATTATGTGAAGGACACGCAAACCAAAATTGAAGATCTTGAAAGTACACTCAAGAAATCCAAGAGCAGCAACAATGCACTGTCATCAACCATTAAGAAGTTGAAGGCGGACCTGGAAACTCGCAATAAAGAGATTGCTGCTTTAAATGAACATGTTGATCAATTGAAAAATGAAAATCAAAACCTGATCACCACAGTAGGGTTACAAGAAGCAGAATTAACTGATAAGGAGGCTCAGATCGCTACAAAGCAACAAGAATTGGCGCTGATCGAGGCTAAAATTCAGGAGTTAATGATTGCGAGCAAAGTGAGTGAGGCTGATTCTTATTTCGCACGTGCTCAGGCAGTGGAAGAGGCGGCTAATCGTACTAAACTTGCTCCGAAGAAAAAGAAGGAAACCCTAAAGGAGGCAATTGAACTTTATAAGAAATCATTATCATTAGGTAAGCAAGAGGCTGAGGCAAAAATTGCCGAGCTGGAAAAGAAGATTTAGTTGATTTGAAAATCAATAATGAAAGGCTCCTGAGAAGGAGCCTTTTCTATTTATGAGAACCTGATGGTTTGTTTTTAACAATGTAATTCAACACAACAATGATCAGAATTACACCAATGCTATCCAATACCCAGTCCCAAAAATCAGTGGTACGTCCAGGCGTTAAGCGCTGATAGTTTTCATCGATGATTCCCATCACAGAACCTATTAAGAAGGTAGTTATGTTTAGCCGGGTTACTGTAAAGGAGGTGAATTCCAACCGAAGCCATCGAAATAAAAAGAATCCAAGCACAGCATACTCAGCACAATGAATAAGCTTGTCAGGTGTGAAGGCAAAGATTCCAGGAATATTTTTACTGGGTATCGATGAACCTCCAATAATGGTGAGAACAATCAATACGACAAGAGCTCTTGCTTTTACAAGTTCCTTACTCATAGTTAAATGGGGAAGCGGGATAGTGGCGGGTTAATTCAAATTCAATCCAAGGGTTAACCCGTACCACGGTTTATTCTGATAGATCCAAATGTCCTTATCGCGATCGGTTAAATAATCCCAACCGTCAAACTATTAACACCGATCATAACTGCAATTCCTCGGGTGAGCACAAGCCCGTCATATTCATCAGTGGTACGATAGTTAGTTGTCCAAGGGTTGATGACAGCGGTACCCATTCCAGTAAATGCACCAAAGGTAAGGGCGCTGTGATTGATCTCTCTTTTTGAACCGACTGGAGTATTTTTAAAATGAACCTTAAAACGATCAATCCGATAACCGAAATATAAGTTTCCATTAAAGGTTGAATTGAGTTGCCGTGGAAAATCCAATGTTATTGGGCGGTATTTGAACAGAACAGTCATGATATCAACATCAAAACTCTTTTTCATAAGGGTTTGGTCCTGCCCTGGTTTAACAGTAACGGGTTTTTTGTTGGTGTCAATTATTCTTAAAGTATCCTCTTGAGCGTCAACAAAAACGGCTACCGGTTTGGCACCGGTTTGTTTGAATAAATAGTAGTCGTTTTGTAATTTATATTTTGGAAGGTCCTTTAACCCGGCACAGCCACTCAGTATTATAAGCGAGATAGCAAAAATTATAAATCCGCTCCTGCTCATTCCATTCCAACGAGGAAAATGGTGTAAGCAAAATAGCTTATCAGCATAAGGAATGCCTCCCAACGATCTAGTTTGTTAGTGTTTAGGGTAAACATGAATATCATGAGAACCACGGTTGAAGCGCCAAGCACATAAAGGTCAAAGTTCATAGAATTATCAAATGGAAGCGGACGAACAAGTCCGGTTGCACCAAGGATAAAGAAGATGTTGAAAATATTTGACCCGATCACGTTGCCGATTGCGATATCTGTATTCTTCTTATAAGCTGCCACCGCTGAAGTGGCGAGCTCCGGAAGCGAAGTGCCGGCTGCTAATATCGTGAGTCCAATTAATTTATCACTGAGTCCATAATGTTTTGCAATTTCAATGGCGTTATCAACCACCAAAGTTCCTCCACCTACGAGCAAAGCCAGCCCTAAAATAATCAGGCCTATAGACATTGGTACTGAATATAGCTTAATAGAATCAGTTTGATCCAAATCACTTGAATTGCTCATGGTGCGGTAGATATAGAGCATGAACAAAACGAAAAAGCCAAGGAGAATAAATGAATCCAAGCGACTCAGAACATTTGCTTCAGCTCCCCAAATTGAAACATCATTAACGAGAACATATAACACTACCGCTGCCAAAAGCGATAATGGAACCTCAAATCTCACTGTATTGCGTAATACAACGAGCGGGTAAATAAGACCAGCAATACCTAAAATAAACAGGAGATTGAAGCTATTGCTTCCAATTACGTTTCCAAAGGCGGCTCCATCGTAACCTTTTAGCGAGGATGTAATGCTAACTAGCAATTCAGGCGTGGAAGTTCCAAAGGCTACTACTGTAAGTCCAATCGCGATATTCGAAATTTTAAACTTTTTTGCTATAGACGATGATCCTCCTACTAAAAAATCAGCACCCTTTATCAGGATAGCAAATCCAACAAGTAACAAAGTGACGGTTAAGAACATATGAATTAGGTTTTGGGAATGTGAAAGATATAACCTTTTCTTTATCGCCTCAAAAGGTACATTGAAAAAAATAAGACTTTTAACCCTTAAATATTCTTAAATTTGCGGTTTAGCTGAGTATGACATTCGATTTATTCATTACGCTCTTTCTCGTCTTTTTGAACGGATTCTTCGTTGCAGCCGAATTTGCCATGGTAAAGGTCAGATCCTCACAAATAGCCCTGGAAAAGGGAAATCTTTCAAAAGAGGCGGCAAAAAAAATGGTAAATAACCTGGATGGTTTTCTGGCAGCAACACAACTTGGCATCACCCTGGCAAGCTTGGGATTAGGCTGGATTGGCGAAGATGTCATGTCGCAGATCATTCTCAACCTGATAAGTTCTTTAGGGTTACAAATGAGTGAAACAACGGCTCATAGTATTGCAATTCCGATTGCATTTGCCATGCTTACGGTGCTTCACATAGTTTTTGGTGAATTAGCTCCAAAGTCCATTGCTATACGTTACCCCGCTTCTACTACATTGCGTGTAGCGATTGCATTACGTGTATTTTATTTTGTATTCCGCCCTTTCATCTGGCTGTTAAATGGATTTGCCAGCCTCATTCTCAAAATATTTGGGATCAAACCGATGAATGAAACAGATATTCATTCTGAAGAGGAACTTAAACTGATCATAGCCGAAAGTGAAGAGGGTGGCGCTATCGAAACATCCGAAAGAGAGTTAATCCAGAATGTTTTTGATTTTGATAACCGCGTGGTGCGCCAGGTGATGATTCCACGTATGAAAATGAGCATGATCAAGGCAGATACTTCCATTGTAGAGGCCATGAACATTGTTTTGAAGGAAGGATATTCACGTTATCCGATCTATGAAAATTCAAAGGATGAGATCATTGGAGTGGTGCATTCAAAAGATATTGTGGCTACCCATATTACAAATTCAGGTAAATCGCTGCGCGACATCATGCGGCCAGTGCATTTCATTCCAGAAACAAAACCTATTGATTTATTGCTTCGTGAGTTTCAACGCAGAAAGACACAGATGGCATTTGTAGTGAGTGAATTTGGAGGGGTAATTGGCCTGATTACTCTAGAAGATATTTTGGAAGAACTGGTGGGCGATATTCAGGATGAACACGACCATGAACAACAAATTGTGGTGCCTATGGATAATCAGGCATTCCAGATTGCAGCGCAATCATCACTCCATGATATAAATAAACTGTTGGATGTGCCATTTCCGGAATCCGAAGAATATGAAACCCTGGCAGGGTTGCTTACTTATGAACGACCTGCTATTAAGGAAGGTGAGGAGTTCGAACTATTCAACTACAAGATAAAAATTCAGAAGATCAACCAGACCCTTCCCGAGATGGTGGAGGTTCGTTTGATTGATCGAAAGAAGTAAGAAAAGTTAGAACCACTTCTTGTACCGGAAGTATCCAATCATCAGCACAAACATCACCCCCATGATCGTGAGCACCCCGAAGTAGCCATTGTCCCACCGGAGTTCGGGCATGTTATCAAAATTCATCCCATAAATGCCAGCAATGAAAGATAAAGGGATGAAAATCGTAGTGATAATCGTCAGCAACTTCATGACCTCATTCATCTTGTAGTTGATGGTATTCATATATAAGTCCATCATGGTTGAAGTGAGGTCTTTGTAGGTGTCCAATGAATCGATGAGGTGAATCACATGATCATACACATCCGCAAAATACTTTTCATTTTTCTCATCGATAAAGCCATTTTCATTCTTAACGATTTTATTGATGGCTTCCCGCAATGGGTAAACTACCCTTCGCAGATAAATGAACTCCTTTCGGATTTTTTGAATTTGCCTAAAGTCTTCTACAGTAGGATTTTTTGAAATATTTTCTTCAATGGATTCAACTTGCTCCCCAATTTTTTCAAGTACTGAATAATAACTATCCACGATGGTATCAACCAGTCGGTATAATAAATAGTCGGTGCCGCGCTTGCGAATTATCCCGGTGTCCTGCTTAATCCGAGTTCGGATACCGGAAAAAATATCCCCTTCCTTTTCCTGAAACGACAGTAGATAATTTTTCCCAAGTACAAAACTGATGTGTTCATAGTCGATTTTTTCCTCGTCAAAACGATAGAACATCTTCATGGTTAAAAACAGGTGGTCCTCTAATTCATCCGTTTTAGGTTGATGATCTACATTCATGACATCTTCGATGATCAGGTAATGCAAATCAAATTTTTCAGCGACCTGTTCAATTAATTTCCGGTCAGATAATCCATCGATGTTAATCCAGTTTTTGCGATCCAGGTCACACATGGATAGCAAGTCGATTAATGGCTTATTGTCCTCCATCAAAAAAGAATCTTCATTGTAAGAAATTAATTCAACAATGGTTTTTTCAGGAATTCTGGTTTCTGGCTTCTCCCGGAATTCATCAGTGAGATGTTCGGTTACTTTATGGAGGGCTTCTTTCCTCTTTCTTTTGCTCGATTTCATGTATTAATACTCCTGTTTTTTATTTATGAGGACTCGTACTGGATAACCAAATTCTACATTTTCTCTTTCAAAACTTTCTTTGATCGATTTATTCAAATCGCACTTTAAGTCAAAGCCATTGTTGGGTGAGGAGGCCCACGCATAGGCCCGCAACAGGATACCAAAATCGCCAAATGAAAGTACTCTTACCATCACCGGGTGATCTCCTTTTGCTAATTCATCGGTGTTCCGGTTATCAATACAGAGCGGGTGCCTCGTAGCTTCTTTCTGAATGATAGCAATGGCCCTATTGAGATCTGCGGAAAAGGATACCGGGACTTCAATGAACATGCATGTTTTTTCGTCTGTCAACGTGGAGTTAATGATCGTTTCATTACTAATGACACTGTTAGGTATAACGATTCGTCTGTTTTCAAAATCTTTTATTATGGTATGTCGCAATGTAATGTCCTCCACGTCTCCTGCATAAAGTTGACCTATTCTTACCCGATCGCCTACGCTGAAGGGTTTAAAAATGACCAGGAAAAATCCACTTATAATGTTGGAAAATGCAGATTGTGAAGCAAAACCAACAATAGCGGCCAGCACTCCCGCGCCTGTAAGGAGAGTTGTTCCAACGGCACGAAAAGCAGGTATAGACCTGAAAATTATGATGAATGCGATTAGTAAGATGATAAAGTCTACGGCATTTTTAAAAAAATTATATCGGGTCGGGTCTACATTGAGTTTTTTAGCTGCACCTCTGATAAATCTTCCAATGATAAACCGAAGGATACGCGAGACAACTAAGGAGATAATCAGAACGATTAAAGTAAATACAATCTGTTCCCAGTATTTATCGAATGCATTCATGTTCCCGAAAATACTAATAACTGAAGGAGTTGTGGTCAGCCCGGCAAGATTTTTTGAAAATCTTAATGGTAAACAATAAAGTTATTCTTACTAATTGCCATCATTGCTTATTATTGCAGTTCATGTCCAGTCAGCTAGATAGAATTAAAGCACCGGTAGCTAATGAGATGGATGAGTTTGAACAAAAGTTCAGGTCATCCATGAAAACCCGTGTGCTGTTGCTGGACAAAATAATGACCTATATCGTAAAGCGAAAGGGAAAGCAAATTCGTCCTTTGTTCGTTTTTCTAAGCGCTGGTGTATGTGGTAAAATCAATGAGTCTACTTTTCGCGGGGCATCATTGATTGAATTGGTGCATACAGCAAGTCTGGTTCATGATGATGTAGTAGATAACTCAAATTACAGAAGAGGTTTTTTCTCGGTTAATGCACTTTGGAAGAACAAGATAGCTGTCTTGGTAGGCGACTTTTTGCTCACCAGAGGATTATTTCTTGCCTTGGAGCACAAAGACTATGAATTGCTTGCCATTTGTACCGAAGCGGTGAAGGAAATGAGTGAAGGAGAATTGTTGCAAATGGAGAAAGCAAGGAAACTGGATATTGAAGAAGAGATCTATTATGAAATAATTCGACAGAAGACTGCTTCCTTGATTGCGTCTTGTTGTGCAATTGGTGCTAGTTCATCGGGTGTGGCCCCGGAGGTAGTTGCTAAAATGAAGGAGTTTGGTCAAAACGTAGGTATGGCTTTTCAAATCAAAGATGATCTTTTTGACTATGGTGATGATGAGATCGGCAAACCATTGGGCATTGACATCAAAGAGAAAAAAATGACACTCCCGTTGATCTATGCCTTATCTAAATCTTCATGGATGGAAAAGAGGAGGATAGTAGGAATCATCCGAAATAAAAGCGAAGACTCCGCTAAGGTGAAAGAGGTGATTGAATTTGTAAAAAAATCCGGAGGTATTGAATATGCGAAAGAGGTAATGCAACAGTACTATCAAAAAGCTATTGCTATACTTAATGGATTACCAGAAACGGATTATAAAACCGCCCTAGCTGAATTAGTACGATTTACGATTGATCGGAAAAGCTAAGCTCTTACTTTATTGCCTCCTGCTTCCCGAATCGCATAGTCCCTGGAATTTGAAAATACATTTTCATTCAATATCTGGTTTGCTGGGCCCACATTGGCTGGAGCGAATTGTCCGTCTGTTTCCCACCACTTTTTGGCGTTAGCCCTTGCTTCATTTTTATCTACATCGAAATAGTTAATAACAGAATCTGAAACAATCCATGGTTTTGAGATTGTAGCATATTTTTCAAAGATCATGGCACGCATTTGAGTGCCGCTACTTTGATTATTAAAATGAGAAAGCGTATAGGACATCGTCTCAGGTTCGGTCATTACCATATCCCAATACTTCTTAGACGTAATAATTTGCGCGGTGGTGAGTAAATATCCGAAGCCCTTTTCGAGCGGTTCTTTAGTGATGTTGCAGGAAGCTTTGAACTCCTTTTTCTTTTTTCCAAAAATTGATTCCAGTAGTGCCATCGGTTTATTGATTATTTACTCCATTAGATACTTATCTAAGGGTAAATAGTTGCACGAAACGAGATTTATTTTCTCATATTCATATAGAAACCTGCTTTAAGAAGGTTTTTATAAGATTTAGGTGCCTGACGGCTTCTTGGTCTGCGTGGTCTGCAGGAATTTTTCATGTTTTGCAAAGAAGTCCTCCAGCTGCTTCACCGGTAATTTCTTCGCAATGATTTTATGCTTACTATCCAGAATGTAAAGTGCTGGTGTAGTATCGGCCTGATATAATTCTGAATAATGCTTAGGTAAATAAGTGCGCGGACCGTTTACCGTTATCCAAGGCATTTTCATGTCTTTAATATAATTTTTCATTTTCACCATGGAGGTGTCGGCAGATACGGCAAATACTTCTACGTCTAATTTAGTCTTATTCTTATTGTAGAAATCCACCAGCTTTGGAGTTTCTTCCTTACAATGACCACAGTCAGGGTCGAAAATAAAAAGGATGGTATACTTATTCTTAATGTCATACATCGACCGGGGTTTTAAATTCTGGTCTTGCATGATAAGGTTGGCACCGGTTTTTCCCACTAGGCTAACTCTGAGTTTATCCGCATACTCTTTTAAGTTTTTCTTTACAGGATCGGTGATCCAGTAATTCATCTCCCCAGAAGCAAAATATTTGTCATAAAGGCCTACATACACAGCATCCAATCCCATGATCTCCGGATTTTGATACGTATAGACACAGTTCCAAACGAGATATTTGTAGGTCTCCGGGTTTTTCTTTGCTCTTGCCACCATTTTGTCGATGGCCATCAGTATAGTATCCGGGATGGGTGCATAGAGTTTAGTCAGATACTCTTTAATTTTTTCCTGGTAGAAGGGACGAGGCATGCGCAACAGGGCGTCATCGGCAAGATCAAAATTGGTGAAGAAGTGTTCACGGTAATAGCGAAGTTGAAAGGTGGAATCGATGTTTCCGTTAGCTTTTTTTGGTGGTGGAGGAATGTCTATGGGCTGGTTGGCCTTGATGAGTCGCACTGTTAAGAGTTTTTGGTTTTTGGCAATCAGCTCCTTTTGATGGGCAGTTACTTTATCGTTCACTTTAGCAAATGATTCACGGGCAGGTTTTTTCTGATCTTCATTTAGACTACTGTCTCGCAATATTTTAATGAAGGGTTCCGCTTCTACATTTCGCTCCATATTGAAGTGCATATTTTCAAAGAAGAGGTGATTGTCATCATCGCCCTTCACGATCATGTTCTTTACGTAATCTTCCTGAGAAGTCTCTAAAGCAAAATGCTGATTGCTACCAACCACGAAGTCGAAGATTTTGGACTGTTTGAGTACTAAAAAATAAACCCCCTGAGGAAGTGGGTTTTGATTGTCGAAGTGAAATGCACCCTGTGCGTTAACCCTTGCCGTATCCTTAATCAAGGTTTGTTCACCGTAATAATGCCCCAGAAAAACGGTGGTATCTTTCCATCCTTTTACTTTGAAATCGATTTTATATCCAGACTGGGCCTGAACACTTGAGGCAACGATCCAGAAAAGTAAAACAATTGAAAGACGCATGCTTCGTTAAGTTTTTAAATGTGATGCAAATTTCTAAAAATCAGGCATACCTGCAATGGCAATTAATGATCCAAAGATGCATTAGGTAATCCATCAATTTTCCCAATTATTTGTTAAATCAAAGCTGTATGGACTATCAACTTTTAAATTTACTTTTGCAGCGCTAAAAAAATGACGTTACAAGTTCAACATTTAACCAAGGTTTATGGGCAGCAAAAAGCTGTAAATGATATTTCATTTGAAATTAGCAGAGGGGAAATTGTTGGGTTTCTGGGTCCCAATGGTGCGGGCAAATCTACCACAATGAAGATTGCAACAGGCTACCTACCTCCAGGCACCGGCACAGTGTTGGTAGATGGTCTGGATGTTTTGTATCATTCTCTTCGTGTGCGACAAATTACCGGTTATCTTCCGGAGCATAATCCATTATATCTTGATATGTATGTTCATGAGTACCTCCACTTTGTGGGGAAGGTTTATGACATCGACTCGAAGAAACTAAAAATCAGGATTCCTGAAATTATTGAACTCTGCGGCCTTACTCGTGAACAGAATAAAAAGATTGAAGCATTATCGAAAGGATACCGCCAGCGCGTAGGTATAGCACAAGCGTTGATTCACGATCCTGCTGTATTAATTTTAGATGAACCTACATCAGGATTGGATCCAAACCAGATTCTAGAGATCAGGAAATTGATTAAGGATATTAGCACGAATAAAACAGTAATATTCTCCACGCATATTTTACAAGAAGTTCAGGCGTTGTGCGATCGTGTGATTGTTATAAACCTGGGTGAAATTGTAGCCGATGATACAGTAGAGAACCTGATGAGAACGCAGTCTAAATCAATCATCATTATCGTAGAGTTTTCTGGTAACGTTGATGAGGAAGTGCTCCGGTTAGTGCCGGGTCTAAAAAATATTGATCGAATAAATACATCTTCATTTCGCATGGAACCACACAAGGGAGTGGACTTAAGGGCAGAAGTTTTTCGATTTGCTGCAGATCATTCATTGTCCTTGCTCGGTTTACGCCAGGAGGAGGGCTCTTTGGAAGAGATATTCAGGCAACTTACTGTTAACCCCTCTCAGGTATGATACAGGTGTTTAAAAAGGAGTTGAATAGCTTTTTAAATTCACTGATCGCGTACGTGGTAATCGGTGTGTTTCTTACCAGCATTGGATTAATGATGTGGGTGTTTGCTGATACGTCAGTTCTTGAATATGGTTTTGCAGACATGGACACGCTCTTCTCACTTGGCCCCTTTGTTTTTATTTTTTTAGTGCCGGCTATCACGATGAAGAGTTTTGCCGAGGAGAAAAAGATGGGAACGATGGAATTGCTCCTAACCAAGCCGTTAAGTGATTGGAATATCGTGATGGGAAAATTTCTGGCAGCATTTGCACTGGTGATATTCTCACTCATTCCTTCCTTGATTTACTACTACTCGATTTATAAACTAGGTAATCCGGTGGGTAACATTGATTCGGCTGGGGTGTCTGGTTCATATGTGGGGTTGATGTTTCTTTCCCTTGTGTTTTGTTCAATAGGATTATTGGCGTCATCTTTTACCACTAATCAGATTGTCTCCTTCATAGTTGCGGCATTCCTATCTTTTATATTTTATACTGGGTTCGATTCTTTATCCTCTTTAGGTGGAAATACTGCCTTGTTGATTAAACAATTTGGAATCTTATATCACTATGAATCGTTAAGCCATGGCGTTATCGACAGCCGCAGCGTCATATATTTTGTCAGCCTTTCAGGTTTGATCTTATTGAGTACTAAAACGGTAATCAGTAGCAGACAATGGTAGAAGGTTGGAAACAGAGTAAGAAAATCGGAGATCTGCTGGTACTGGCAAATGCCCTGTTGTTTATTATGATTTTGAATACATTGGGCTCTTGGTATTTTTTCAGAATTGACCTGACTGAAGAGAAACGATACACGATAAAGCTCCAGACTAAAGAATTATTAAGAAGCCTGGATGATGTGGTGTATGTGGAGGTGTTTCTGGAAGGCGAGTTGAACCCGGGTTTTGAACGCTTTAAGAAATCAATTCGGGAGACTCTCGAAGAATTCAGAATCTATTCAGGCGATCGCGTTAAATACACATTTACCGACCCCAACCTGGCAATGGGAGCCAAAGCACGGAATGAGTTTATTGCCGAACTTAACTCAAAGGGAATTGCACCACGAAATGTCATTGAGAATAAGGACGGACAGAGAGTTGAGAAGTTAGTTTTTCCTGGAGCACTACTTTCTTATGGTGGTGCAGAAACCGGAGTGATGCTACTGAAGGGTAACGCCATGCAAGGATCGCAGGAAGTATTGAATCAAGCCATTGAAGGCGTAGAGTATGAACTCGCCAATGCCATACATAAGTTATCGAATCTTGACCGAAAGAAAATTGGTTTTGTTACTGGTCATAATGAGTTGAGCGGCCCACCCATCGCCAGTTTTGAGAACGCATTAGGCGAGCAGTACGATTTGAACACAATAACATTGAGCGAAAAATTAGTTGATTATGATGCCTTGATTCTTGCAAAGCCTACACAATCATTTTCCAATCTTGATAAATACAATCTTGATCAGTACCTGATGAGGGGCGGTCGACTGATGTTGTTGTTGGATCGATTGGACGCGGTGATGGACAGCGCATCGTCCGATAATTATTTTGCTTTCCCCTATGACCTAAACCTGGATGACCAATTATTTAAATACGGAGTCCGCATTAATCAGGATCTCATTCAGGATCGGGTGGCTGGTCGTTATCCCATTGTAGTAAGTAATGCTGGTAAGCCTCAGATTATGCAAATGGAGTGGCCTTTTTTCCCGCTGATTAATCAGTATGCCGATCATCCGATCACCAGAAACTTAGATGCTTCGCAATTGAAGTTTACCAGTAGCATCGATACCATTAAAGCGGTGGGAGTGAAAAAGACGCCTTTGCTATTCTCTTCAACTTATTCCAGAAAGGCGGTAGCTCCCGTAAAAGTAGGAGTCAATGATCTTCGTAGCCAATTACAATCCGGCAGTTTCAATGAAGGAAAAATTCCGGTGAGTTATTTATTAGAGGGCACATTTACCTCCTTATTTAAAAACCGATTTGCTCCGGAGGGAGTTGATGCTAAAAGCTTTCTATCCGAAAGTGTTCCTACAAAACTGATCCTGATTGCAGATGGAGACATCATTCGCAACGATGTAAACCCACGTGATGGATTAATACAGCCTTTGGGTTTTGATCCATTTAGTCAATACACATTTGCTAACCAGGATTTATTGCTGAATTCAATGGCTTACTTATTGGAAGAAGATGGGTTGATTAATGCTCGAAATAAAGAAATTAAAATTCGCCCTCTTGATAAGGAGAAAATCAAGAATGAGCGATTGTTTTGGCAGGTGATTAATTTGCTTCTGCCCTTGTTGCTGGTAATGATATTTGGATTTTCAAGATCGTATTGGAGGAAATTAAAATACTCAAAGTTCTGAATCATGTCTAAAAGGAATAACCTGTATTTGTTGATCTCATTATTGGTAATGACTGCCTGCCTGTTGGTCATGATCTTTTTTGAAAACTCCAATGATAAAATTTCTATCGATAAAAATTTGTTTAAAGTTGCTGACCAAAAAAAGATAGATCGGGTTATCCTGCAGAACACTAACGAGCAAATAGAACTGCATTTCAATGGCTCCAAGTGGATAGTGAATAATTCATTTGAAGCGGACCGTCAGTTGATTCAGGTGTTTTTTGCAACACTGCTTCAGGCAGAACCCAGAAGGCCAGTTGCACAAAAGTTAAAAGACTCGATACATCAACAAATCAAAAGTAGAGGTACAGAAGTAAAACTTTATGAAGGAGAGAAATTGATAAAGCAATTTCTCGTTGCAGGAAATGATCGCAAGACGGAAACCTTCTATGAGCTTAGCGCTGAAGGGCCTCCTTATTTGGTCACTATTCCCGGTTATAGGGTTTATGTAGGAGCCATTTTTGAATTGGCTTCTTCCGATTGGCGCGATAAACGTATTTTCAATTTTAACTGGCAAAACTTCAAGCGACTTACAGCCTCATTTCAGGGAAATGAAAAGGAGAACTTTGCCATCTCATTTCAGGATAAGTTTTTTGGCTTGGAAGGAAATCCAAATGTAGATACTACAAAACTGAACGATTACCTGGATGCTGTTTCGTTGGTTCAGGCAACCCGATATTTGCCCAAGTCTGAACGAGCTAAATATGACAGTGTGCTTGCAACAACACCTTATTATTCCATAGAAGTGATCGATATTGCAAATCGAAGTTATCGACTTGATATCTACCAACCCAATAGGCGAGCCGATTCTGTTTTAGGTAAATTGGGTGATGGCGAGGCGGTGCTGATCAACCGGGAAGACCTTATCCGGCTAGACCGGAAAAAGAGCCATTTTGCAAGATAATTTGCTCTGAAAACTGCATTTTTCAGATTGGTTTTTCTTTCTAACTTTACCGCCTTATACAACCACAAACCACTGATTTGCAATGAAGTTTATCGTTAACTCAAGCTATTTGCTCAAGCAACTTTCTAATATAAATGGAGTTATTACCACTAATCCTGTGGTGCCCATTCTTGAAAACTTTCTTTTCGAAATAGATAAAACAAGTCTTACCGTAACCGCTTCTGACCTTCAGACTTCCATGATCACGGAGATCACCATTGAATCGAAGGAAAAAGGAAGCATCGCTGTTCCGGCCAGAATCCTGTTAGATACATTGAAGAACCTGCCAGATCAGCCTGTTACATTTTCTATTGATGAATCAACCTACAGCATCGAAATCAGTTCGGATAATGGCCGGTATAAACTGGCCGGTGAGAATGCTACCGATTTTCCTAAGGTACCTTCTGTATCCAATGATTTTTCGGCTGCTATTTCTTCTGAGGTATTGTCGCGGGCGGTTAACAATACCATCTTCGCTACCAGCAACGATGAATTAAGACCTGCTATGACCGGTGTTTATGTAAACCTGGGTGAGAAGAATACGACCTTCGTAGCTACGGACGGGCATCGCCTGGTGCGCTATAGAAGAACCGATATCAAATCAGATAATGGTAATTCTATTATCATTCCGCGTAAAGCATTAAATCTTTTGAAGGCCACATTGCCTTCTGAAAATACAGATGTGAGCATTGACTTCAACATGTCTAATGCGTTTTTCAAGTTTGGAAATATCCGCATGATCTGCCGCTTGATTGATGAGCGTTTCCCTGACTATGAAAATGTAATTCCTTCTCTGAATCCGATCAAGATGACGATCAGTCGCACGGATTTGTTAGGATCTTTAAAGCGTATTTCAATTTACGCAAACAAAACAACTCACCAGGTACGTTTGAAAATTACAGGAAGCGAGTTGCAGGTTTCTGCCGAGGATCTTGATTTTTCAAATGAAGCAAACGAAAGACTTTCTTGCGAACACGAGGGAGAAGATATTGAAATCGGATTCAATGCAAAATTCCTGATAGAGATGTTAACTAACCTGGATACCGATCAGATTAAGTTAAATATGTCTGCACCAAATAAGGCTGGCGTAATCATCCCTGCTGAAAAAGAGAAGGGAGAGGACATCCTGATGCTCGTAATGCCAGTAATGCTTAATCAGTATGTATAAGGATTCAATCCTCTAAATCATTGAAGCCATGCTGATTGCATGGCTTTTTTTATATCCGGGTTACTTTTCAAGGTTGTAATTCATGAATTTGTGAATTAACTTAATGAAAATTGTCTATGGAAGCTTTTAGTGCATGGTGGGAAGGTCTGAGTGTTGTGCTTAAGATTTATTGGTGCATTGCCATTCCTTTCACTCTATTTTTTGTATTGCAGCTAATTTTATCATTCTCAGGATCTGATTCTCCAGATGATTTGCCGGATGCGGAAACTGACGCTGATCATGGTATTCCATTTCAGTTTCTCACACTTAAGAACTTAGTCGGCTTTTTTACCATTTTTTCTTGGACGGGCATTGCTTGTATTGACTCAGGATTATCAAACGGGATCACACTTTTAATTGCAACCTTAGCGGGATTGTTGATGATGGGTTTAATGGCAGGATTATTTTACCTCATGATGAAAAGTGGTGCTGATGGGACTATGAAAATTCAACAAGCCATCGGTCAAACCGGAGAAGTGTATTTAACAATTCCTGGCAGTAGGGGAGGGATGGGGAAAATTCAGATTAAAGTAACCGGTTCACTTCGCACGCTGGACGCAATATCTGACGACCAGGAACCACTGCCAACAGGAAGAATGGCGAAGGTAATTCAAATTGTAAACGATAATATTCTTCTTGTAACCTTAAAATAACCAGTCATATGTTTACACTACCCATCCTGGCCATTGTTGGCCTCTTCATATTTGTAATGATTACAACAGTGCTGAGACGATACAAACGGTGTCCATCTGATCGTGTGTTGGTCGTTTACGGTAAGGTAGGTGGTGGTTCAGCGCGATGTATTCATGGAGGGGCGGCTTTTATCTGGCCGGTATTTCAGGATTATGCGTTTCTTGACCTTACGCCAAATTCAATTGAAGTCAATCTGACCAGTGCGTTAAGTAGGCAGAATATCAGGGTAGACGTGCCATCACGTTTTACGGTTGGTATTTCTACAGAGGCGGGCGTTATGGAAAATGCAGCCGAGCGTCTTCTTGGACAGAGTAAAGAAAGCATTCATGATTTAGCAAAGGATATCATCTTCGGTCAATTAAGGTTAGTGGTTGCCATGATGGATATTGAGGAGATTAATAGTAACCGTGATAAGTTTCTGGCCAACGTAGCATCTAACGTGGAGGCAGAATTGAAAAAGATTGGTCTCAAGTTGATCAACGTCAACGTAACCGACATTAAGGACGAATCAGGTTATATAGAAGCACTCGGAAAGGAAGCTGCAGCAAAAGCCATCAACGATGCCAAGAAAATGGTAGCTGAAAAGAACCGTGATGGATCAATCGGTGAAGCAGAAGCGGTTCAAGATCAGCGTGTGCGTGTTGCTGATGCACAGGCCAAGGCAGTGGAAGGAGAGAATTTGGCTAAAATTAAGGTAGCGAATTCAGATGCTTCAAGAAGACAACGTGAGGCTGAAGCATTGAAGTTGGCCACTGCTGCAGAGAAAGTACAAAGCGCCAAAGCATTGGAAGAAGCCTATGCCGCTGAACAGGAAGCAGAGAATGCCCGCGCAGAAAGAGACCGGTCTACTCAAACTGCTAATATTGTAGTGCCTGCTCAAATCAATAAACAGAAAGTTGAAATTACGGCAGAAGCTGAAGCGGAAATGATTCGAAGAAGAGCAAAAGGAGAAGCGGATGCCATACTTTTCAAAAGACAAGCCGAAGCGCAGGGATTATTAGAAGTCTTAACAAAGCAGGCTCAGGGGCTTGAGCAAATTGTAAAAGCAGCAGGCAACAACTCAAGAGATGCAGTACTGTTGCTTATTGTAGATAAACTTCCAGAGTTGGTACGTTTACAAACCGAGGCTATAAAAAATATTAAGATCGATAAGTTAACCGTTTGGGATAGTGGATCAGGGTCTGGAGATGGAAAATCTTCTACTGCCAATTTTATTTCGGGATTATATAAATCCGTTCCTCCTATGCAGGAAATCTTCAATATGGCAGGTATGGAACTGCCGGATTATCTGAAAGGAAAAACGGCTGAAGAACTTCAAAGGTTAGCCGATCAAGCCAAAGCAATGCAGAAACCAGCTATTGAAGAGAAGAAGGAAGATCAGGTAAAAGAGAATCAATCAAAAGAGAAGAAATAGTGATTGAAGTCAATGCATAAAAAGAGCTTCGGAATTTTCCGAAGCTCTTTTTATGCATTAGCTAAGATTATTTCAATTCCGAAAAATCAAAAGAAGTCTCCAGGAAATTGGTAGTAAATTTCCCTGATCTGAAAACAGCGTTATCCATCAATTTCAAATGAAATGGAATGGTGGTCTTTACTCCTTCGATAATAAATTCACTCAACGCGCGCTTCATCCTTGTGATCACTTCTTCTCTCGATTGGCCGGTTACAATGAGTTTACCAATCATCGAATCATAGTTCGGTGGAATGGTATAGCCTGCATACACGTGACTATCTACTCGTACGCCATGACCACCTGGTTTATGAAGGTTGATGATTTTTCCAGGTGATG
The DNA here is from genome assembly GCA_043774805.1 of Cyclobacteriaceae bacterium. Taxonomy (GTDB): domain Bacteria; phylum Bacteroidota; class Bacteroidia; order Cytophagales; family Cyclobacteriaceae; genus ELB16-189. The sequence continues at coordinate 58,508 of JAYVTB010000088.1, read as the reverse complement.
GACGAAATCCGTTTGCTGGATCTTCGGCATTGATGCGGCACTCCATCGCAAACAAATTAGGGTAGTAGTTTGTACCTGAAATCGGCACACCGGCTGCTACTTTAATTTGTTCTTTGATCAGGTCATAATTTGTCACTTCTTCTGTGATGGGGTGTTCCACCTGAATACGGGTGTTCATTTCCATGAAATAGAAATCACCATGTTTGTCAACTAAGAATTCGATTGTGCCCGCGCCTTCATAGTTGATTGCCTTAGCTCCTTTAATGGCCGCTTCGCCCATACGCTCACGTAATTCCTGGCTTACGACCGGAGAAGGAGTTTCTTCCACTAATTTTTGATGTCTCCTTTGTACTGAGCAATCGCGTTCAGAAAGGTGGCATACTTTACCATACTGATCTCCCACTACCTGGATCTCAATATGACGAGGTTCTTCAACAAATTTTTCAAGGTAAAGACCATCGTTCCCAAACGAAGCTGCTGCTTCGCGTTTTGCATCATCCCATGCTTTCTTGAATTCTGATTCCTCGTTGATGATCCGCATTCCCTTACCACCACCACCTGCCGTGGCTTTCACAATCACTGGATACTTTATTTCCCTGGCAAGTTTTATACCCTGCTCCATGGATTCAAGTAATCCTTCAGATCCAGGGATGCAGGGAACGCCCGCTTTTATCATGGTAGCCTTGGCGGTTGCTTTGTCGCCCATGGAACGAATCATCTCCGGGGTGGGCCCGATGAATTTGATTCCATATTCATGACACACGGCTGAAAATTCAGCATTTTCCGAGAGGAATCCATAGCCAGGATGTATTGCATCGGCATTGGTAATTTCAGCGGCAGAGATAATCCGGGGAATATTGAGATAAGATTCCTTACTGGGAGGAGCGCCTATACATACCGCTTCATCAGCAAAACGAACATGAAGACTTTCCCGATCGGCTGTAGAATAAACTGCTACGGTTTTGATGTCCATTTCCTTACACGTGCGGATTACCCGCAACGCAATTTCTCCACGATTCGCTATTAATATTTTTTTAAACATAGATTCACTTAAAATTTAATATTCCGTATTCAAGACTTATCCAAAATCAGATGCGCTCTTAATCTTGAAATACTCTTTTTTAAGAGTACTGAGTTTAATCCTGAATTAATCGGGTTCAACCACAAACAACACCTGGTCGTACTCCACTGGTGATGAATTTTCAACCATGGCTTTTATTACTGTACCAGAAACTTCTGATTCAATTTCATTGAACAGCTTCATCGCTTCAATGATGCAGACGGTTTGCCCTTTTGTAACCTTATCGCCAACGGAAATAAACGGAGGAGAATCAGGATTTGCAGTGCGATAGAAAGTACCGATCATCGGTGACTTGATTTCTACTGTATTAGTTGAAGTGGCGGCAGCTTTTTCGCTTTTTGAAAGTGCAGCAGAACTAACCGCTGGGGCTAACACTTGTGCCGCTATCGCAGCAGGCGCAACAGCCACGGGTGCAGCCATTACCTGAGACGATGCCTTTAGTACTTTTTGATCGGGTTCGCGCTTGACATGAAGCTTAAGTTCTTTCGTTTCAATGTCTACCTCATTCAATCCTGATTGGGCAATAAAATCGATCAGGTCTCTGATTTCGGAAGTTTTCATTTCAGTTTGTTTTTTGGGTTCAGTGGGTCCGTTTGCAGGAGCAACGGATTTCCCGTTACTTTTTACAGCGGTTGTTTTTTTAGAAGCCATATTATTATTTAACTCGTTCTACGTACTCGCCAGTGTCCGTTTTGATCTTGATATTGTCGCCCGTGTTGACAAAGAGTGGCACACGGATTTCTGTACCCGTTTCAATGGTGGCCGATTTGAGAGTGCGGGTAGCGGTATCACCTTGAACGCCAGGTTCAGTATATGTAACATTCACGACAACATGAGCAGGAGCTTCTGCGGTGATGGGGTTTGTTCCATTTTCGAAGGCAATTAAAAGGGTCACACCTTCCTTAATGTAGTTCACAGAATTGCCTAAGAGTATTTTATCAATGTACACTTGTTCAAAGGTTTCATTATCCATGCACACAAGGCTTTCTCCATCCTGATAGAGGTATTGATATTCCTTTGTTTCCACACGCAATTGGTCAACCGCATCGCCAGGGCGGAAACGGTTTTCTACGATTTTACCAGTTCTAACGCTACGCATTTTAACCTGATAAAATGCCCTCAGGTTACCCGGTGTGCGATGTTGCAGTTCTTCCACTTGCAGCACCTCACCGTTGTAGCGAATGAAATTTCCTTTACTTAAATCAGAAACAGTAGCCATAAATTGTCCTTTAATTTACAAATGAATTGGTTATTTACAATTTAGTCATGTGATCAGGGGAAATCACGAATTATAAGCCCACTTTACATAAACAGCGCCCCAGGTAAAGCCTCCACCAAACGCTGCCAGTATTAGATTATCTCCTTTCTTCAGTTTCTTTTCGTAATCCCATAGAAGCAATGGGATAGTTCCAGCAGTAGTATTGCCATAACGTTCAATGTTCATCATTACCCTGTCCTCATTGATGCCAACCCGATTGGCCGTAGCATCAATGATTCGCTTATTGGCCTGATGCGGTACCAGCCATTGAATATTATCTTTCGTTAAGTTATTCCTTTCAGCAAGTTGTGCAGATACATCTGCCATGTTAGTAACCGCAAACTTAAATACTGCTGATCCCTCCTGATAAACGTAATGTTGCCTGCCATCCACGCTTTCATGTGAGGCAGGTATGCGGCTTCCACCAGCTTTCATATGAAGGTATGATTCTCCACTTCCATCACTTTTCAGGATGGCATCCATTACACCCACATCTTCGGTGGTGGGCTCAAGAAGAACACAACCCGCGCCATCGCCAAAAATGATACAGGTAGTACGGTCAGTATAGTCAAGTATGGATGACATTTTATCACCTCCGATAACGACTACCTTCTTATACATTCCTGATTTAATATAACTTGCTCCGGTAGTGAGCGCATAAATGAATCCGGAGCATGCTGCTCCCATATCAAAGCTAAAAGCATTGGTGGCACCTACGGCAGTAGCCACAATGTTTGCCGTTGCCGGAAATGTCATATCGGCTGTGACGGTAGCAAAGATGAGACAATCAATTTCTTTTGGATCTACTTTGGTTTTTGCAATCAGTTCTTTTACGGCTGCAATACCCATAACAGATACTCCCTGATTTTCTCCTTTTAATATTCTTCTTTCCTTGATGCCGGTGCGCGAGGTGATCCATTCGTCACTGGTTTCTACCATGGTTTCCAACTCTTTGTTCGTGAGAATGTATTCTGGTACAAATCCCCCTACACCGGTAATCGCTGCTCTGATGTTATTCATAGTTAGGTTCTTGCGATGAGCATTAAAAAAAACAAATGCCCGGTTGAATAAATCAACCGGGCTTGAAATTAATCTTCTATAAGCTCAACCTGTTTTGTAGACAAGCGGAACTAGTATGATATTTTTTCTTTCTATTTGAGATCATGGCATGTTAAGCCAATACCTCTTTCTCCATGACTACATTTCCTTTGTAGTATAATTTGCCTTCGTGCCAGAATGCGCGGTGTGGCAAATGGTGTTCACCAGTAGTAGGACAAACCGCCATTTGTTTGGCAGTAGCCTTATAATGTGTTCTTCTTTTATCTCTGCGGGTTTTCGAGGTTTTTCGTTTTGGATTTGGCATAACCTAATTTATTTAACGTAACTACTTTTTTAATTTTTTTAACTTCTCCCAACGGGGATCTATTTCTTCTTCCTTTTTTTCTTCCTTTTCTGTGGAGGTTGAGTAGACGATTTTCACATTCGATTCATCATCATATTCTTCCTCATCTTTTAGATCAGGATGTATTTTCTTTATCGGTATGGCTAACGCAATAAATTCGTACATAAACTGACCTAAGTCGATGTTATCCTGATCTCTTGTTATGATCACGATTTCATCACTGATTTCCTGAGGTTCTTCCCCATACTTGAAAATAACCCTGCGATCAAGGTTCAGCACATAATCAAATGGCTCCAAACTGCGGTCACAAATAAGTTTAGCGTGACCAGAAATCTTAAAATCAACTTCAATAAACGTCTCTCTTTTATCTAAAGAAACTGCTGCGCCAAAATCTCCGCTGGAAAGAACTTCCTTTCCATAATGCTCAAAAAAGCCATCTTTTAATTCAAACTGAAAGTGATGTGCATTCTTGCTGAGCCCGATAATATTGACACTAAAGTCCTTCAAATCCCCAACCCAATGGGTTTAAAATGAGCGGGCAAATTTATCAGTATTTATTGGATTTTAAGACCCCGAATGAATGAATTTTATCAATTGAGGTAACGGCTAAGTTGAGGGCACTTAGATGAAATCCCTGAAAACCGTATTTTTGAGCTCATTTAAAGGTTTTTGATTACTATTTTCTACGAGATAGTCAACCACATTCTTTTTAAATCCAAGCTTAATGGCAATGCCTCTGCCAAAAATCAGCTCACTTTCAAAGATTTTCTGATCCACAAAGATTAAGTCGATGCAGGATTGCAAGTAATCAAACTTTTGTTCCAGAGAAAGCGCACCCAGTGAATCGATGGGCTCGGGATTGCGAATTAATGATTCTACGATAGCTTCGGGAAATTCCCTATCCTTAGCGATTTTAAAGATCATTTCACGTTCCGACTTGGCAAAATGCTTATCCGCCTCTGCCAGCTGGATCAGAATATTGAGCTTTTTCTTTGTAACGATATCCATAGAATTTATCGATATGGGAGTTGCAAAACTAAGTATTAATACCCAATTATGCTTTAAGACATGACGCCATCAACGGCATACCTTAAATTTTCCACTATTTTTCAACCAATTGTGCGCTCCTGTTTTTAATAATGTCAGTAGCCAGGTACATGGCATGTCTGAAAGAATTCTCGTTTGCCTGGTTTTTTCCTGCTATTGAATAAGCCGTACCGTGATCTGGGGAAGTTCGCACAATGGGTAACCCTGCCGTGAAATTCACCCCGGTTTCAAAAGCAAGGGACTTAAAGGCCACCAGACCTTGGTCATGATACATAGCCAACACGCCATCATAATTCTGGTGCATGCCTGCAGCAAAAAATCCATCGGCTGGAAATGGGCCAAATACCAACTTGCCCTTTGATTTCAAATCCATGATTACGGGGGAGATGATTTCATTCTCCTCTTTACCCAGCAAACCGGAATCACCAGCATGGGGGTTTAATCCCAACACAGCAATCTTAGGTTTATTGATAAGGAAGTCTTTTTTCAATGAAAGCTCCATGATTCTGATCTTCAATTCAACACGCTCTTTGGTGATGTAGGTAGGGATCTCTTTTACTGACACATGTTCAGTAACTAATCCAACCCTTAGCGCATCACTTACCATCATCATTAGACTTTCACCGGCATTAAACTCTTGCGTAAGATATTCGGTGTGGCCATGAAATGGGAAATCATTTCCGTGAATCGTATTCTTATCGATGGGGCCAGTCACAAATCCATCAATCAAGCCTTCTTTTACTTCTTCCACCGCTCGCTTTAAACTTACTAAGGCGGCATGAGCAGTTTGCCGTGAAGGTTGGCCCGGAGTTATTTCTATAACATCCTCCCAGCAATTCACCACATTAATCGTTTTTGGAAAGAACTGACCTTTTGACTTTACCTGACTGTAATTAAATTCTTCCAGGTTCATTAACTTTCTATAAAATGAAAGCACTTTGGTGGAACCGTATACAACGGGCGTCATCAAACTCATCAGACGATTGTCGGTTAGCACTTTAATAATTACTTCAGGTCCAATGCCATTAAGGTCTCCTATGGTTATTCCGATGCGCGGTTTATCAGCGTGTGTCATTTATGGTAGTTGAGTTCTTGTGTCTTGCAATTTAAAGGAATTTTCTTGTTTTGAATTTATAGTTTGTAGTTTCGCTGCCAAGACAAATTACGGGTTAGAAATCACGAATGGTAAGGCCAAAGAAATATTTGGGGCAACATTTTTTGAAAGATAAAAACATTGCACAGCGCATTGTTGATTCTCTCGTTCTTTCGAAAGGAGTAAATCATGTTGTTGAGATTGGACCTGGCACCGGTGTGCTTACGCAATACCTGGTCGCTAATCCTGAAATTGACCTTAAGGTGGTTGAAATAGATCGCGAGTCGGTTGCCTATCTGTCGGAGCATTATCCGCAATTGCAAAACAGAATCTTATCCCGTGATTTTCTGGAGTTGGATTTGGAAAAGGAGTTTGCAGCACGGTTGATCATCATTGGCAATTTCCCCTATAACATATCCTCACAAATCTTCTTTAAAGTATTGGATCATCGCAATCAGGTGTGCCAGGTGGTTTGCATGATACAAAAGGAGGTGGCCGATCGGATAGCGGAGAAGGAGGGGAGCAAAACGTATGGCATACTAAGCGTGCTGCTCCAGACATTTTATGATATTGAATACCTTTTTAAAGTTCCGCCTGGAGTATTCTTTCCTCCTCCCAAAGTGATGTCGGCAGTAATCCGTCTGGTACGCAATCAGCGAGAAAGACTTGATTGTGATGAAGTCTTATACAAGAAGGTAGTAAAACAGGCATTTCAAAACAGGCGTAAGACCTTGCGCAACGCATTGAAAAGTCTAAATTTGTCACCTTCAATTTATAAGCTCGACATAATGGATAAGCGTGCAGAACAACTATCGGTGGAGCAGTTTATTTTTCTGACTAAAGAAATAGAAAAATCAAATGAGGCTGGAAGAATTTGAATTGACAAAAGAGTTTCGTGATCGCTTCCAGCAAGCCCTGGATGAACGTGATCATTCCTTTATTCTGGAGAGCCTTGAAGATGTAAATCCGGCTGATATCACCTCGTTGCTCTACGAATTCAACGGAGAGGAATCCAAATATGTGTTGGACTTACTATCACTTGAAGTGCGATCAAAGATTATAAATGATCTTGACCCGGACGCACGCAAATCTTTCCTGACTACCAATTACGAAGCGTCAGAAATTATAGCAATCGTGAACTGTCTGGATTCTGATGATGCTGCTGATATTCTCAATGAGCTTCCCATAAAAATGAGTGAAGAGATCATTGCGCAACTGGAGCCTGACCTGAAATCACAGGTCATTGATCTATTGCGTTATGATGAAAATGTGGCCGGTGGATTGATGGCGAAAGAATTAATCAAAGCCAAAGAATACTGGACAGTGGTGCAGTGCGTGGATGAGATTCGCAAACAGGCCGAGAATGTGACAAAGTTTTACGCGGTATATGTGGTGGATGACAACGACAAATTATTGGGTAGAGTGTCTCTTCAGAAGTTGATTTTGTCAGAGCCAAAAACAATTGTCAATGATATTCGTGAAGGAGATATTGTTTCGGTAGAAACGTATATGGAAGATAGGGAAGTGGCCGAGATCATGAGTAAGTATGACCTGGAGTCGGTGCCGGTGGTGAATGTGCAGGGACAATTAGTGGGACGAATTACCATTGACGATGTGGTGGACGTAATCACAGAGCAAGCAGAAGAAGAACGTCAGATTATGTCAGGTATTACCGAAGACGTAGAAGAAGATGACAGTGTTTGGCGTAATACGAGAGCTCGCTTGCCATGGTTGTTAATCGGGATTTTGGGTGGGATGATCAGCGCCCGTTTCATGGGTTTCTTTGAGGGGGAGATTGCAAAAGTTACCGCCATCGCATTTTTTATTCCGCTAATCCAGGCAACTGGAGGAAACGTAGGTATCCAGTCGTCATCATTGGTTGTTCAAAGTTTAGCCAATCCAGGGTTTGTTGATGAAGGACTTTGGAAAAGATTGCTGAAAGTATTTAGCGTTGCCGTGATAAATGGTTTCTTTCTTGCCATCATTGTGTATGGAGTTACGTGGTTAATTTTTGGGCATGAAGCGCTTAACCTGATTGTATCGCTTGCTCTTTTTTTTGTGGTCGTCTTTGCTTCCTTTATTGGCACGGTAACACCGCTTATACTTAATCGCTTAGGGTTTAATCCTGCGTTGGCTTCGGGCCCATTTATTACTACGACTAATGATTTACTGGGTTTAGGAGTCTATTTCCTTACCATCCACATTCTATTATAGGACAAGAAGGTAACGAATTTCAGACTCATGTAATGTTTTCAGGCTGCTTTGGTGATTACTCGTTCAAATTCGAATTATCTTGGATTAAAATAGACGTATAGAAAATATCTACTGATCCCGCTGTATTAAGATGTTAGACTTTAACCGGCTCAAACTCCGAATTCAGGAGAGAGTTAACAATATCATAGAAAGGCCAATTCTTACCACCTCCCTGGTGCTGGCGTTTGTGTCAATCGTGGTAATTGGCTTAAGTTTGGAGTATTATTTAAACGACTTTGTTAATTTTTGGCCTCAAATTTTAGTCGAAGCCCACGGAATGATCTTCGACATAACGATCATAGGTATCCTGATTTTTTGGTTAAATCAAAATGGAGAAATACGACAGCGTATAAGAACCTATCGCGATGAAATAGATGATTTCAGGCTTTGGGAATCTGATGAAGCAGCCTTCAGAACCGTGGGTAATATAAAACGCTTGAATCGCCATAAAATCCATGAAATCAATTTGGTGAATTGTTACCTGGCCCGGACCAATTTAAACTATGTGGATTTGAAGGGTTCCAATCTCAACTCTGCAAATCTATCGAATTCTTCGTTGATTGAAACCAACCTCGAGAACTCCCGGCTCAACCAGACTAATCTGGAGAACTCAAATTTGAATCAGGCAAATCTGAATGCATCATATGCCAGTGGTGCAAATTTTAAAGATGCGTTTCTGATTAAAGCACAATTTGAAAACGCATTTCTGATAAAAGCCAATTTTAAAAACGCCTTCTTGATGGAAGCCAACTTAAAAGGAAGTTATTTAATGGGCGCAGATTTTGAAAATGCGAGTTTGTATAAAGCGGATTTACGAGGAGCGAAAGGAATCACCATCGACCAATTAGTGAAGGTAAAAACTTTATACCTTGCAAAGTTCGATGAGGAACTCTTGGAACAAATTAAAATATCGGTTCCTGATTTGGTGGGGGCCTGATTTGAAATAGTCAATAAAAAAATTACTTTTGCAGAGGTTCAACAACGGCCCCTATTCGGTAGGCCGTTGTTTCTTTTTTTAACCATCGACTAACGTTTGTGGAGAATGAAGGGTTTAATCAAAAAGGGACAAACATTATGAGTAAAAAGATTTCTTATTACACGAAAGAAGGGTTGGAGAGGCTGACGAATGAATTGAGCACGTTGAAGACCAAAGGCAGATCAGATATTGCCAAACAAATAGCAGAAGCGCGCGATAAAGGAGATTTGAGTGAAAATGCTGAGTATGATGCGGCCAAAGATGCGCAAGGACATTTGGAAGCAAAAATTGCCCAGATGGAAGATGTGCTTAGCAGTGCCCGGTTATTGGATGAATCGAAGATTGATACTTCTTCCGTCTCTATATTGTCAAAAGTGACGATTAAGAATAAGAAGAATGGAGCGTCTGTAACCTATATGCTGGTATCCGAAGAAGAGGCAGATCTTAAAGCAGGAAAGATTTCTACCCAGTCGCCAATCGGTAAAGGATTGCTGGGAAAGAAGCAAGGAGATATGGCCAAAATTAAGACTCCTGCAGGTGAAATGGAGTTTGAGATCGTTAGTATTGTAGCATAATATTTTATGCCCAGCATATTTACCAGAATAATCAATAGGGAGATTCCTGCGCATATCATTGCTGAGGATGAGCAATTCATTGCTTTTTTAGACGTGATGCCGTTGGTGGAGGGGCACACCTTAGTTGTTCCTAAACAAGAAGTAGATTATATTTTTGATTTAGATGCGGCTACAGTGGCAGACATGATGGTGTTTGCTCAAAAGGTGGCCTTAACCCTTAAGAAAACAATTTCGTGTAAGCGCATTGGAGTAGCCGTGATTGGTTTAGAAGTGCCCCATGCTCACGTTCACCTCGTTCCCATGAATAGCATGGGTGATATTAATTTTATGCGACCCAAACTTTCTCCTTCAAAAGAGGAGTTGGAGAAAGTGGCTAAGGCCATCCGGGCAAATAGCTAAGCAATTAAATAAAGTCAATATCCACATTGAGTGGATATCTCATGAGGAATTCAAGTGCTTCTTCTACGGTCATGCCTTCAAATAGTACTTTGTAAAGCCGGTCGGTAATCAGGGCGCGCACTTTATAATGATCAGCACATTTTTTTGCGATCCGAACCGTGTTGATACCCTCCGCAATTTCTTTCATGTCAGCTAAAATAGCTTCCAGTTTTTCTCCTTTGGCCAGACGGTAGCCAACGGTAAAGTTTCGACTCATGGGACTATTGCACGTTGTCACTAAGTCCCCAATGCCGGCAACGCCTAAAAATGCTTTCAGATCTCCACCTAATGCGCGACCGAGGTACACCATTTCCACTGCACCACGACTAATAAGAAGTCCTTTGGCGTTTTCGCCATACCCTAATCCACTAAGCGCACCCGAAGCAATTGCGATGATATTCTTTAATACGCCAGCTATTTCAACACCCACAATGTCATTGTTTTCATATACCTGAAACCGATCATTGCGCAATAATTTTTTCCCAATCTGAATAACTTCATTAAAGTGACTTGCTACCACTGTGGCACCTGGTTGGCGTTGGGCCAATTCTTTAGCCAGATTAGGGCCGCCCAGACAACCAACTCTCACCACCACGCTTTCTTCCTGGATCACTTCACTCATCGTCTTCACTTGCTCGCGGGTCAGTCTTGAAATGTGTTCGATGGTTTCCCCTTCCGGGAGTGTAATATCAAAACCTTTCGTTCCATGAATTAAAATATGATAGGGATGCAGATGAGGAGATAGTTTTTTCATCATCTCACGAAAGTGAGTGGATGGAACCATCGGAAAAATAACATCACATTGAGAAGCCAAATAGGCAAGATCGCTGGTCGGTTCGATACGTGGATTCATGGTGTAGCCACGATGTTCCCGGGTTTGTGAAATCGTTTTGACAACAGCCTCATCTCGGGCGTAAAGAATCACGCGCTTGTTGATGGCTAAAATATTGGCGATTACTGAACCAAAATTTCCAGCACCGATTACCCCTACTGGCTTATCAGATAAACTGCTCAAGGTCATAGCCAACCAACCTGTTGTGGTAGTAATAGAGTACGGTGAGGTCTTTCGTGATGATATTTCCTTTTTTGTTCAAAAGAAGAGGGCGTTTCAGGTGGAAGATGCCAACATTCTCGATCCCTAGCTTCAGCACATTGTCTACTTTGCCTTTCAGGTGAGTGGCGAAATACACTTTTTCCTGTTCGTGCAATTCATAAATACTTTTCCGAACGCGCTTGAATGTCTCTCTGAATTCGGCATAGTCAAGTTCAAGGTCTTCTTCCGGCAAACGCAGCAAGCCAAATAAATCGAGTTTAGGAAATTTGCGTTGCCACATTTCGAAGGCAACAAATGCTGCCACGTGACTTGCAAATATGCGGTTAATACGATGATATTCAGTTACAATTTTTTGGCTGAGCATCCGCGTGTATTCATCTTCGCGCTGCTTATCCTCTGAAATTTGACCGCTGGAAATAAAATAGTCTTTGGTATGAATCTGACGACCTTGGTGATCAATACTGTGACCTCCTTCATCTACATAGTTGCCCAATACATCGAGGGCCGGTCCGATGGAAACAGAAATGTTGGACCCTTTCGTGAAAAATTTGAAAAGGAATTTAAGGAGTTGAACACTGCCGTATTTGTCCTGTTCAGGAAAATACTTGTCCTGACCTTTTACATGAAGATAATCTTCAATGAGATCGGGCGCTTCCAAAACGAAATTATAATTGAGTGTAACCGGCACTACGAAAATCTTACGTACTTCTGTCGCATCTGGATTTTCCATGTATAAGTTCCGCTGTGCCTCAATAGCTGTACTTAACAAGCCTAACTTAAGTTGTTTTTCAATAAGCCCCGACCTGGAACGTGTGCCGCCCGGGAAAAACAAGCTGTGAGCTCCTTTCTGAATAGCGAGGTTAGAATACATCTTCAATGTTTCCAGGTAGGGCAGGTTTTTCTTTCTGCGATCTACTTTGTAAGCACCGAGGCTATTCATGAAGTAAGCAAAGATCTTGATGTTAAAAAGATTGAGCCCAGCACCGTAAATAAATGCCGGAAGACCCAGCGAGTGGATTACCCAACCAATTAAAATGGAGTCCAGATTACTAAAGTGTGTAGGCACCATGACTACCGTTCCTTTCTTTGCCAGTCTTCTTAGTTGCTTAACTTTTCCGACAATCTGAATTTTGTCTCGAAGCGTATATTGATGCCTGAAAAATGCTCCGAATTTTTTTACACGGGCACCATTAAGTAATCTGGAGAACCAGATTTTTAATAGCTCACGCGTTAGCCGGTAGGAATTAGGTTTGAAGTTACCAGCAATCTCGTTGGCATAGCGAGACACAATGCGCTTTAGTATCTCTTCATGGGCTTTGTCAGCAGTATCATTGATTCTGGCGCTGGCTTCAATTAAATCCTTTTTTACATCTGTCCAGAAGCGCGAATCATCTTTTGGATCTACTCGCCAGCGGTTTCGCTTTATACGATTTTGCTCACGGTATACGGTTGCTTCCAATTCATCGATGAGTTGTTTACGGGTGGTGCGTAGTTCCAAGACACGATCAAATGATTTGGTTGCCACTTCTTCTACAAACTCCTTTCTGTTTTTACTTAGCTGATAAACTGGCCAATCGGGAATTCCGTCCAGAATAGGTTTGTAACGTTTGTTCTTATTCTTCTTTTCTTCCAGTATTTCCATCGCGATAGTAAATCCAAACAGGGGTCAAAGTTAATCGCTCTAATTACATTCCACAAACCACTTAAAACTCCTCATTCCTTTGCTGCGACTTAGAAAGAGATTGAGCCATATTTTGAAACCGGGCTTCAGTCTCTTTGATAAATTCGGAATCAACTAGCTTCTTAATGTCCTCTTCAGATACAACGTCAAATTCACTCACTTTAAAAGTTTGCTCCAGGGAACCCTGTTCCAATTTGATCAAATATCGGTTATTCCAATTGAAAATTGTGATTTTCAGGTTTGGATGTGGTATCTCTCCAACAACTCTCATACTTATAATTAAGTGAATTAAAGTTAAATGCGATGTAAGGTCGATTTTTTTTGTAAACCAATCCCAAATATTTTGAGTGGTTTAGCGTTCAACTGTCTAAAAAGGCTTTTACAAACACGTAAATTATTGTTATTTGTAACCTATTCTCTTTCTTATATGTTTACTTTGTAGAATTGTTTTTGCATGAATAAGAAAGCAACGCATTATTTTATTAGGAGTATTGTTGGAGTACTGCTTCTGGTATTGGTTTTTTCTATGAGTGCAAATGCTACTCATTTAAGAGCCGGTGAAATCACGCTTGAACGCGTAAGTTGTACCGACCTTACGTTTAAAATAACAATCACAGTCTACACGGATACAGGCTCACCTATCAAATTTGGGGATGGCATATTGGATTTTGGAGACGGAACCAAACCGTTAACGACACCCTCTATTGATAATACCCGTAGACCCGATTTAGGTCCTGAGGTAGGGACGGTATCGTTTACTACATCTCACACATTTGGCGGACCAGGAAAGTATGTGATCAGTTATCTCGAGGCCAATCGCAATGCGGGTGTCCTCAATATGTCCAACTCTGTTGAAACTCGTTTTTATGTAGAGACTCAAATCATTATAGATCCCTTTTTGGGCTGTAGCAATACACCTGTCTTGCTCGTGCCGCCCATTGACAAGGGCTGTACGGGTGCTGCCTTCTATCATAATGCAGGTGCCTATGATCCGGATGGTGATAGTATTTCCTATGAAATGACAATACCAAAAAGGGATAAAGGTGTTCTGGTAAATGGTTATCAGGATCCGAATGCAAAGGATTTTTATGGCGGCCTGAGCTACGGCAATGCCAATGAGAATGGTGACGGTCAGCCCACGTTTTCTATCAATGCAACTACGGGAACGCTCCTATGGGATGCACCAGGCGCACAAGGTGAATATAACATTGCTTTTCTGGTAAAGGAGTGGAGAAAAATAAGTGGTATTTGGATTCAACTTGGTTATGTGGTAAGGGACATGCAAATTATTATTGATGATTGCGATAATCAACGACCAGAGGTAGAAGTGCCTGAAGATATTTGTGTTGAAGCGGGTACCTTAATTAATAAGGATATTTTTGGCTTTGATCCTGATTTTGACAGTGTTAAGCTGGAAGCATTTTCAGAAGTTTTCACAATAAATCCAAGCCCTGCAAAATATTCACCTAATCCTCCGGTATTTCAAAAAACTGCACCGGGAGTAAAAGGCAAATTAACTTTCACGTGGGCTACTACTTGTGATCATGTGCAGGATCAACCTTACCAGGTGGTGTTTAAGGTAAGTGATAAATCGGGTAGAGGGCCCTCGTTGGTTCAATTCAAAACCTGGAATATAAGAGTAGTTGGTCCCGCACCGAAGTGGAAGGCTCCTGTAGTAAATCTGGGAACGCGATCGGTTAATTTGGAATGGGAAAGTTATGCCTGTCGGGTAAATGCGGTGTCGATGCAGGTTTGGAGAAGAGTAGATGCATTCGCGTACACTCCTCCTGAGTGTGTTACCGGTATGCCTGACTTTTTAGGATATAACAGAATTGCTGATGTGGCCATCTCCACCACGACATTCAAAGATACAAATGGAGGCAAAGGCTTAGCTGTGGGTGCCCAATATTGCTATCGACTGGTAGCAATTTTCCCGCTGCCCGGAGGCGGTGAAAGTTATGTTTCTCAGGAAATATGTATTCCGCCAATCTTAGCGGATGCACCGGTAATTACCAACGTAACCGTGGATCTCACCAACAGAACAGATGGTAAAGTCACGATTAAGTGGAGGCCTCCTTTCGAGGCAGATCCACTGCAATTTCCACCACCGTATAAATATGAGGTTTTTCGTGCAGAAGGATTTAGTGGTGACACAAAATTGTTAAAAGTAACGGTAGGCCAGCCTTCCGATACCGTTTTTGTTGACGACACCGGATTGAATACACTGGAGATAGTTTATAATTATCGTGTGGTTGCTTATGATAACAATGGAATAAAGATAGATACTTCGCCAACAGCCTCAACGGTAAGACTAGAGGCGAGTCCTCAGTTTTTGCAGATTGCTTTGGCTTGGAATGCGGTTGTGCCCTGGTCAAATCAAACGCAGGATTACCCAATACATTTGATCTACCGTGGTCCCGCCAATGCAACTGAGGGTCAGATGGTGCTGCTTGCTAGTGTAGATGTTAATCAATCGCATTTTACTTATGTTGATAAAGGGTTGAATGAAACTGAAACGTATTGTTATCGCGTGAGAACAAGCGGTGCCTACGGTAACCCCAGAATTGATGAGCCATTGTTAAATTTCTCTCAGATTGTTTGTGCCCGTCCCAATGATGATGTTCCTCCATGTGCACCAACCCTGGCCATAGAAGCACTGGATTGTGAAGAATATTTTCAAAATTATTCCTGTGGAGTCAATGTGTTCAGCAACACATTAACATGGAATCGCCCTGCTGACATTACTTGTCGTGAAGACATTCAGGGGTATAAGATTTATAAGACCAGTACTATTGATGGCGAGTTTATCGCCTTGGATATTCCATTGGTGCGGGACACATTTTATATTGATGCCAATCTTCCATCTTTTGCCGGTTGTTATAAAGTCAGTTCAATAGACCGTGCGGGCAATGAAAGTGAGCTAAGTGAGCCTTTTTGTTTTGATAACTGTCCGTATTATGAGTTGCCAAATGTATTTACTCCCAATGATGATGGGTGCAATGATTTATTCAGCGCCTATAGTGATCGCGTTGTAGTGGATGAAGATGGAATCGGACCTTGCGGAGGCCCAGTGGATTTAGATAATCTGAGAAAACGGTGTGCAAGGTTTGTTCAAAAAGTGCATCTTACCATTTATAACCGATGGGGTAAAGAAGTTTACTCATACCAATCGGGAAGTGAGAAAACGATCTACATTGATTGGGATGGTCGCGATAATAATGGCAAGGAACTTTCATCAGGTGTTTATTATTTCAGTGCCGAAGTAATTTTTGAGGTAGTCGATCCGGGCAAGCAAAAACAAATCATAAAAGGATGGGTGCAGATCGTGCGCTGATGGAAACTCCTGTAATTCTTTTTGATGGCGTTTGCAATCTTTGTAATGGTTCAGTTATTTTCATCATCAAAAGAGATGCTCAGTCGAAACTAAAATTCGCCTCGCTGCAATCAGCATTTGGAACGGAACAAATGCAACGATTTCATCTTCCTGTTTCATCGCTTAATAGTGTCTTATTGGTTAAGGACGGGCGACTGTTTCAAAAGAGTAATGCAGCATTGGAGATTGCCACCATGATGAATGGGTTGTGGCCTATGCTCTACGTGTTTAAGATAGTGCCCCGGTTTATTCGCGATTTCATATATGATTGGGTAGCCCGCAACCGCTATCGATGGTTTGGAAAAAAAGAGGAGTGTATGATCCCTACTCCCGATATGAAAGCTCGTTTCATCAATTGATTTCTGTCCGGAATTTTGATCTTATTTTCTGATCCTGTAAACTCGGGTCTTGAAACTAATTTGAATTATCATGAATGCATTTATTTTTCCTGGCCAGGGTGCGCAGTTCACGGGCATGGGTAAAGAGTTGTACGAGAAAAGTGTAACAGCCAAGACATTATTTGACCAGGCAGACGTAATTTTAGGTTTTAAGATTTCCGAAATCATGTTCAACGGCAGTGCCGATGAATTAAAGCAAACCAAAGTAACACAGCCTGCGGTATTCATTCATTCTATAGTGGTGGCGCTATCACAAGATGCTGTGCATCCCAATATGGTGGCAGGTCATTCGTTAGGCGAATTTTCAGCATTGGTTGCAAATAAGGCCCTTTCGTTTGAAGACGGATTGCAACTGGTTTTCAAAAGAGCACTGGCCATGCAGCGCGCTTGTGAAATTAATCCTTCAACAATGGCCGCTATTCTCGGATTAGATGATCATAAAGTAGAAGAGATATGTTCTTCCATCACGGAAGAAGTGGTGGTAGCTGCTAATTATAATTGTCCAGGTCAATTGGTGATCTCCGGCTCTATAAAGGGAATTGAAATAGCCTGCGAAAAGATGAAGGCAGCCGGTGCCAAGCGAGCACTGCCATTGCAGGTGGGCGGTGCATTTCATTCTCCCTTGATGAACCCTGCCAAGGAAGAATTGGCCGCTGCTATCGCATCTACAAAATTCATGACGCCCATTTGTCCTGTATATCAGAATGTAAATGCGCTTCCATCAACCGATATTGAGGTGATAAAGAAAAATCTTATTGATCAGTTGACTGCACCGGTGCGCTGGACTCAACTCATTCAGAATATGGTGAAAGATGGGGGCACTTCATTCATCGAATGTGGCCCGGGAAAAGTCTTGCAAGGCCTGGTGAAAAAAATCGCTCCTCAGGTCGAAGTGTCAAGCCTTTAATATTAGTACTTCCAGTAAATCTTGGCATTCATGCAATAGGCGCTTCTGATTTTTTTTTAATTCCGGATGAATAAAATCAGGTGCTATTTCTACGAGCGGTGCCAATACAAATCTTCGGTGAGGTATGCCAGGATGAGGCAGGGTTAGTTCGTCAGTGTGAATAATTGACTCATTTACGTATAATAAATCCAGGTCAATAATGCGCGCACCCCATTTCTCCTCACGTTTTCTACCCATTTGGTCTTCAATGGAAGAGAGTAAATGCAGACAATCTTGAGGGCGTTTATTTGCGTGAATCAGTATGACCTGATTTAAAAAGTCTGGCTGATCGCCCTTACCCCAGGGCTTCGTTTCATAAATGGAAGATTGTTTAATAATTATTCCAAGGTGCAATTCAATGGCATGAATGGCCATTTTCAAATTCTCAGTGCGGTTGCCGAGATTAGTGCCCAACGAAATATAGACCTCATTTTTCGCCATGTTGGCCGAAAGATAGTAAAGGGTTTTATTACCTGTTTCGATTGAGTAATTTTGACCCTCCGTAATTTAATAATATGAATTTTATAAAGACATTTTTTGCCTCCTGCCTGGGATCTCTGGTTGCCTTAGGGCTAATTATAATTTTGACGATTGCATTTATTACTGCTATGGTTTCTGGCTTATCGGGCGATGAAACCAAAACCATGATCGAGGACAACTCGGTGCTCCACCTCAAATTGGATGTACCGATCAGTGAAAATGAAATTGAAAATCCGTTGGAAGGATTGCCCATTCCAGGTGCCGAATCACCATTGGGGTTGCTTCCATTCAAAAAGGTAATTGCTAACGCTAAAGAAGACTCCAAAATTCAAGGCATCTATCTTGACCTAAGCATATTCATGGGCGGCTATGGAGTTGCAAAAGAGGTACGCGATGCGCTTATTGATTTTAAAAGTTCGGGTAAATGGATCGTTGCATATAGTGAACTGTATACCGAGCAGGCCTATTACATTGCCTCGGCTGCCGATAAAGTATATTTGAATCCTCAGGGAGGCATCGAATTTAATGGCTTATCGGTAGAGGTTTCATTCTTTAAAAAATTGTTTGACAAACTGGAGATCAAACCTCAGATATTCAGGGTGGGTGATTTTAAAAGTGCCGTAGAGCCATTCATGCTTGATAAAATGAGTAATGAAAACAGGCTTCAGTTAAATGAGTTGATTTCTGACCTTCATCACACCATGTTGGAAGATATTTCTAAAAGCCGGAATATCAGTTTTGAAGAGTTAAAGCAAATGGCCGACAAAATGAGTGTCACCGATACGGGCAGTGCACTTCGGTCTGGCCTGATTGATTCATTGTTCTACTTTGATCAAGTACAGAATGAATTGCGCGAACGCTTAGGTTTAGGAAAGGATGAAGACATTAACTATATAAAATATGGTAAGTACAAGAAAAGCTTTTCTACTTACGATGATTCTAAGAATGAAATCGCGGTAATCGTTGCTGACGGAGAAATCATACCGGGCAAAGCACAAAATGGTGTGATTGGATCTGATTCATTTGCGGAAGTGTTAAGAAAAGCCCGGAACAATGATCAGGTCAAAGCCATTGTTCTTCGAATTAATTCTCCCGGTGGAAGTGCGCTGGCGTCAGATGTGATATGGCGAGAAGTTATCCTGACAACCAAAGTGAAACCGGTGATTGCATCGATGTCTGATTACGCAGCATCAGGTGGTTATTATTTAGCAATGGGATGTGATACGATTGTAGCTCAGCCAACCACGATCACCGGTTCCATTGGTGTGTTCAGTGTTCTGTTTGATATAAGCAGTTTTCTAGATAATAAAATTGGAATCACTTTTGACGAAGTGAAGACCGGTGAGGTGGGCGAGTTAGTTACGGTCACACGTCCATTAACGCAAGTTGAAAGAGCGGTGTGGCAGAAAAAGACAGAAGAGATTTATAATTCATTCACCGCAAAAGCAGCAGAAGGAAGAAACATGTCAGTGGAAGATTTGAGAAAAGTTGCATCTGGCCGTGTGTGGACAGGGGCTCAGGCAAAAGAGCGCGGATTGGTTGATGTGCTGGGCAACTTTGAAGATGCTGTTCAGATTGCTGCTAAAAAAGCAGGAGTGGGACAAGATTACCGGATACGTTATTATCCAAAGCAAAAGACATTTATTCAAGAGTGGCTTACAGAAGCGGAAGATTACACCAACACTCAGATACTGAAAGGAGAATTGGGTGATCAATACCCCGTTTATTTGCGTCTTAAGAATTTGAAAAACTATCAGGGAAGTCAGATGAGACTTCCGTTTGAGATGAAGATTCAATAGCGGTAGGTGGGGCAGCTTTTGATGTACCGTTTATTTCGAAACTGAATGGATTAGATATTTTTCTATTTAATAACGTAAAAACATACAACAAAACTTGATAATCAAATACTTCTTGTCTCCTTCAATCTACCACTTATCGCTCTTCATTACCAGATTAAGCTGGGTAAACCGGTTTAATCTTACATGGTTTGCAGAATAAAATGATAATAAAGCTGAGTCATTATGATGACTCAGCTTTATTGCTTTTTGTGAAAATCAAAAAAAGCAATTATTTCCACTGATCCTTATCCTGCAAAGCAAATCCACTTCCGCTATTGGAAGCGACTTTCTCTTCCTTCACAGGAGTAACTTCAGATTTTCCTTTGAATGCCAGGGTAGCTGACAAGGTGATTAGTGCTGCTCCTAATAGTATGATTGTCTTTTTCATAGTCGTATTTTTTATAGGTGATTATTCTTTTATTGGACTTCCTCCTGTATTGGTTCCTTCTGTGTGCGGTTTTACTTCCTCATCTGTACAGGCGGTAATAGCTGCACTTGTCATTGAAACAAATAGTAGAAGATAGATTAGTTTTTTCATTTTTACTTCAGCGATAGATGGTTGGTGGACTATTCTTTAATTGGACTTCCACCTGTACTAACTCCGTCAGTTTGTGGTTTTACTTCGTCTTCTGTGCAAGAAGAAAGTGAGGCAGCAGAGAGAGTGAGAACAAGGATCAGGTAAAATAGCTTTTTCATGGTAATAGGGTTTAGGTTTTTTTATTGGTTGGTTTAACATTAAATTGACGCACAAATTTTAGACGTTTATTCATATTGATTCGAGCTATAATTCAGAGAATATTGCCTAGGTACCAAAATATTGCTTCCATTTTATTCCTGCTTTTCTTCTATGGCCTGATTATTCCATTGCCCACACAAGGGCAGAATGTTGAAAAAATTGATTCGTTGAAACACGCATTGGAGGAAGCGAGAGACACCACCCGGTTTAAATTACTTCAGGAGCTATTCAAATCGTATAATCAAACTGATTTCAACGCATCCTTGCGATATGCAAAAGAGGCTTATCAACTTTCTGAATCATTGGGTGACAGTAGTAAAATTGTGGAGAGTGGCAGGATGGTCGCTTATTCATTAATGGATTTGGGAAAAAATGATGAGTCAATAACAGTGCTTAATAAAATATTGGCTATCGCCAGGCGAAACCAGAATAAGTATCCGGAACTGAAACCGAAAATCAAGTTTATTTTAAATAATGCGGCCATTTCCTATATGCATCGTGGAAATTATGATTCATCATTAAGCTATCATTTCCAATCGTTGGAAATACGGGAGACAGAAGGGGATAAGAAATCTGTCGGAACGGCTTTAAATAATATTGGATTG
Source organism: Cyclobacteriaceae bacterium (assembly GCA_043774805.1). Lineage (GTDB taxonomy): Bacteria > Bacteroidota > Bacteroidia > Cytophagales > Cyclobacteriaceae > ELB16-189. The sequence goes on along the minus strand of JAYVTB010000088.1, from coordinate 37,274 downwards.
GTGTATTTCAAATTAAAGAATTATGAGCAAGCCCTTCAATACTATTTGCGTTCGCTGAGTCTTAAGAATGAATTAAAGGACCTAACCGATATCGACAAAATCCTGATCAATGTTGGATTGTGTTATGATCAATTGAAAAATTCCGATGAGGCGATTCTTTCTTTTAAAAAGGCATTGGCTAGTTGTGGAAATGAATGTTCTGAAACCGTTAAAAAAGAAGCTTTTTACGGATTAGGGCAGGCTTATTTTGGTAAAAAATATTTTGATAGTGCTCAGCAGAATTTAAAAGTAACTCTTGAAATTTCCCAAAAACAAAATGATAAGCAGTATTGGGTAGGCAGCCTTTTGGTGTTGAGTAAAATTGAGACAGAAAGAAAAAATTATGCAGCCAGCCTAAAGTACCTCAATGAAGCAAGGCAGTTTGAAAAGGAATCGGAATTTATGGATATGCTCATTGAATTCTATAGTGAACTGGCGAGGGTCTATAATTATATGTCCGACTTTGAGAACGCTTCAATATACCAAGGCAAATACATCAAACTAAAAGACAGTATTTATAACAGGCAACTTTTAAAGAATCTGACCCGGATTCAAAATACCTATGAGCAACGTGAGAATATTAAAACCATCACTGAAAAGGATCGTATTCTCCAGCTTCAAAATGAATTGATCAGCCGACAACAAATTCAATACTTTTTTATTGTTATCGTTACCATCCTGGCCACTGGGTTGGCACTCGTATTGATCTGGGCAAACAGGCGACAGAAAATTCATAATGCTGCACTCAATGATGCGAAGCGTGTAATCACAGAGCAGAACGGGCGATTAATGAAGACCAATGAATACCTGGATCACCAGGTAGCGGAAAAGACACAAGATCTTTTTATGACGAATGAGGCACTGGTCCAGGTAAATAATGAGTTGGATAATTTTATTTACAGGACTTCTCATGATATACGCGGACCATTGGTTACGCTGAAAGGTGTTTGTAATGTGGCCCTGCTGGATGTGAAAGATGAGGTGGCGCTTGACTACTTAAACAAGCTGGATGCCACATCTACCAAGCTGAATGTAATCCTTACCCGGCTTTTAATTGTTAATAAAATAAATCTTTGGGAATTGGAACCTGCTCTCATTAATTGGGAGGATATGATCAATCAGATTATTGAAACGGTGAAGATCAATGGCATTCCGGATAACATGGTGATTGATTATGAAGTGGATGCTGGTGTTCAACTAAAATCAGATCGGTTTTTGTTGATGTTGGTAGTGGAAAACCTGATTGATAATGCCATCAAGTTTTACAATGATTCACCCCGAATCATACCATTTGTAAAAATAAAAGTGCAGAGTGCTGAAGAAAATTATGTAAAGGTGTCGGTGATTGATAATGGCATTGGTGTGAATCCAACAGATAAAGACCAGATTTTCCATTTGTTCACGAGAGCATCAGATCGCTCCGTGACAGGAGGCATTGGCTTATATCTTTCTAAAATGGCGGCCGATAGATTGGGTGGTAAAGTCGTTCTTGCCGATACCTCACCAGGAGGTTCAGAGTTTCATCTGTTGCTGCCTCCGGATGTAACCCCGATTATGGAAATGAGAGGACTGTTGGAAGAGAAACGGAAGGAAGAGAAGGGAATGAGAGAACAGAAGATATCAAAAGAAAAGACCGATAGTCCTGTTTAGCCAATAAAACTAAAACATAACTCATTCCTGATATTCCTCTGCATTTACCATCTTTGTAGCCGGTTTTATCAAATTAAGCGGAATATAAATGAGAGAGGGAAGTATTAAAAGATACATGATTACATCGGCATTGCCATATGCCAACGGACCTAAGCATATTGGTCATTTGGCGGGTGCCTATATCCCGGCTGATGTGTATGTTCGATATCTGCGTTTAAGCGGAAAAGATGTAGTCTTTGTTTGCGGAAGCGATGAGCATGGTACGGCCATCCCAAACCAGGCATTGAAGGAACATACCACACCGCAGGCCATCATTGATAAATATGATGCCTTAATAAGGGAAACCAATGTGAAGATGGGGTTGTCATTCGATATTTATCATCGTACTAGCGAACCGATTCACCATCAGACGTCACAGGAAATTTTTCTAACACTATATAATAAGGGTTTACTTAAAGAAGAAACATCTGAGCAATATTATGATGATGAAGCGAAGGCATTTCTGGCTGACCGGTATATTATAGGCACCTGCCCTAAGTGTGGAAACCCTTCCGCTTATGGAGATCAATGTGAGAAATGTGGCACCTCGTTAAGCCCTAAGGACCTTATCAATCCCAGGTCTACGCTCACTGGTAATGTACCGGTTTTAAGACCGACCAAACACTGGTATTTGCCCTTGGAGCTTTATGAGCCTTGGTTGAGAGATTGGATTTTGAAATCTCACGAAAGTGACTGGAAGACTAATGTGTATGGCCAATGTAAATCCTGGATTGATGCAGGCTTGCAGCCACGCGCAATGACACGCGACCTGGATTGGGGAATCAAAGTTCCTCTGCCCGATGCAGAAGGGAAAGTACTTTATGTTTGGTTTGATGCACCCATCGGTTACATTTCAGCAACGCGTGCCTTGTTTGACGAAGTAACCTCTGGTAAGATTCAATTTGCAACTCCACAGCGCGACTTTACAGGAGCAAAAAAAGAAGATTGGAAGACCTATTGGCAGGACAAGGAAACCAAACTGGTTCACTTTATCGGCAAAGATAATATTGTGTTTCATTGCATCATCTTCCCGATTATGCTTCATGCCACCGGTGAATACATTGTTCCTGATAATGTTCCTGCTAATGAATTCATGAACCTGGAGGGAGATAAAATGTCAACGAGCCGGGGATGGTCAATTGAAACCCATGAATTCCTGAACGATTTTCCTGATAAGCCGGATGTCCTCCGGTATGCATTATTAACAAACCTGCCGGAAGCAAAAGACAGTGAGTTCACCTGGAAGGATTTTCAGGCCAAGAACAACAATGAGTTGGTGGCGATATTCGGAAATTTTGTAAACCGTGCTTTTGTACTCACGCAAAAATTCTTTGATAATAAAGTGCCTGCCATCGTTGAGTTGCAGGATATCGATAAGAAAGTCCTGGAAGAACTGAAACAATTTCCGTCACGCATCAGTAACTCCATTGAAGCTTATCGGTTTAGGGAAGCAACAGCCCACCTGATGGATCTTGCCAGATTGGGAAATAAATACCTGGCAGAAACTGAACCATGGAAGTTGGCTAAGACTGATTTGCTTAGGGTCGGAACAATACTCAATCTTGCCTTGCAGATTACTACCAACTTATCCATTGTGGCGGAACCATTTCTGCCTTTCTCGGCTGGCAAATTAAAATCGATGCTAAACCTTGGGAAAACTCAATGGATGCAGGCAGGGACCAGTGACTTACTGGCCGCGGGTCATCTTCTTGGAACATCTTCTTTGTTGTTTGAAAAAATTGAAGACGATGTAATTGAAATTCAACTGAAGAAGTTATTTGATACCAAAAAGAAAATGGAATTAGCAAATCAGCCGGCAACCCCATCGAAGCCAGAAGTTTCTTTCGATGAGTTTTCCAAGATGGATATTCGCATCGGAAAAATTATGAAGGCAGAGCGCGTTGAGAAGTCAAAGAAGTTGTTGAAACTTCAGGTGGATACCGGCATTGACACTCGCACGGTGATGAGTGGTATTGCGGAACATTTCTCACCAGAGGATATCATTGGCAAACAGGTAACGATTCTGGTTAACCTGGCGCCAAGAAAAATTATGGGTGTTGAATCGCAGGGAATGATTTTGATGGCATCCGATAAAGATGGAACATTAAAAATGTTGAGCCCAGGCTCTGAAACGGCCCCGGGTTCCGTCATTAGCTAAATTGAATGTTCCAATAAGCGTCTTTGTGGCGCTTTTTTTTGATCCGCCTGTCACCAATTGAGTGAGGATTTTCATCAATTTTATATAAGTTTAATCCATGAGAAATTACACTACCTCAAGAAGAGACTTCATTAAGAAAGGCATGACAACCGTTGCCTTGTCATTACCAGTTTTCAATATCATCAGCAAGCCACTGTTGGAAGAAGAAGTCATTGGTCATGGAAAGTTTCGTTACCGCGTGCATAAAAGCTGGGGAAATCTGGATCCAGCTAAGACACCTGTTAAGAATTGCCATGAGATGGTGATGGATAAGAAAGGCCGGCTGATCATGGTGACGGATGAAATCAAAAACAACATTATCATTTATGATCGCTCTGGAAAATTAATTACAACCTGGGGTAATGAATTCCCGGGTGGTCATGGCCTTACTTTATTCGATGAGGGTGGGGAGGAAGTACTTTTCATTTGCGATCCGAATACAGGAAGGGTAGTGAAGACTACGTTGGACGGAAAAACTATTATGGAATTACCTCATCCAAAGTCGATCAATGTTTATGAGAGCAATCAGAATTACATGCCTACCGAGACCGCTATTGCGCCCAATGGTGATATTTATGTAGCGGACGGTTATGGTTCTCAATATATTTTGCAATTCTCACCGAAAGGAGAATTCATTCGAAAGTTTGGCGGCCCTGGCAGTGAAGACTCCAACTTTAGTACGGCTCATGGAGTTTGTATTGACGCGCGAGACAAAAGTAATATCACACTGATTTGTACTTCGCGCGGACACAATTCCTTCAAACGCTTCACCTTGGACGGAAAATATTTATCTACGCTTTTCCTTCCCGGTGCGTTTGTTTGTCGTGCAGTGATTGATGATGAAAATATTTATGCTGGCGTATGCTGGTCGCGCCTGCGTTATCTCGAGCAAACTAACAATTCCGGTTTCGTTACCATTCTGGATGGCAAGGATAAAGTGATTTCGAATCCAGGCGGCACAACTCCGGTTTACAAAAAAGGCGAGTTACAACTCATGGTTCAGGACAAACCGATCTTCAACCACTGTCATGATGTGTGCATCGACAACGATAAGAATATCTACGTATGTCAGTGGAATGCCAACAAGACTTACCCTGTTAAATTAGAGCGCATCTAGATTACGCGAATCACATTTCATTTGAATTCAAAAGGCGTCTTTTTAAGACGCTTTTTTTGTTGTGTGTCAGGCATGTTTACTGGCCATAGGGTGCAAGTCCCGAATGAGCGTTTTAGTGCGTATCATTAGCTAAGAGCAAGGGTGTCGCGGGTGACTGCGAATCTGAAGGAAGCTTAAGGCAAATCTTCGGGCTTACGAATAGAAACTGCATAGAGGCGTACTTTACCTGGGCGATGTTGCAACAGAAACAAAAGCCCCACACTGCACAGAAGGTAATAGCGTAAATGCAGAGGCCACATGAAGAGAAAGCAAGTAAACTTACCCTGAGAGATCTTGCGTTAAGTTGGCAGCGGGAGAAGCGCTTCCCAATGCGGCAACAGACTGTAGCAATATAGAATGGTAATGCAAGAAGTCAGCAGAGGTCGTAGTACCCGGTAATTTGACACTTGCTGAAAATGCAAGGAGATTATAAAAAGGGAAGGACCGAATGAATGAGTTGATAGTCGATTAGCAGTCTGATCGATGGTGCTAAAAGCCGAACTACGTAAGAGAACTACTTGCTTGAGGATAGGTCGGAAACCGAAAGTAGAAAGTAAGAGGTGCTTAATCATCGAAGGCATGAAGATCATGACCATCATGACCATCATTTTATTCAAACCGCCCTGTACCGCACGATACGCAGGGTGGTGTGAGAGGACAGGTAGCAAACTAATTGCTACCTTCCTACTCGATTTATAGGCTGAATAGAATCGCCTTCTGATCCGCCACTCAACCGGTGATTATTTCCGGAATCACGACTAGCGCTTCCTTTTAAATGGATTCTGAAAATCTAGTATCTTCGTCATCTAACCAAACCCAAAATGATGATCTTCCTTTATATTATTCTTGGATTGATAGCCATTGTTTTACGGGTAGCTGCAATTTTGCCAAAGACGTTTCATGTTTCTGCGGAGACCATTATTGAAAGACCTTGCGCTGAAGTCTTTCAGTATGTAAAATGAAACGGACAATAATTTTATATGGCCTCGCCTTGGCAGTATTGGTATTCTTGCTTAGGTACCTGGAATACCAACTTATTGTTCGCGACTTGTCGATTGAATTTTATGTAGGAATAGTGGCCTTATTTTTCACTTCATTTGGTATCTGGGCAGGGCTGAAACTCACCAGGAAAAAGGTAGTAATGGTGGGCCCTGATTTTATTCTGAATGAACCTGAACTTCAGCGATTGGGCATCAGCAAACGTGAGTACGAGGTGTTGGAACTGATGTCCAGTGGACTTTCAAATCAGGAAATAGCCGACAAACTCTTTGTTTCGCTTAATACAATTAAAAGCCACGCATCCAATCTCTTTCTAAAACTTGAAGTAAGCAGAAGGACACAGGCCATTCAAAAAGCAAAGGTGTTGAGATTGATTCCCTAATGCTGAATTTATTTGGGTTAAAGGAGTTGCCATCCAGAATCCGTTGTTCTAATTCCTACTTTCGATGGATTTCTATTAAATTTCATAAAATCATCCTTTCGGGTGAATGATTTTGATGGTGATGATGTTTGCTTTGCCCGAAAATAAAATACACTATGAAAAAAGTTGTCGTCACCTATGGCATTATCTCAGGCATTATCACCGGAGGTCTTATGTTGGCCACCATGCCACTATTCGTAAGAGGTACTTTAAAAATGGAAAATGGACTTTGGATCGGTTACACCGGTATAGTGATCGCCCTGTCGCTTGTCTTCTTTGGAGTGAAATCCTTTCGCGACAATCATTCGGAGGGTAAAATCACCTTTGGGAGAGGGTTTATGATCGGGTTAGGTATTACGTTGATTGCCTCCGTTTTTTACGTGATCGCTTGGGAAATCACGTTCGCCCATTCTGGTGAGTGGTTTATGAAGCAATGGAGTAGTGGTGAACTGGAGAAAGTAAAGTCGCATGGAGCCTCAGAAGCTGAGTTGCAGGAGGCCGCACAAAAATGGGAGGAATTTGGTAAACTCTATCAGAATCCTGTAATCCGTTTTGGCATGACCCTAATGGAAATTTTTCCGATTGGTTTACTTATTTCCTTGATCAGTGCAGCGCTCCTTCGAAAGAAAGAATTTTTGCCCACCAATAATTAATCATAACGGAACACCATGCAATCAAAGGCCAAAACAGTAAAGGAATATATTGAAGAGTTGCCTGATGGAAGGAAGATAGCCATTTCTGAAATGCGTAGTATGATCAAAAAAAATCTACCCGTTGGCTTTGAGGAAACCATGCAATATGGAATGATCAGTTATGTGGTGCCGCATAAAACATATCCGGCAGGATATCATACTGATCCGAAATTGGCACTCCCGTTTATCAGCCTGGCTTCACAGAAAAATCATCTTGCTCTTTATCATATGATGGTGTACCATGGCAACTTGCACGATTGGTTTGTGAGTGCCTGGAGTAAAACGACCGATAAAAAGCTGGATATGGGAAAGTCGTGCATTCGTTTTAGAAAACCCGAAGATGTGCCACTGAAGTTGATTGGCGAACTGGCTTCAAAAATCACAGTTACTAAATGGATTGAGGTTTATGAAAGAGCAATAAAAAAATAATAACGATGAAAAGAGTAACAGGCCTCGGTGGCGTTTTTTTCAAAACAACCGACCCAAAAGGAATGAAGGAATGGTATGGTAAACATCTTGGATTACCCGTTGATGAACATGGAGCATCCTTTCAATGGATGGAAATTGATCGCAAAGATGCAAAAGTACCCGCCTTAACAGCGTGGAGTCCGTTCAAAGAGGACACTACCTATTTTAATCCCAGCGAGAAGCAATTCATGTTCAATTACCGGGTAGAAAATCTGGTAGAGTTAATGAAGGCACTAAAAGAAGAAGGCGTACAGATTGTGGGCGACATTGAGGAGTACTCTTATGGTAAGTTCGGTTGGATTATGGATCCAGATGGAAATAAGGTTGAACTGTGGGAACCAAAGGATGAAGGCTTTTGACAATTGGAAGACTAAGAGTACAGCGAAGACCAGGAAAGCGACATGTAATCTTTTGTTTCTTAAACCGACTTCGTATCTTCCGTCTCTAAAAGTTAACCTATGGAATGGCGAGGTAGAAGACAAAGTGGCAACGTAGATGATCAGCGGGGTAGCGGTGGTGGAGGAGGTGGTTTTGGAGGCCTTCCAATCAAAGGAGGCATTGGCCTTGTGGTGGTCGTTGTGGTGATCGGATTGATTACGGGAAAAAATCCATTATCACTATTACAACAACTTCCATTAGACAATGGCCCTTCCATCTCTCAGTCAGCGCCATACCAGGCTAGCCCGGAAGAAGAGGAGTTATCTCAATTTGTAAAAGTAGTTCTCGCAGATACAGAAGATGTATGGCATCAGTTGATGACGGATTATCGCGAACCTACCTTGGTTCTGTTCAGTGGTAGTGTGCAATCAGGCTGCGGAAATGCCGATGCTTCAACAGGTCCTTTTTATTGCAGCGCTGATGAAAAGCTGTATATCGATTTAAGTTTCTATGAAGAATTAAAAAATCGGTTTGAGGCTCCGGGCGACTTTGCGCAGGCCTATGTCATCGCTCATGAAGTAGGCCATCATGTTCAGCACCTGATGGGTATTACCGACAAAGTCCACGCTATGCGCGAGCAATTGAGTGAAGAAGAATACAACAAGCTTTCTGTCAAACTGGAATTGCAGGCCGACTTCCTGGCGGGAGTGTGGGCACATCATGCCAACAATATGAACAATATGATTGAAGATGGTGATTATGAAGAAGCGATGAATGCTGCGAGTGCCATCGGTGACGACCGTCTTCAAAAGCAAGCCCGTGGTTATGTGGTTCCGGATTCTTTCACTCACGGAACTTCTGAGCAAAGACAACGATGGTTTAGCAAGGGCTTTCAGTCTGGCGATATCAATCAAGGAGATACATTTAACGCTTCGGATCTGTAGCCTTATTTTGTTGGGTAAGATGCCTCGTGGTATGTATATTTGATTTCGTATGCAACAAGATTTCAATGTGTCACCCCTTACCCAGATTTTACTCTTTGCAGTGGGAGGAATTCTTTTTGTTGTTCTCGCGCTACTCACCTCACGACTGATCAGGCCCAATCGTCCCAATCCGCAAAAGCTTACTTCCTATGAAAGTGGTGAAACACCGCAGGGTGTTGCCTGGATACAATTCAACATGCGCTTCTATGTGTTGGCATTGGTGTTCCTGTTGTTTGAAGTAGAGATCGTTTTTTTATTCCCATGGTCAACAGTTTTTGCCAACCGATCATTGAATGAGCAAACTTCAGGCAGTTGGGGGTGGTTTGCGTTTACCGAAATGTTGATTTTTATTATTGTCCTGGCAGTCGGTCTTGCTTACGTATGGAGAATGGGGCATCTTGATTGGGTAAAATCTAAACCAGAAACCACTGACTTTAAATCACCCGTGCCCACTGAATTTTACTCGCAGATTAACGAGCAGTACAAAGCATCCAACCAAAAACAAACCAGGTGATTTTGATTTTTGAATCTTGAATTAACAGCAATGAAAGGTCTACTCGATCAGCAGTTTGAGAACGGAGGGGTGATCATCACCAAGATCGATGATCTTTTAAACTGGTCACGGTTATCTTCTTTGTTTCCAATGACGTTTGGTTTGGCGTGTTGTGCCATTGAATTTATGAGTACCGGCAGCACGGTTTATGATATGGATCGTTTTGGCATGGTTCCTCGTGCAACTCCAAGGCAATCCGATGTGATGATTGTTTCGGGCACAGTAACTTTTAAAATGGCAGATCGGATCAAACAATTATATGAGCAAATGTCGGAGCCGCGGTATGTGATTTCGATGGGCTCGTGTTCGAATTGTGGAGGCCCTTACTGGCAGCACGGTTATCATGTAGTAAAAGGTGTGGATAGAATTATTCCAGTGGATGTGTATGTGCCGGGCTGTCCTCCGCGACCAGAAGCTTTGATCGGTGGAATTTTAAAACTCCATGAGAAAATCAGAAGCGAGAGTCGCATGAAACCGAGGGCCATTGAAGAATTAATAAAGAACGCATCACAGCATGCCTGAGAATAAAGAAGAGTTGTTATCCATCATCCGATCGGCCTCTCAAACAGAAACGAGCGAGATTCCTAACTCAACGCCTTTTGGTGTGATTATACGTAAAGAAAATTTGGTAGCGCTGTGCAAAACATTACACACTAATCCGTCTTGCTACTTCGATATGCTTTCGTGCATCACCGGAGTTGACAATGGGCCTGATGCGGGAACGATGGAGGTGATCTATCATTTATATTCAATCCCTTTCAATCAGTCGCTTGGATTAAAAGTGATTTTGGCAAGAGAAAATCCTGAATTGGAAAGTATCAGTGCCGTATGGAAGTCGGCCAACTGGCTGGAGCGCGAAGTATATGATATGTTTGGTATCATCTTCAATAATCATCCGGACCTGCGAAGAATATTAATGCCAGCAGATTGGAAGGGCTTCCCGCTACGCAAAGATTATAAGCACGAAGAATATTATCGGGGAGTGAAAATCGATTATTAATTGACAATTGACAACGGGCAATTGACAATGAGAAGTGGGGAGAATGTTCAATTGCACCAAATTAATTAAAACAGTAACAACATCAATAAAAACTTCTAAATCAAAGCGTTAACCAAATTGTCCATTATCAATTATCAATTGTCCATTGAAAGAACAGCAGTATAAATATAGTGTAGACAACCTAGTTGATTCCGAACCTAACAAGTTCAAGGTGGGTGAATTGCGTTCGGAGGAAATGATTTTGAATCTCGGTCCGCAACATCCTTCCACCCATGGTGTGCTTCGCCTCGAAGTTCTTTCAGATGGAGAAATTGTAAAACAAGTAGTGCCCCACATCGGCTATCTGCATCGCTGTTTTGAAAAGCATGCAGAAAGTCTTCCTTACAATCAGGTTATTCCATTTGTTGACCGTATGGACTATGTAGCGGCAATGAATTCAGAGCATGCTTATGCGATGGGTGTGGAGCGTATGCTGGGGATAGCTGATCAGATTCCTAAACGGGTCGAATACATTCGCGTGTTGGTGGCGGAAATGAATCGCATAGCTTCTCATTTAATTGCGGTTGGCACGTACGGACTGGATCTCGGTGCCTTCACGCCATTCTTCTGGATCATGCGTGATCGCGAACACATTTTGCGCCTGCTGGAATGGGTGAGCGGTGCCAGAATGTTGTACAATTATGTTTGGATAGGAGGGTTGTTCTACGATCTGCCCGTTGGCTTTGAACAACGTTGTCGTGAATTCATCAAATACTTCAGACCTAAGGTCAAAGAACTAGAAACGATTCTCGTTGATAATAAAATCTTTATTGGACGCACAGCCAATGTCGGAGTGATTCCATTGGATCTTGCCATTAATTCAGGAGTTACTGGTCCTATGCTGCGTGGTTCCGGATTGCGATTTGATTTGAGAAGGGTAGATGGTTATTCCATTTATCCCGAACTCGAATTTGAAGTCCCAATTGGCGAAGGCAAGATGGGCCAGGTCGGTGATTGCTGGGATCGCACCTTTGTGCGTGTCAGCGAGATTTATGAGTCGCTGCACATGATGGAGCAATGTCTGGATAAACTGGAAGGTGAACACAAGCGTACGCGGGAGTTTGATCCTCAGGCAATCGTTCCAAAGAAGATCAGACCCAAGGCACAGGAATTTTATGTTCGTTCTGAGAATCCCAAAGGAGAACTTGGATTTTATTTCCGTGCCGATGGAAAAAGTGATATTCCGTTTCGCTGCAAAGCCAGGGCCTGTTCATTTGTTAATCTTTCCATATTACCGGACATTAGCAGAGGCGTGTTGATTGCCGACCTGATTGCCATTTTAGGTTCCATTGATATCGTGTTGGGTGAAGTAGATCGTTAAGTATGATCAAGATTCTTTCCGCTTCTCAGATTAAAGAATTGGATGCCTATACCATCCAGCATGAGCCTGTGGCTTCTATTGATTTGATGGAGCGCGCTTGCAGAGCCTTTACCAATTGGTTCGTTGAGCGCTATGATGCAATGCATCGGATTGGAATTATATGTGGCACGGGCAATAATGGTGGCGATGGGTTAAGCATTGCCCGAATGCTTCACGAATGGAATTATCCGGTGAAGGTGTGGATTGTTCGGGGAGGAGTGAAGGAAACCTCGGATTTTCAAATCAACCTGGAGCGGATACAAAATAAAATTTCAGTTGGCGAAATAGCCAAGGATGTAAAGTCAGAACTTTTTTCAGAATGCACCATTCTAATTGATGCCATTTTTGGTTCTGGCCTGTCGCGACCCGTTGAAGGAATTTATGAAGACGTAATCGATTGCCTGAATACTATTCACGCCACCAGGATTGCAGTTGATATTCCTTCCGGTTTGTTTGCTGATCAACATTCTGCCGGAGAAGTTTTCAGAGCCCATCACACCGTATCCTTTCAACTGCCCAAGCTTGCCTTCTTTATGCCGGAGAACCATCTCTACACCGGTGAGTGGCATCTCGTGGACATAGGTCTGAGCAAAAAAGGACTCTCTGAAATTCAAACGCATCATTATTTCACTACGCTTAAGTCCGTGAAGAAAATGATGAAGCATCGAAGTAAGTTTGATCATAAGGGAAAATACGGTCATGCATTATTGATTGCCGGTTCACGCGGCAAAATGGGTGCTTGCATTCTTTCTGCGAGGGCATGTTTGCGATCTGGAGTTGGTTTGCTAACCACACACGTACCAAAAATTGGGAATTCGATTATTCAAACTGCGGTGCCGGAAGCAATGGCATTGATCGATTCATCAGACGATTATTTCTCAGATCAGGACGTTGCCGATCACTTTCAAACGATAGGTATTGGCCCTGGATTGGGTCAACATGCCGACACAAAAGCGGCACTCGGACAGCTTCTGGCAAAATTCAAAAAGCCGATGGTGATTGATGCCGATGCGCTGAATCTATTGGCCTCACATCCGGAATTGCAACTACAAATCCCTGGGGGAAGCATACTTACACCTCATCCTAAAGAGTTTGAACGATTGACAGGCGAATGGTCCAATGATTTTGAAAGACTAATAAAACTTCAACGGTTTTCAAAGAAAATCAACTCAGTGGTAATACTGAAAGGAGCTTACTCTACTATCGCTTTGCCCTCAGGAGATATAGTTTTCAATTCAACAGGAAATCCAGGTATGGCTACTGCCGGAAGTGGAGATGTACTCACCGGGATACTCACCGGTTTACTTGCGCAGGGTTACACAGCCGAAGTGGCTGCCATTTTGGGTGTCTTTATACATGGGTTGTCTGGCGATCTCGCAATCAGAGAAAATGGTGGATACTTCCTCACATCTGGCGATTTGGTCGACTTTTTACCTGCAGCCTACAAGAAACTTTCCTAAACGACTAATTTTAGAAATTATTTCGTTGCGGATTTAAACTTTTGGCTCACCAATTGCATCTAAGTAGCATAAATGAACGTAAAAGGTACCATATGATTTCACGAATACTCCTTTTAGCATTTACCTATATTCTTCTGACCTCAAACGTATTGATGGGTCAGGTAAAGGAAGAGCCTTTTTTCCATCATAATCCTGGTGATCCAATTAAATCGGTATCTGTATTTCCAAACCCTGCTATTGAATTTGTTAGTGTTAAGTTTGAGGCACCAATCGCCAGGCAAGTGAGGCTTACGGTTCATAACGTTATCGGAAATACCATGGAGCTCGAAAGAGAGATTATTGACGAGCATGAAATCAAGATTCGCGTAAAAGATCTGGCCACTGGCTACTACCTGATTTCGGTGAAAGATGAGCATTCGAACTTATCCAACACCTATAAGTTTCTAAAGCGATAATAGTTACACATTATTAATTCGATTTACTTACTTTTCTGATTCAATTAAGAATCAGTTGAATCCTTACCTGCTTGCTGTAGATATCGGTACCACCAGTACAAAATGTCTGGCGGTCACTTCAGATGGAAATGTATTAGCAAGTTATCAGTGTTATTATCCAACTTTATATCCTCAGGCTGATTTTGCCGAACAAGACCCAATTCAGATTTACCGGGCGGTATTGGAAGTGATATCCAAGGTCATTCCTGCCGTGCCATCTTCTTTTTTAATAAAAGGCATTAGCTTTAGCAGTGCCATGCACAGTATCCTGGCGGTAGATAGAGATTCAAGGCCCCTGACGCCCCTCATTATTTGGGCGGACACCCGAAGTAATTCAGAAGCAAAAGAACTAAGGTCAAGCGATCTGGGTAAGATGCTTCACCATCAAACAGGGGCACCGATTCATCCGATGGCGCCATTTTGCAAGCTATTATGGTGGAGAAAGAATAATCCCGAGTTAATTCGTTCGGCTTACAAGTTTATTTCGATAAAAGAATTTGTCATTCACCAATTGTCGGGTGAGTATGTGGTTGATTATTCCATTGCCTCGGCTTCTGGAATGTTTAATATTTACTCGTTGGGCTGGCATAGTGAAGTACTTCGGTTGACTGGCCTGAGAGAAGATCAGCTATCCAAACCGGTGAATGCCAATTATCAGTGTGCCATCAAACCGGAAATTCAAGCCACGCATTCACTACCCGATGTACCCCTGGTGATGGGTGCCAGTGATGGCTGCCTTGCGCAACTGGGAAGTGGTGCCATGAATAAAGATGACCTCACAATTACCATTGGTACCAGTGCAGCGGTCAGGAGAGTTTCAAAAAGGAACCTGGAGGATACTCAACAGCGATTATTTAATTATCCATTGGATGAGCATACACTGATCAGTGGAGGTGCGTCCAACAATGGAACTGTGATCATAGATTGGTTTAGTCGTGAATTTAATCACACGGCTCAAAATCTTAAGGAGTTTGTAAAGGATGCTGTATCCATTGCGGCTGGAAGTGATGGATTGATCGTGCTTCCATACTTGCAGGGAGAGCGTGCGCCTATTTATAATGCGGAAGCGCGAGGTGTATTTTTTGGCGTTTCTGTGCGTCATACTCCCCGGCATTTCAAAAAAGCATTGTTGGAAGGCGTCTGCTTTGAGATACTCAGCATTGTGCGAAGTGTGGAAGAGATTCATGGCCCTTCGGATAAAATATTTGTAAGCGGAGGGTTTACTTACTCACCCGAATGGGTGCAACTGCTCAGTGATGTACTGGGAAGAGAATTGATTCAATCTGAGGTAAATGATGCTTCAGCGATTGGGGCGGCCATCATTGGTTTTAAGACACTTGGTATTTCATTTCAGCATCAAAACGGAGAGCGGAAATTATATCAGCCCGATACCACGTTGAGCAAATTTTATCATAAAAGGTTCGAAGTATTCGAGTTGTTGTACAAACAACTGGAGCCGTTATTCAACAAGTGAAATTAATAAGCTGTTTCGAGATGTCCCCGATGGTTATTTGTATTGCGGCAAAACCGGAAGTGGACATTTTAACAAGATGGTTCACAATGGTATCGAGTATGGAATGATGCAAGCCATAGCAGAAGGGATGGAAGTATTACATCGCCATGATCCGGACGTTGACCTTGCTGCTGTTTCAAAGATGTGGAATCATGGATCGGTGGCGAGAGGATGGCTGATGGAACTTACTCAACACGCACTTGAAACTGATAGAAATTTAGAATCAATAAAAGGAGTGATGAATTCTTCTGGCGAAGGGAAATGGACCGTTGAAACCGCGCTCGAAATGGGTGTGCCCACTCCTGTCATCACCATGTCATTGCTGATGCGCTATCGTTCGCAACAGGAGGATACGTTCTCAGGTAAAATCGTGGCGGCACTTCGAAATGAATTCGGAGGGCATGCGGTGGAGAAGAAGTTTTAAAACCATGGCCACTCCACAAATTCATTGAAATTTATGGAGTGAGACTCCATGAATTTTTAAAATGATCACTTCACCCACTTCTTCACCCACTCTCTGGCATTTACAAACGCCTCGATCCAAGGTGAAATCTCATGATTTTGTTTCCCTGCCGGATAGTAAGGCCAGTTCCACGCAAACAATGAGCGCTCAATGTGTGGCATGATGGCGAGATGCCTTCCATCGTGAGAGCACAACGCTGCCACTGAAAAATCAGAGTCGTTGGGATTGCCCGGATATTCAGGATATGAATAAGTTGCCGCCACCTGGTAATTCAAGTTGGCAGGAAGTTTAAACTTACCTTCTCCATGTGCTAACCACACACCTAGTTGGGCACCTTCGTAGGTTTGAAGCATCACGGAATTATTTTTTGGAACGATTACATTGATGAACGTAGATTCAAATTTACCAGATCCATTGTGATGCATCTTCGGATGCTGGTCCATCGGCAATTCGCGATAGACCAATCCCAACTCCATCATCAGCTGGCAGCCATTACAAACTCCAAGACTTAATGTATCCGGGCGATTATAGAAATTATCCAATGCCGCTTTTGCTTTGGGATTGTATAAGAATGCACCGGCCCAACCTTTGGCAGAACCCAATACATCCGAGTTGGAGAAACCACCTACAAACACAATCATGTTTACTCCTGACAGATCTTCGCGACCAGCAACCAGGTCGGTCATGTGTACATCTTTCACATCAAACCCAGCGAGGTAAAGTGAATACGCCATTTCGCGATCACCATTTACACCCTTCTCACGAATGATGGCCGCTTTTAATCCGCTTGGAGTTCTGCGTGAAGGATTGATGCCGTAGGTGGAAAACTTTCCATCAAAGCGCGATTGGAACTTGTACGTCAATGGTTGCTTTGAAAGTTGATTCCTGCGCTTTTCAGCATGAGTTGGTCGCTGGATTTTATCAAGTAAGTAAGAGGTGTGGAACCACTTTGCGCGAAGCAATTCAATATTCAATATTCCAGATTCCAGATTTTGAATGTTGAGTTTTGAATGTTGAATGACCGTTCCGATTTCTGCGGAAGCAACACCATGTTTACCTAAAATGTCCTTAACAGCTGCGGCATCTTTAATTTGAATGACCACACCTGGATTTTCACTGAATAATGCTTTGATCATGTCAGTTGAATCTTTCAGTGAGATATTCATTCCTGCCTGTTGTTCCGCAAAACACATTTCCAACAAGGTGGTGATTAAACCTCCGGATGAAATATCGTGACCGGCAAGAATCAGGTTATTATTTACCAACTCCTGAATGGCGGCAAAGCAGGCTTTGAAATAGTTGGCATCTTTTATAGAAGGTGCTTTTGTCCCCAACGCATTAACAATCTGTGCGAAGCTGCTTCCACCTAAACTTAATTCATCTTTTGAAAAATCAATATGGAGAAGTTGTGTTCCTGCTTCAGGAATCAGAACAGGTGAAACTGTTTTTCTGATGTCACTAACCTCACCAACAGCAGAAATGATTACGGTTCCCGGTGAATACACCACTTCGCCATTCGGATATTTCTGTGTCATCGACAGAGAATCTTTTCCGGTAGGAATGTTGATGCCGAGCTCACAAGCAAATTCGCTAACTGCCTGCACTGCCTGGTACAGTCTTGCGTTTTCTCCTTCGTTCTTGGCAGGCCACATCCAGTTCGCGCTGAGCGATACGCCTTGCAAACCATGCGTGAGTGGTGCCCAAACTAAATTCGTTAATGCTTCCGCGATAGCCAGTTTACTTCCGGCTGCAGGATCAACTAACGCAGCGGCAGGGGCATGTCCTATCGAAGTAGCAATTCCTTTATTGCTTAAGAAGTCAATCGCCATGACTGACACATTATTCAGCGGAAGTTGAATAGGGCCACAGGTTTGTTGGGTAGCCACCTTTCCGCTTACCGAGCGGTCGACTTTATTCGTAAGCCAATCCTTGCAGGCAACTGCTTCCAGTTGCAACACTTGTTCGATGTATTGCTGAAGTTTTGAAACATCATAAGTGACTTCATCGAATGTTGAAGTTTTGGTTTTGTCCGTCAGTATGGTTTTAGGAGATGAACCAAAAAGATGTTTCACTTCCAGGTCAACCGGAGAAATGCTTTTGTTTTTATTCGTGAATACAAAGCGATGATCGCCCGTTGCCGTTCCTACTACATACATAGGGGCGCGTTCGCGTTCTGAAACTCTCTTCAGCAAGGCCACATCTTTTTCATGGATGGCAATGCCCATGCGTTCCTGCGATTCATTGCTTACGATTTCCTTTGCGGATAGCGTAGGATCTCCCACCGGAAGCTGATCGATCTCAATCTCTCCTCCAGTTTCTTCCAGCAATTCTGTGAGGCAATTGAGGTGACCACCTGCACCGTGATCGTGAATGGATACAATCGGATTCTCCGATGATTCCACCATGGCACGTATCGCATTCATCACCCGCTTTTGCATTTCAGGATTAGAACGTTGCACGGCATTTAGCTCAATTACATTTCCAAACTCACCGGTGATCACCGATGAAACTGCTGCACCACCCATACCGATGCGGTAGTTATCACCACCCATCATCACAATTTTATCTCCGGCTTTGAGATGTTCTTTCTGGCTGTCCTTCTCTTTGCCAAAACCAATGCCTCCCGCCATCATGATCACTTTATCGAAACCAAACTTCTTGCCTTGCTCAAAGTGCTCGAAGGTGAGTACGCTTCCGCAGATCACCGGCTGACCAAACTTGTTTCCAAAATCACTGGCGCCATCGGAGGCTTTAATAAGAATTTCTGCCGGAGTCTGATACAACCATTTTCTTTCTTCAAACTTTTTCTCCCACGGTCTTCCGTTTTCCAATCGTGGATAGGAAGTGATATACACAGCCGTTCCCGCCAAGGGCAATGAACCTTTTCCTCCCGCTAAACGATCACGAATCTCACCACCGGAACCTGTAGCCGCTCCGTTGAAAGGTTCTACTGTAGTAGGAAAGTTATGCGTTTCCGCCTTCAGCGAAATCACAGAATCAATGTCATCTATCTTAAAGAAGTCAGGAATATCCTGGCGACCGGGTGCAAATTGTTCTACACGTGGACCCTTGATGAACGCCACATTGTCTTTGTATGCTGAAACGATGTAGTTGGGATTCTCCTTTGAAGTTTTCTTAATCAGTTGAAACAACGTGGAGGCTTTTTCTTCACCATCAATAATAAATGTGCCGTTAAAAATTTTATGGCGACAGTGCTCACTGTTCACCTGTGAAAATCCAAATACTTCGCTGTCGGTAAGCTTGCGGCCCAGTTGCCAGCTCACATCGTTGAGGTAATCGATTTCTTCCTGGCTTAGTGCCAAGCCTGCTTTTTCGCTATAGGCCTTTATATCTTCAATTTCAAGAATCGGTTCCGGGGTGTGATGGATCGTGAACAGGTCCTGATCCAATCCCTGATAAAGGTGCTGAAGCATGCGGTCGTACGTTGTTTCACCCGACTTCACCTCAAAAAACTCTTCAATCCGTTCGATACCGGCAATACCCATCGTTTGGGTGATTTCCACGGCATTCGTGCTCCAGGGGGTGATCATTTCCTTGCGTGGGCCGACAAAATTCCCCGAAAGGGCCTCATCCGTAAGCGGTTTTGCCTCGCTGAAAAGCCAAACAAGTTTTTGAATATCAGCAGTTTGTAATGATTGATTCGTTCCAACTGCAAAAATTACGTTGGCGGGAGATCGGAAGAATAAAATCATGGAATGGAGCCGCTTTTTCAGGCGCTCAAAAATAACACTTATCGACTTTCCTCTTACTATTTATTAGCCGTTGTGGTCAACTTTTACACCTTTATTGTCCTGACAATGAATATCTGCTCTCCGGCTATTTCATGCGTTTCTGATTTTCATTCGTCATGGATTTGAATCCGATTCTCCACAATCCGCGAAGTTGATTAACCTTGTAACCAACGGCTTTATCCCTGGGATAAATGGCTTGTATCAGCGAGTCGTTGCTAAACGAAATTTCTCTTCCGGGTGTGCCGTGGCAGTTCAGGCACAAGCCCTGGGTGATGATGGGTTTGTAATAGAAGACAGAATCGTCCTTTAAAACGAGTTTTGGAGTAAGGTCAATTCCCTCGTTGAGGTCGTTGCCAAATCCCTTGATCAGAAACTCTTCCATTTTGTCGGCTTTGTTGCGCGGGTTTCGGTTTTTATTGCTCACTCTTTTAATCGACACCTGGTTCGCGACTGCTAATGAATCGGTGATCGGGTAGGCGCGTTCGTTGCAGTAGCGTAGGGCGTGTTCGATGTCACCGTTGGCCAGCACTTTCTGTAATTCACCACTGATTTTTTCGAATGAAATTTTGGCAATCGTATTTCCCCTAATCATATAGGTGCTGTCTATGGTCTCTGTTGTTTGGGAAGTCTCTTTGCTTCCACATGCGAAAAGCAAAGCGATTGAGATAAGGGATAAATACTTTTTCATAAACCAAAGTTCGAAAGAAAAATGGTATGAACAGGTAACGAATGTTACAAACTAGTGAGTGCCGTCAAACCATTCTTTAAATTCACCTACTTTTTCACGACTTACAATAATCTCTGGTTCCCATTTAATGCTGGGAGTTACCCGAAGTCGGCTGTTTGAGTAAACGATGACATCCTGAATGGCTCCAATGTTTACGATGTAGCTGCGGTTCACGCGATAAAAAATTTTCGGATCAAGAATTTCCTCCAGGCTTTCTAAGGTATAATCGATGATAAACTTCCTAAGTTGATTAGTGATCAGGTACACGTCACGTCCATCGGCAAACAATACACTGATTTGATCTGAGGTAATCGATTTGATATGATCGCCCAGCTTTACCATAAAGCGATTTTTGTAAGTCTTCTGCAAAGCCGAATCCAATGCCTTAACGAGGGTTTCATTGCGTTCTTCGCTCCAGCGTAGTTGACTGCCCAACGATTCCACTTTTTTTAGGCTGTTTGATAAATCGGTAAATGTGATGGGCTTTAGCAGATAGTCGATACCATTTACTTTAAAAGCTTCCAATGCGAACTCATTGTAGGCGGTGATAAAGATGACGGGCTTCTGCACTTTTACCTCTCTGAAAATATCAAAACTCACCCCGTCCTTCAGTTGAATATCCATAAAGATCAGATCGATCGAGGATTGATTCGCCTCTAACCAGTTTACCGCTTCTTCGATGGACTCTGCTTTGCCCGTTACTTCAATGCCTTCACTGTATCTTTTCAGATAGCGTTCCAGCTTTTCGATGGCCGGAGTTTCATCTTCCACAATAAGTACTTTCAAGACCAGGTTACTCATGTGTGTTCAGGATTTCTTCAATTGGTATCTGCACCAGCGGAAATTTAATATAATTTTCTTTGCCCGCTTTTACCTGCACAAAGGGGTTTTCGCTAAAGAATGAATAAGAGCGCTTCAATCGTGCAAACGCATTCAGGCTTTCGTGGTGTAATAAGAGTCGATCGTTAATGCTATGTTGAAGCACGAGATATTCGTTATCTTCATCCAGGTAAAGTCGTATTCTCAGAGGCGATTGTTTTGAGATCAACGTGTTTCGGACGACCGCATCCACAGTAACGAGGAGAGATCCGGGAATCAACTGAATAGGAGTAGCGTCATCAACAGAACTCAGGAAAGTAAGTTGATTATCATACTTATAATTCAGGAGTTTGATCAGGTGATGGGTTGCATTCAGCTCTTCATCCAGGGTCAATAGTTCCTTATGCCGATTAATCAGATTGTGCCGATAGATTCCAGCCAGATAGTCAATTTGCTCTTCGGCCTGATCCACATTGTGTTGTAATGTGAGAATGAGATTCTCCAGACTTTCATAGAGTAGATCTGGGTTGATTTCATTTCGAAATGAAACAAAATCGGCATCCAGTTTTTCCCTTAGTTTTTTCTCTTGCTGAATCAGTAATGTATTCTCGCGATTTAAATAGTAGTTGCTAAAGAACAGTACATTATAAAGCAACCCAATGAAACCATAAATGGAAAGAAATAAAATGAGTTCATTGAAGTTAATGGTAAATCCAATTACCCATTTATAGTAGGACTCGATGGCAACTGAAATCAATAGCAAAGAAATGATCAGGGTGCCTAATATCTGTGAAAGAACTCGTTGTGTTAAGTCTTTTTTCGATAACCATTTTTCAGAAAGAGAAAGTGTTAGCCGCATGGACTCCAGGGAAAGGTAAGCCAACCCGATGCAAACATAAATTTCAGAGCTGCTAAAAATATTTTTAATTTCTGTGAAGTCATTATTGATCAAGAGGATGAGCAGATACACCATTAACCCCAGCACTGGCGCTGATAGAATTCGAAAGACAGGCTGATGGATAAATAATCGGTTCATGAAAATTGCGGTATAAACCGGGTTGCGTGTATTTCTTCTTTGGTGTACCGCTTAATCACCGGCAGGACAACTGTAAACTGCGATTCATTTTTGATGGCCACTTTTTCTGTCGAGAAGAATTGATAGCGACTGATGATATTATTTAATCCGATCTGGAAGCTTTCGCCTTTCTCTGTAGTCGTTTTGGAGTTACTGACCAGTAAGTGGGTATTATCCTGCGCTGAAATATAGATCAGCAGTGGATACTCTTTGGAAATTTTATTGTGCTTCACGGCATTCTCCACCAATAACTGAAGCGTCATAGGGGGAATGAATGTATTGAACAAATTCTTGGGAAGGTTGAATTCGATCGACAGGTGTTGTTCATAACGGGCTCTCAGCAAATAATAGTATGCTTTAACAAATTCAACCTCTTCGCTCACGGTAACTAATTTTTGTTTCTGATTATCGAGCACATAGAGAAACGTGTCGGCCATTCTTCGAATAAATTGTTCGGCCATGTACGTGTCCTTATATAACAAGGAGGAAACGGTGTTAAGGCAATTGAATAAATAATGTGGACTGATTTGATTTTTTAGTGATTCGAACTGGAGTTCGAGTTGTAAACGATCCAGGCGCATTTGCTCCACCTGGGTTTTTGCATAAAACTCATAAGAATAGAATAGACCATAAAAGATCTCATAAATAAAGAGAGACAAGGCGAATAAGATTCCCACCTTAATCATGTCTTCCGTGCGCGAACCGAGCAAATTCAAACTCGCGGTGATGACAAAACTAAGGACTAAAATTCCGTTCAGAAGGTAACCTGAAATGAAGCGCACCAGAAAATGACTTTTCCAATGAATCCAGCGATCCAGTATTTTATCAACCTGCAGGGCAATGAAGCCTCCCAGGTTGGTAATCAATGTGCAAATCAGGTATTCATCAGCCTCAAGTTGTAAAGAGGGGAACCGGCCATTATTACTATAAAAAATGTAGGTGAAGAAAAGAATGCCCAACGAAGTACAAATCAAGGCCAGCAAACCATATTTCTTCATAGAATAGCTTCGAAAGGTGTAGGGTAAGGAGGCCATAACACCTTCAAACTACTCAAAAATCTGAGAAGTTTGAAGGTAGAGTGCTTCATGTCTATAACTAGTTTTCAATGGCGCGAATGGCGCGACCGTAATAAGTTTCTGAATCGATGCTTCGTGCCGCAGTGCGATAAGCTTCTTTAACTGGAGCGCTTGCTGACTTTACATTTGGCGCGGCATCCACCAATACTTCCGTGATGTAATGATCGGAGCCGATCTTGGCGGCTGCATTGAGCACAGCAATTAGTTTTCCGTCTGTAAGTTGGGGCGTTGATAATGCTGTTTGCAGCGTTTGTGATTTGTAATGATCGCTGTCCATGGTGCTGCAATACTCAACCAGCTTTTTATAATTATCTTCCTTCAAATCCTGTTTTTTCAGCAGGGTGGTGAGCACCTCCGTGCGATAATGATCCGATTCAATTGATGACATGATATTTAATAAGCTCGTTAACACCTGTCCGTCAATGGGCTTGTCCAACATACTTTTAATCACTTGTGTGATGTAATGATCTGATTCAATGTCTTTCACCGCTTCAACTACCAACTGGTATGATGACGAGGACAGATTTTTTTCAAGTGCCTTGGTTAAGACCATCGTTTGATAATGGTCTGACTCAATGGACTTGGTGGTATTAATCATTTCAGCCATAATCGGGTCAGTAAGGTTGGATTGACGCAACAGGGAATTAAGCACCTCCGACTTATAGTGGTCTGATTCCATTTTAGAAACAGAAGCCATAATTATCTTCACGTTTTCAATAGACGCAGGTTGCACCGCCAGGGCAGCTTTGATTAGCTGGGTTTTATAGTGGTCAGATTCCATTTTATTGGTGGCCATGAAGACCGCATCAATAGCCTCCCTGGTTTGCATGAATTTGGATAGATTTCCCTCCAGAAACTCCGTGAGATAATGATCGGAATCCAATTCGCCCGAAACTTTTGAAACGATCAATCCATAGTGGTTGGATTGAACCGGTAGCTTCATTAATAAATTGGCATAATGAGCCTTCAAATAATCGCCATCTAGTTTGTTTATTTCATCAAGTACGGCCGGAACACCACCTTTCTTGTAGTAGCGATTCACCCGACTTTCAGCAGCCACCCTGGTGGTCCTTACTACTTCAGGCAAAATTTCTGACAGCCACTTGCGCCCTTCTGGCTCATAACTTACCGGAGTCCTGCCATCGAAGTATTCGCGTTTGAGGGTATTGCTTTCAGCGGTGATTTTTATTGTGCGCTTGCTGCCAAAGGTCGTCTTGGTTATTTCCAGGTAGCCATCGGGCGACATGCTTTTAATATCCTTGTCGTCATCCGTTATTTCAATGGTCCCACGTATATCAATGTTAAATGAATTGAAGCCGTTTGAATGTTTAAAAGACATCTTAGAGTCTTTGCCAGAAGCATACACTCGGGTTGTCTCAGATTGAGCAAATGAGTTGGTGGAGATAAAGAGGACAATAAATAGACAGGAGAGTTTCATAAACGGTAAGATTTTATTCAGATAACGCAACAAAGGTGGGGGAAGGATGCCCTCCACACAACGGTAATTAAATGAACTGACTAAAAGATGTATTGAGTTGTTAAAACCTGATCTTCGCCTAGTTTAATTACACGCAAAGGCGCCAAGATCGCAAAGTTAATTCAGGGTATTCCTTGTGCCCACGTTGAATGTTGAAGATTAGGACTGATAGAAATAATTCTTTGCCTACTCAGCGCCTTTGCGTGCAATTATTTATTCCAAGTTTAATCTGAAATCTTAAATTTTGAATTTCCGCTGCCTCATCGCCTCGTACACCACCACAGCAGCAGCATTGGACACATTCATGGAATCAATTTTCCCAAGCATGGGAATGATGATGTTTGCCGTGGCATTTTTCACCCAGATATCGGAGAGGCCCGTGGCTTCCGTTCCCATGACAATGGCCGATGGTTTGGTATAATCAATTTCATGGTAAGGATGCGATGCCTTTAAATAGGTACAGAAAATCTGGATGTTATTTCTCTTGAGCCACGCAATGGTTTCTTCCGAAGTGCCGGAGGCGATTTGTTTGGTGAACACGCATCCCACGCTGGAGCGGATCACATTAGGATTATAAAAATCAGTTTGCGGATCGCAGATGATAACCGCATCAACTCCAGCTGCATCCGCTGTGCGAAGGATGGCACCGAGGTTGCCCGGCTTTTCCACGGCTTCCAAAATCAAGAGGAGGGGAGTTTTGCTGAGGACAATGTCATCCAATCGATGTGCTTTTTGTTCGGCCACGGCCAGGATGCCTCCGGTAGTTTCGCGAATGGCAATCTTATCAAACACTTCGCGCGACACGGGCACTAGCAACTTATCTTCGCGCAGCAAGTCGGCTGATTCTTGAAGGTCGAGGATCTCTTCGCAGAAAAAGATATTGCCGATTTTATATCCGGCTTCGAGCGCCATGCGCACTTCTTTCGCACCTTCTACGATAAACAGTTGCTGCTTCCTGCGTTCACGTGGTTTCTCGAGGGCGAGCAGGCTCTTTACTTTCGGATTTTGTGTGCTGGTGATTTTAAAATGCATATAATAATTGTCAATATTCAATATTCCATATCAAAGGATGAAGCAAAATGTTGAAATCTTTAACGAATGCACGCTCAACTACGAAGCAGTCATCCCGGGCAAGCAAGGTGAAGGTTCGGTGGTAAAATATTTAGTTAGTTAAGGCACAAAGTTATTTGAAGAAGCGCGCGACCCGGGATCCCTATCAATGGGGCACTATCTGACTATAGAGTGCTTCAAACCTGAATTGTGAATGAGCACTTCATAGTATTCTTCTTCGCGTTGCTTCAACGGGATCCCGGGTCGCGTATTAAAGTTTATCGTTGGGACTGCTATTCGGTCAACTTGCCCGGGATGACTGTTTCATAGGAAGGTGATTTTGAATTTCAACTTATGCCCCTTAAACTTGACCAAACTTTGAACTTTGAACTTTGAACTTTTACACCCCGCTTCCTGGAAAGACTACGAATTGCTCGACAGCGGCAACTTTGAAAAATTAGAACGCTTTGGAAAAGTGATTCTTATTCGTCCTGAGCCACAGGCCATCTGGGAGCGCGTACTCACAGATGCTGAATGGCAAAAGCAGGCGCACGCCCATTTCACCCGCGAGCAGAAGGATAACTTCCGGTTTGGCGAAGAGGTGAAAGGCGGCTGGAAGAAACTCAAAAATGTTCCCGACAGCTGGAATGTAAGATATCACCATCCCTCGTTTGAAGTCACGTTGCGTCTGGCGCTTACCGGTTTTGGTCACGTGGGCATTTTTCCGGAGCAAGGCGAGAACTGGAATTTCATTTTTGAAACGGTTGCCGCGTGGAACAATAAGCATGCACGGGTGCTGAATTTGTTTGCTTACACCGGTGCCGCTTCCGTAGTGGCAAGAGCGGCAGGCGCAGAAGTGACGCACGTAGATGCATCGCGGCCCGGACTTAACTGGGCCAATCAGAATATGCAGCTCAACCAGCTCACTGACATACGCTGGGTATATGAAGATGCGCTGAAGTTTGTGAAGCGCGAAGTGAAGCGCGGCAACAAATACAACGGCATCATCATGGACCCACCACCCTATGGCCGCGGACCTGAAGGAGAGAAGTGGACGTTACAGGAGAAGTTAAATGAACTGATTTTTCATGCTAGTCAATTATTGGAGCCAACGAATTCATTCTTTATCCTCTCCATGTATGCGGTGGGGCTTTCACCTTTGGTGGGGATGAATGTAGTGAAAACCCATTTCGATGTTGCTGAGCTGGAGTGTGGTGAGTTTTTCCTTAAATCCAATACAGGCCGGGATTTGCCGATGGGTACTTTTTTGAGGTTCAGGCGTTAGACCCAAGTCGACTGGGACCCTCAAGACTTCAAAAATCCAAAATCCAAAATCCTTATTCGTCAATCGCATTGCGGTTTACAAAGGATCAAGTCCATGTCAGTCTGAGCTTGTCGAAGACTGACTACGGTAAACTTCCAGAATGGTCATTGCAAAGTCAAATGCCTCGTACTGCGCAGTCAATGTCGACCGTAGCATGGTTCATTTCGAGTAGGACCGCTCCCAATGTCGTGTACTTGATTCTTAATGACACGCACTCGTACTTCAATCTCGACCGTAGCAAGTTTAATTTCGATCATAACAAGTTCAAATGCCTCGTACTCCGCAGTCAATCTCGACCGTTGAAGGTTCAATCTCGATCAGGGACAGTCAAATGCGTAGTACTATAACATCAACATCGACCGTTGAAGGTTCAAAAATTCCGGTAGGAATGGATATGTTCCGTGCCTACGGCACTCATTGGTTTTTTAAATTCTTTTTCTAGCAACATGGCGCCTCTACGAGGCTTCGTTTGACGGCTATTTTGTTTTCAACGGACACGGCATTACACTGTTGAAGTAAACGATCCTTCAAAAATCAAAAATCACCATTCGTTAATCGTCAATCCATTGTTTTACCAATTAGGATATACCCCCACCCAGGTCTGCTTCTCAACTTCTGTCTTCTCAACTTCTTCCCTTCTTCTCTCCTCCGCTTCTCCCTTCTTTTCTCTAATAGTTAACCAAAGCCACCCAATCTTACATGGGAAAAGCCAGCTCCGGTGGGTTCGTTATTGCTGCCCCACCCTTTGCCTATGCCGTGTTGCAATCGAATTAGGCCGGGGTGCATTTAGGTGACTCGTATTTGATGCCCCGCCATTGCGATGATTTGAAAAACCCCTATAGATTTACAAGACAAAAAACCATACACACGTAAACTTTAGCTCCCTCTATAGAAAAATTTTACTCCTTGCACATGGAAAAGCAATTACGACTAATGATCATGTTTTTGTTGCAGACAACGAAAACATCTGTGTTCTTGAAAACGACAACGGCTGCCTGGATGCCAGTTCATTCGATAGCAACCGGTACCCAAATCTGGAAAGGGTCCTCTCAAAATGGGCGGAGTTTTTACGACCCGCAACCCATACCGCGTTTATCAGCGGTTTTTTTTCCTGGTGCACTATTGGTCAGTGATCTTAATAACCAAACGCTTTAATCTTATGAATAACCTCAAATCCCCGAAGCGCAGGGCGATACGCCTGGCACTTCAAATTCTTGTTCTCGTTCTCATTATTGCCGGGGTGGTCATCACCCGCACACAAGCAAATCCGATTAGCTATAAATCAAAATCGTCCATCTTTAATCTATTAACAAAATGAAAATTTTTACATTTCCGAGAGACGGAATGAATTCGCTCATTCTGAGACTCCTGCTCATTGCTGCCTTTGCTTCGCTGGCCATGATGGCGCAGGCGCAAGCCACGGTGCAAACCGACCAACTTGACTACGCTCCTGGTTCAACGGCTATTATTACTGGCTCGGGCTTCCAGGCAGGTGAAACAGTTACCTTACAAGTGCTGCATATAGATTCAGGTGTGGATTCTCTCGGTACCGATCCACAATATCATCAGCCATGGACGGTAGAGGCAGATGTTGATGGTAATTTTACCACTTCGTGGCATGTGCCTACAATGGAAGAAGGTGATGCCTTAGGCGCAACACTTTTGTTGACTGCGGATGGGCAGACCTCAATGCTACATGCAGAGTGGACGTTTACAGATGCAGCTGCAAAGATTACAGCTATAAGCATATCTTCTACTCAGTCAATTCCTGTTACATATGGCACGGTTACAAGCGTAACTTATAATATTACATTAACCCCAAGTAATGACAATTCCGCGGGCACTACTACTTTATCCTTGACCGGAACCGCTCTTCCAACAGGAACAACTGCAATTTTTTCAAACGGTTCAGGACCCCTTGTTGGTAATGTCGTGACCCTGCCAGCTAATAGTAGTGCAACAATTCCAATAACACTAACAATAACAAATAATGCTACTACTACTCCCGCAGGAACTACCTCTCTTATTACGGTTAAAGCATCAAGTTCTCCAGATAGAACTTCGAATACTTTTACCTATATTGTTAATCAGCGTCCATTAACCATAACATCGCCAACCATTTCCTCAAAAATATACGATGGTTTAACAGCATCAGGCACTGTAACAGTAGGCACACTTTCAGGTTTTTTAGGCACTCAAACTGTTACAGCAACGGCAACAGGCGCTTATACAGATGCTAATGTAGGAACGAGTAAACCTGCTACTGTAACCTATACACTTGCAAATGGTGCCAATGGAGGCTTAGCCTCAAATTACAGTTTGGCTAACGGTAGCGGAAATGGAGATATTACCGCAAAACCATTAACAGCCGCTTCAACTGTTGCTTCAAAACCATATGATGGAAATGCAACTCCCGGAGCTGTAACCTTAGGAACCGTAACCGGCTTGGTGAGCGGACAAACATTAGTAATTACACCATCAGCAACTAACTACATTGATGCAAATGTCGGATCGGGTAAATCAACAACAATTTCTTATGCGCTTGCAAACGGAACTGGCAGTGCTTCCAACTATAGTATGGCTAACCTTGCTACTACAGGCGCTATTACGGCTAAACCTTTGACAGCTACATCTACTGTTGCTTCAAAAGTGTATGACGGCTCTGCTGCTACAGGTACTGTATCACTTGGTAGTGTTACAGGGCTTATAGGTTCTGAGACCTTAGTTATTACTCCATTGGCCAGCAATTTTGCTAGTGCCAATGTGGGTACAGGAAAAACTACAACAATAACATACTCACTTGTAAATGGCAGTGGCCTTGTTTCCAACTACAGCATGGCTAGCCTTGCAACCACAGGAGCGGTTACGGCAAAAGCTTTATCTGCAACACCAACTGTTGCATCAAAGACTTATAATGGAAGCACAGTTTCAGGTACGGTAACGGTAGGAGCCTTATCCGGATTAGTGAGTCCTGAAACATTAACGGCAACAGCAACAGGTGTTTATCCTGATGCAAATGTGGGTACAGGTAAGACTGCCACGATAACCTATACACTTGTAAATGGAACCGGATCAGCTTCTAACTATAGCTTATCCAATGGTACTGCATTAGGAGACATTACTCCAAAAGCCTTATCTGCAACGCCAACTATTACATCAAAAATCTATGATGGTTCAACATCATCAGGCGCAATAACGGTAGGAACTTTATCAGGCTTGGTAGGTTCTGAAACAGTGACCGCAACGGCCGCAGGAACTTACCCAAATGCGAATGTAGGTACTCAAACGGCTACTATCACCTATACCCTTGCCAATGGAACTAATGGTGGTCTTGCTACCAACTATAGCCTGGCAAATGGTACCACCTCAGGTAACATCACTCCAAAGTCACTAACAATAACCACCCCAACCATTGCATCAAAAGTATATGACGGCACAGCTGTGTCAGGTGCAGTAACCTTAGGAACTTTGTCCGGTTTTGTAAGTTCAGAAACAGTGACAGCAACAGCCGCAGGAACTTACCCAAATGCGGATGTAGGTACTCAAACTGCTACTATCACGTATACACTTGCCAATGGAACTAATGGTGGTCTTGCTACCAACTATAGCCTGGCAAATGGTACCGCCTCTGGAACTATTACTGCAAAGCAATTAACAATAACTGGAGTCACCGCTAATAACAAAATATATGATGGATCAACAACAGCTACATTAAACACTGGATCTGCGGCTTTGGTCGGCCTGATCGCAGGTGATAATGTTAACTTAAGCACACCAAGTACTTCGGGATCATTTGCTGACCAATTTGTTGGGGTAACTAAGCCAGTAACGGCATCAGGTTTTTCATTAACAGGAACTCAAAAGGATAGAGATAATTATACTTTACTACAGCCTACAGGACTAACAGCTAACATTACACCCAAAGCTGCTTCAGTAGTAGTGGCACCTAAAACTAAGGTGTATGGTTCATCTGACCCTATATTGACTGGAACCTTGACAGGCTTTATCACAGCAGATGCAGTTACTGCAGCTTATAGCCGCGTAGCTGGTGAGACAGTATCAGGCGGGCCTTATGCGATTACCGCTGTGTTAAGTCCTTCAGGAGTATTGAGCAACTATACTATTACCAATACACCTTCGTCTTTGACAATTACCAAAGCAAATGCAGTCGTAACTGTTAGCGGATACACTGGCGTATACGATGCATTAGCACATGGAGCAACTGGTACTGCATCAGGTGTTGGTGGAGTTGATCTGAGCGCAGGCTTGAATTTAGGTGCTACCTTTACTAATGTACCGGGTGGCACTGCCACCTGGACGTATACAGATGCATCTGGCAATTATAACAATGCAACAGGAACTGCAGCGATTGTCATCAGCAAAGCCACAGCAACCCTAGCTTGGGTACCAGGAACATTATCTCAGATCTATGATGGTTCTGTAAAGACGGTAGTAGCAACCACAACCCCTTCTGGATTGACTGTAAATTATTCCTTTACCGGAACGCCACAGAATGTAGGCTCTTATCCGGTAATAGCAACGATTAACGATACCAATTACCAGGGTAGCTTAAACGGCACATTGGTTATTATCAGTCCTGCAACCATTACAACAGTAGCATCCTCATTAAACCCT
The DNA here is from genome assembly GCA_043774805.1 of Cyclobacteriaceae bacterium. Lineage (GTDB taxonomy): Bacteria > Bacteroidota > Bacteroidia > Cytophagales > Cyclobacteriaceae > ELB16-189. The sequence goes on along the minus strand of JAYVTB010000088.1, from coordinate 5,435 downwards.
TCCGTTTATGGGCAGTCGGTAACCTTTACGGCTACGATTACTTCATTGGGAGGAACACCAGATAATGCTACTGTCACTTTCTTTGATGGCGCAACTAATATTGGTTCATCCTCATCCACAGCGGGTGTGGCGAGTATTTCTACCAGTGCATTAAACGCGGGTAGTCATAATATTACTGCAACCTATGCAGGTGCAGGAATATTTCTATCCAGTACTTCTGGTGTATTAAGCCAGGTAGTTAATAAAGCCAATGCAGTTGTAACTGTCAATGGTTACACAGGAGTTTATGATGCAGCCGCGCACGGAGCAACGGGTTCAGCCGCAGGCGTAGCCGGAGATCCTTCAGCGGCAGGCAGTGCACTGACGTTAGGAGCAACCTTCACAGACGTTCCAGGAGGTACAGCCAACTGGACCTTCTCAGGAGGTACCAACTATAACGATCAAAGCGGAACAGCGGCTATTGTGATCACTAAAGCAAACCAGACAATTACCTGGGCCAATCCTGCTGATATTACATACGGCACATTACTAAGTGCAACTCAGCTCAACGCAACTGTTGCCGGTGTTAGTGGCGGCTCAGCTCCTGGTGTATTAACCTATCCTGTAAATGAGATTGGTGATTTACTGAATGTTCAAACAGGAGGATTTTTACAGGTTTTTGCAGCCGCAACTTCAAACTATAATGCGGCAAACAAGACTGTATTCATCAATGTTATTAAGGCAGACCAGACTATCACCTGGGCGAATCCCGCTGATATTACGTACGGCACATCACTAAGTGCAACGCAGCTCAATGCGACTGTTGCCGGTGTGAGTGGCGGTACAGCTCCCGGTGCCTTGACTTATGCACCTGTAACTGGTACGGTGCTGAATGCAGGCGCATCACAAAATTTACAAGTGGATGCAGCTGCAACTTCAAACTATAATGCAGCGACCAAAATTGTACAGATTAATGTCAATAAAGCAGCCTCAGTTACGACAGTTACTATCAATGGCGGACCGTTTACTTACACAGGTTCAGCCCAGACACCAGCTACAGTAAGTGTTACAGGCGCAGGTGGCTTGAGTTTGACTCCTGCACCGGTTTATGCAAGCAACATCAATGCAGGTACAGCTTCGGCTAGCTACAACTTTACAGGTGATGCAAACCATGAAGCAAGCAGCGACAGCAAAAACTTTACTATCGGTAAAGCCAATGCAACCATCGTTGTTACGCCATACAGTGTTACCTATAATGCCAGTGCGCACACAGCTACCGGCACGGCAACAGGTGTGAGCAGCGAAGCGTTAGCAGGGTTAGACTTGAGCGGAACGACCCATACCAATGCTGGAACTTACGGAAGTGATGCATGGACATTTACCGATGTTACCGGAAACTATAATGATGACAGTGGAACAGTAAGCGATGCCATCGGCAAAGCGGATGCAGTTATCGTGGTAACACCATATAGTGTTACTTATAATGCAGCGTCACATACTGCAACAGGAACAGCCACAGGAGTTTCTTCAGAAGCTTTGGCAGGGCTTGATCTTAGCGGAACGACCCATACCAATGCTGGAACTTACGGAAGTGATGCATGGACATTTACCGATGTTGCGGGAAACTTTAATGATGACAGCGGAACAGTAAGCGATGCCATCGGCAAAGCGGATGCAGTTATTGTGGTAACACCATATAGTGTTACTTATAATGCAGCGTCACATACTGCAACAGGAACAGCCACAGGAGTTTCTTTAGAGGCTTTGGCAGGGCTTGACCTTAGCGGAACGACCCATACCAATGCCGGAACTTACGGAAGTGATGCATGGACATTTACCGATGTTACAGGTAACTATAATGATGACAGCGGAACAGTAAGCGATGCCATCGGCAAAGCCGATGCATTAGTAACTGTAACAGGTTACACAGGCGTATATGATGCAGCAGCACACGGAGCGACCAGCACAGTAGTTGGTGTAGCACTTGATCCAACGGCTGCAGGCAGCAGCATCAATTTAGGCGCAAGCTTCACGAACGTACCAGGCGGCACAGCCAGCTGGACTTTCACAGGCGGCACGAACTATAATGATCAGAGCGGCACAGCAGCAATCGTAATTAACAAAGCCGATGCAGTTGTGACTGTAACAGGTTACACAGGCGTATATGATGCAGCAGCACACGGAGCGACCAGCACAATAGTTGGTGTGGCCCTTGATCCAACGGCTGCAGGCAGCAGCATCAATTTAGGCGCAAGCTTCACGAATGTACCAGGCGGCACAGCCAGCTGGACTTTCACAGGCGGCACGAACTATAATGATCAGAGCGGCACAGCAGCGATTGTAATAACCACAAAATCCGCTTCAGTATTAGTGGCATCGAAAACCAAAGTTTATGGTTCTGGCGATCCTATATTGACCGGCACTTTATCAGGCTTCGAACCCGCAGACGGAGTTACTGCTTCTTACAGCAGAGTTCCAGGGGAGACAGTATTGGGAAGTCCCTACGCGATCACCGCAGTGTTAAATCCTTCAAGTGTATTGAGCAATTATAACATTACCAATACACCTTCCACTTTATCGATCACGCCACTTACCGTAACGGTGACTGCGGATGCGAAGACCAAGATTTATGGCCAGGCAGATCCTGCCTTAACCTTCGTGTCAAGTCCTGCAGTTGGTTCGGCCCTTGCAAACGGAGATCTGATCATCTTCACCGGAGCGCTTTCAAGAGCAGCTGGCGAGACAGTACTCGGTAGTCCTTATGCGATAGCTCAGAACACAATTGCTAACAGCAACTATGCGATCACTTATGTAGGAGCGAACTTAAGCATCACACCTCTTTCAGTGACGGTGACAGCCGATGCGAAGACGAAGATTTATGGTCAGGTTGATCCTGCATTAACATTCGTGTCGAGTCCTGCGGTAGGTTCACTTCTTGCCAATGGTAATGCCATCAGCTTTACGGGTGCATTATCAAGAGTAGCCGGAGAGAATGTTGGCTCTTATGCAATCAACCAGGGTAGTGTAGGCAACAGCAACTATACAATCAGCTACACCGGAGCGAACTTAAGCATCACACCACTTTCAGTGACGGTGACAGCCGATGCGAAGACGAAGATTTATGGTCAGGTTGATCCTGCCTTAACATTCGTGTCGAGTCCTGTGGTAGGTTCACTTCTTGCCAATGGCAATGCCATCAGCTTTACGGGTGCATTATCAAGAGTAGCCGGAGAGAATGTTGGTTCTTATGCAATCAACCAGAGTAGTGTAGGCAACAGCAACTACACGATCAGCTACACCGGAGCAAACTTAAGCATCACGCCACTTTCAGTGACAGTATCAGCGGTAGCTAAGACGAAGGTATTTGGTACTGCTGATCCAGCATTAACATACACCTCAAGTCCTGCTGTTGGAACCCTGTTAGCAAATGGACAGTTGATTAGCTTCACCGGTGCACTAACAAGGGTGGCTGGTGAGAGTGCAACGCCTCCAGGCACTTATGCCATCCAGCAGAATTCAGTAAATAATACGAACTATACAATCGCATATGTAGGTGCCAACTTAACAATCACCAACATACCAATTCTAGCCTCCTTAAGTGCAGGTGCAATACTATGTAACGGTGGTACTACCACGTTAACAGTAACTGCCTCTGGCGGTGACGGAGCGTTGCAATACAATTTGAATGGTGGGGCTTATCAAAGCAGTAATCTGTTCACTGTAGGTGCAGGAAACTATACGGTGATTGTAAAAGACGCTGATGGATTTACTGTAACCAGAACCATTATAGTGGGTCAGCCAACCGCGTTAACTACTACATTCACTACTAACAATGCATGGTTATACTTCGGTTACTCAGGTGATCAGACAGCTACGATTACTGCTAAACCTTCAGGTGGAACTGCTCCATATAAAGTGGTCATCACCATGGACCGTGCATTGGTCTTTAACTATGTGACCAGTGCAGGTGATGAAATATGGACCCCTGCCGCTGCCCCTACAGGAGGCACAGTAACAAATTCCGGTATCACAGGATCCACTTCTTGTTCAACCTCTCCGTTTGCACCAATACTTGGATGTTATGGTAGTGTTCCTACTACAACCGCTACTAATATTCAGACAAATGGATCTTATTCAGTGAATGTAACACTGTTGAAGGATGCAGGTTTCACGGTAACCGTTACAGATGCTAATGGATGTATTGTTTCGTCTTCTTACTTAACAGGAGGTAGCCCAACGACTTCTACCAGCCCTGGCGGTCGCATTGATGCGGAAGACGTTCGTTGCTTTGCAGGTAACAGTACCGTTGTTAAAGTTACACTTTGCCACAGAACAGGCAGCACGAAGAACCCATGTGTTACCATTTGTGTGGATGAGAATGCAGTAGCAGACCACCTTGCTCATGGTGATTATATGGGTTCATGTCTTAATAATTGTGCAACTCCTGCTGCGAACGCAAAAATGGCGGGTACACAAGTAGATAGCAACACCGAGTTTGCAACGGCAGAAGCCTTCCCTAATCCATTCACTTCAACCATTTCGGTAGTGATCACGAACCCTTACAATGAAAGTGTTTCGATGAACGTGATTGATATCACCGGAAGAGTACTGAACGTGAAGCAATCCGCACCAGATGCAGAAGGCATCATCACGATGGAGACTGCTGACCTGGCTAAGGGTATGCACTTCTTAAGAGTTAACATTGGTAAATTCACTAAAACAATAAAAATCATGAAAGAGTAAGCGTTGGTAAAGTTTAGGGTTGAAGAGACTGCCCGTAACAGGGCAGCCTCTTTCCAAAACCAATCAACGAAAACAAGTAGATCAGAAAAAACATAGTTGATTTACTTTCACTTTATGACAGAAGCCCCTCCGAAATATCGAAGGGGCTTTTTGTTTTATGCGAAATTGTGAGTGCCAGGCCGGGGAAGATTTTGGTTACCCATAATTGTGACGTGCTTACTACCTATTGCTATGGTGGTATTGTAAATTTGATAAACCAATTCGATTGTGAACGAGTTCGGTACGCTTAACTCGTTTTTGGAAAAGGGCCGGCTGGGGAGCTGGCCTTTTTTATTTCATGATCCTTTCCTTTATAATCGATGTATTTGTTATTGCACGCAAAGGCGCAAAGCTCGCTAAGGTTTGGGTGGTGATGTACCATTTGTAACTCGTTTTTTGGAAAAGGGCCGGCTGAGGAGCTGGCCTTTTTTATTTCATGATCTTTTCCTTTATAAGCAATGTATCTCTTTGCGTTCTTAGCTTGTGCCATGAAGTTCTTTTAAAGATGATGAAAAGTTGGCTCATCGACAATGCTGTGCAGGCAGGATTGTCAAACCACCTTGCGGTGCTGGAGCTGTAAAGTTTTGGTATTGAACGGACAAGGAAAAGCCTTGGAAAACGAGGCAGGTGAGTGTCAAAGAGATGAACGAAAGTGAACTGCCGATGAAGTGACG
>JAYVTB010000087.1:0-3034 GCA_043774805.1 Cyclobacteriaceae bacterium | reverse complement strand
TAAGGCATTGATGGGGATTCCCTTCGATGACAAAAAAGCATTGTTACAATTTGATCCTGATGGAAACGATATCACTCTTTGCTGGGCATATTGGCAAAGCGGTCAGACAAAGAAGGCAAATGAGCTTATGGCGAGAATTGACCAGAACTACCACACGTGGACTGTACATTTACTTGCACAACATGTGTTCTTTATTCCATTTGAGTTGGATGCAGCACCTAATCTAAAAAAGCTTCTCATTGATGGAAAGATGAATTTAAAAACCTTGAAACCGATGCCGATATTCTAAATATCTTTAGACTATGCCCTCCATACTGTCCACCTTCGAATACGACATCTTCATCTCTTACCGCCACAACGATAACCGGAGTGGTTGGGTAACGGAGTTCGTAAAAGCATTACAAGAAGAATTAGCGGCCACTATCAAAGAGCCTGTTTCCGTTTACTTTGATGTCAACCCGCACGATGGCCTTCATGAAACTCACGATGTAGATGGCTCACTAAAGGAGAAAGTAAAATGTCTTGTATTCATCCCTGTTGTTTCGCAAACCTATTGTGATCCAAAATCCTTTGCCTGGCAAAAAGAATTTCTTGCCTTTATAGAATTTGCCAAATCAGATCGCTATGGGCTGGGCATTAAACTTGGTGGTGGTAATGTAGCCAAACGAGTACTTCCGGTGCGTATCCATGAGGTTGATGGCATTGATAAAAAGCTTTTTGAAACAGAGATCAATGGTGTAATGCGTTCGGTGGATTTTATCTATAAGGCCTCCGGTGTTAATCGTCCGTTATCTCCTACAGACTCAAGAGAATTAAATGTTTACAAAACCTTTTATCGCGACCAGATTAACAAAGTGGCTAACGCCACGAAAGATCTGCTCAATAGTTTGATTAATAAAGGTAACATTGAAGCAGGCAATCAAGATACTCTTGTAGAAGAAAATGATAAAACCTACACGAATGAAATCGAAGTCGCAGAAATAAGGATTCCGCCAACAAAGGGCAATCGATCCTCAATATCAATTACAGCTATTATTCTTGCCATTATTTTTTCCTCCCTTACAACAGCGATAGTCTTTTGGAAATATTTCAGTGCGCCAAACGAGGATGCCAAAAACCTGCCATTACGTTCCTCTATCCTCCCACCACCTGGCACACAGATAGAACTGATTGGAGAAGCAACCGTAGGTACGGGAAGACGAGCCCTTGACATCTCAGAATCCGGAGATCGAATTGTATTTATTGGGAATCACAACGGCAGACCGCACATCTTTGTGCGCGATCTTAATAGCTTCAATGTACGGGTTATCCCTCATACAGAAGGAGCCTACGCCTGCACACTTTCTCCTGATGGCAATGAAGTGGCATACTTTGTAAGCAATAGTTTACGAAAAATAAAGATTGATGGCGGATCACCTTTATTGTTGGCGGAAGCGGCCAATCCCATGGACATCATCTGGGAAAAGAATAACACCCTATACTTTTCAGCAGACGAAGGTTTAACCTTGTATAAATTTTCTAAAAAATCAGAATTGCTATATAGTGTCCGAGATGCCCCCGGGATAATAGCCTTTAGTACAATTAATTGGATTCCTGATTCAGACTATCTGCTTATTTCTTCAGATGAAATGATCGGAGTGTATGATATAAAATCAGATTCAATAATCGATCTTAATTTGCAAGGTTCAAGTGCCAGGTATATTTCGGGTGGCTACATTGTCTTTTTGCGTAGTTCTTCATTAATGGCGATCAAATTTGATCTCAGTCAATTAAAGATAATCTCAGAACCGCGGGAAATATTATCCGGAGTCAGGATAGAGGGATATGGTAATGGCCAGTTTGAATTTTCAAATGATGGCACCTTGATTTATGTTGAAGGAAAAGATACACGTATTGGCGCATTTACGTGGGTTAACCGAAAAAGTGAGATTAAAAACATTCCGTTCCCTGAAGAAAATTATGGGCAGTTTAAACTTTCGCCTGATCAAGCAAAAATTGCCACACCGATATTAAGCACGACTCAAGATATTTGGATTTTTGATTTAAAGACGTTTAAAAAGGTGAGAATAACGAACGGAAAGTTTAATTCATTCCCTGTTTGGCGTGACAATAATTCATTATTTATCAGAATCAATGAAGACGTCTTTCTGATAAATAGTGAACAGAGTACGCCCCCTGAATTGGTTCTAAAAAATGCTCATCCGGCATCCATCTCTTCGGATGGTAAAAGTTTAGTGGTATCTCGCGATGCAGATCTTTACAAGTTCGATACCCAAAGCAAGAACTTAATAAAGATAACCAATACACCAAAACAAAGTGAATTTCACGCATCCATTTCACCGGATGGCAACCTTATTGCCTACACGTTGAATGATTCTAAGGCCTTTCATGTTTACCTTCAGCATACAACTCTTGGTAGCAATAAAGTTCAGGTTTCTACAGAGGAGGGATCAGAAGAACCCCGGTGGACAGCCGATGGGAAAAGAATAATTTATCGCTTCGGTCAACGATGGATGGAGGTTGAAATACTTAACCCTGAAACGCTGCAGTTAAGTAATCCTAAGTTCATTTTGGCAGGCGACTATATTAATATTGGGGGATTCTCATTTGACATTACCCCTGATGGTGAAAATCTCTTGGTGGTGAAAGGAACTTCTGAAAAGACCTCGGGTGAGATTAGAATGATCAAAAATTGGTTTGGTGAAATTTACAAACTCATGAAATCTGAATAAATCATAATTGAAATTTGCAGCCTGAATACAGGCACTTAGAATAGTTATTTATTAAATCAATATTTAAGTATGCCATCCATACTTCCTAACTTTGAATACGACATCTTCATCTCCTATCGCCACAACGATAACCGGAGCGGATGGGTAACCGAATTTGTTAATGCACTGCAAGAGGAACTAGCGGCTACTGTTAAGGCCCCACTTTCCATCTATTTTGATAAAAACCCCCATGATGGCTTGCTCGAGACTCACAACGTAGACAAGAGCCTTGAAGGCAAACTGAAGTGCCTCATCTTCATTCC
>JAYVTB010000086.1:0-12100 GCA_043774805.1 Cyclobacteriaceae bacterium | reverse complement strand
GCAGTTCACAAATAAGGAAGCCCGAATAAAGCTCAAAAGACTTTATCCGTCAATTCATGATTAACTTAGCACTAGGTCATATGGGTGTAAAGTTTGCCGTGTCTTTTGGTGCGGAAGTAACCGTGTTAAGTTCTTCCGCTTCCAAGGAGTCAGACGCCAAGCGGTTAGGAGCCCATCATTTTCTGAATACGAAAGATGAAAAGGCGGTAGCGAATGCCCGGAATCAATTTGATTTTATTCTGGATACGGTATCAGCCATGCACGACCTGAATCTCTATCTCGACATGTTGAAAGTAGACAGCACGATGGTGTTGGTGGGAGCTCCTCCTGAGGCAGTTTCGGTAGAGGCTTTCAGCCTGATTCCCAAGCGGAAAGCATTAGCTGGTTCAATGATCGGTGGAATAGCGGAAACTCAGGAAATGCTCGATTATTGCGCTGCCCATAACATTGTTTCCGACATCGAACTGATCGCCATCAAAGATGTTGAAAGTGCTTATGTTCGGATGATGAAAGGGGACGTGCGCTATCGCTTTGTGATTGATATGGCGAGCTTGTAGGTCACGTGTTCTGTTCGTCCGTGCAGTAGGACGTTTATAGCAGATTATGCATTAGAAAAAATTGCATCGAAATTTATGGGCTTTGGACGAAAGATATTTTTGACTAAAGTCGACATATTTTTTTGTTTATTTCCCCCGACCTTCATGTAGGGGTTATTGCATCATCCGGGATTAAGTTTTAGTTAAGCTCACCTGAGTTTTATTCTCGTGCAGGTAACTTTTAGTGACGTTCGCCTACGCTTTATTTACGTGTGGGTAAGTTTTAATGAGACCCACCTTGCGTCTGTTCTATAAACTGTGTTCGGAAATATTTTAGTTCTTACTATTTTTTACGAGAGATAACTTTCTCTACCGCAGTAACAATGTTCTCTTTGCTCAGGCCGTACTTCTTCAGCAACTGAGTGGGAGTGCCACTTTCACCAAATGAATCATTGACTGCCACCATTTCAATTGGAGTAGGGTGGAACCGTGACAACACCTGGGCTACACTGTCGCCAAGACCACCGTTCATCTGATGTTCTTCACAGGTAACAACGCATCCGGTTTTTTGTGCTGACGTCAGGATGGCTTCCACATCGAGCGGCTTAATGGTATGTATATTGATCACTTCTGCGCTGACTCCTTTTTCTGCCAGCATGGCCTCGGCCTCGATCGCTTCCCAAACCATGTGGCCGGTTGCAAAAATGGTGACATCTTTTCCTTCTATCATTTTATCTGCCTTGCCGATCACAAAGGGTCTGTCGGCTGTAAACATGGGCCAGTTGGGTCTTCCGAAACGGAGGTAAACAGGACCTATATGACTTCCCAAAGCCATGGTCGCTGCCTTGGTCTGATGGTAGTCGCAGGGAACGATAACGGTCATTCCCGGGAGCATTCTCATCATGCCGATGTCTTCCAGGATCTGGTGTGTGGCACCATCTTCACCTAAGGTTAAACCCGCATGGGATGCACAGATCTTAACATTTTTACCTGAGTAAGCAATTGATTGGCGTATCTGATCATAGACTCTGCCTGTTGAAAAATTAGCAAACGTTCCGGTGAACGGTATCTTGCCACCGATGGTCATGCCCGCGGCCATGCCCATCATATTTGCCTCAGCAATACCAACCTGAAAGAAGCGCTCCGGGAAGTCCTTTTTGAACGCATCCATTTTCAATGATCCCGTAAGGTCGGCACAGAGGGCCACCACATTAGGGTTGGATTTTCCTAGTTCATGAAGGCCTGCGCCAAAGCCTGAACGGGTGTCTTTCTTTTCAGTAAATGTGTATTTGGTCATGATCTTTTAATTCGATCGCAAGTTTATGCAATCCACCGCTAAGTTCCTCTCTGCTGTTAAGGTTTTGTTAAAGGGAACATTTCAATAGCTGAGACTAAACGACATACGTAACAAAGACAAACTACAACGTATGTCGAAATCAGATCGCAGGCTTCTCCTTTGGTTTCTGGGATTCCTGGTCTTATCCATCGTTCCATGGTTTCTATAAAAAAAAGACCCTGATTTAGTTCAGCGTCTTTTTCCTGTCAACGAATATCGATTTAATCTTTATTCCCCATTCCTAACACAGCTCCGACAACTCCACCAACCAGGGCGGTCATAATGGTATAAACTGCAATATCAACCAGTGTGCCTAACATGGACATAACCTTTGATGTATCATAGGAGATTAAGTCGAAGCCGGCCGACATTAAAAACCCGATAATGGCTCCTCCCATTATCCCTTCACCGAACGATTTGATATTTGCCCACTTTAGAAATACGAAAGCCAGCAAGGCGGCATGTGCAAGATTGCCAGCGACCATAGGGTAAAACTTCATCTCCGCATCTGATTTCGTAATTCCTTCATTGATGTGAGCCGCGAAGAAATCTTCCATCAGCATGGCATAAATAATAAAGCCGAGCATGAAATAGGCTATACCTCCGGCCAGCGTACCTAGCACAAATTTTTTGGTATCCATAGGGTTAGGGGTTAAATTGTTATGGAAGCTACCATTTTAAAACGTAATTATCCAGAGGAGGGGTCTGGATATCACCGCATTAGGGATAAGAACTAACTTGCCACCTCAATCTTCACTTTGGTCTTTTTCAATCGCTCGTTTTTTATGTTGGCGAGTGTCTTATTCACCAATGATCTTTTTACGGATACGTAAGATGAAAAGTCGAGGGTGGTGATGAGGCCGATGTCATCGCTTTGCAAGCCACCTTTCTTGGTGAGCAACCCCACGATGTCACCTTTGCTAATTTTATCTTTCTTACCTGCACTGATATACAAGCAGGCAAATTTAGGTGGTGGTGGAAGTGGTAATTTACTGTTGACCTTTAGTTCTTCTACCGACTTGTCGATATATCCAGGAAGAGTTTCGTCATCGGCTAAGACGAGGTAGGCTTGGCCTTCCGCATGCATGCGAGCCGTGCGTCCATTGCGGTGTGTAAAGGATTCCTGTTGAGGAGGCAACTGGTAATGGACTACGTGTTTGATTTCTGGAATATCCAGGCCACGTGAGGCGAGGTCTGTGGCAATGAGCACATTGTGTGCACCACCCCTGAACCGGATCAGATTTTTTTCGCGATCGATCTGATCCATGGCACCGTGTAGTATGCCATGCTCAAACTTATGCTTTGAGAAAAGTGCGCTGATCCTCTCCACCGCTTCGCGATGATTGCAAAATACAAGGCACACTTCCTGATTGAATCCTGCCACCAATCGCATGAGCTTTTCCACCTTCTCTGCGCTAAGTGTATGAACTACACGCAACTTTAATTTTGAATCGGCTTCATCCTTCAGGTAGTTAAGTGTTTCCGGTTTCTTAAAGGGTAGAAAGTCTGGCCACGCATCTAACCGTGTGGCAGAGGTGAGCAGGTGTTGTTGCTTTCCATGGAGCGACTTAAAAATGATAATAAGTTGGTCCTGAAATCCCATCTGCAACGATTTATCAAACTCATCCAACACCACCATCTTCACCGTACGGGTATCAAATGATTTTCTAACGATATGATCACTCAGTCTTCCTGGTGTTCCTATAATTACGGCAGGCGCTTCACTCAAGCTATTTTGTTCTATTTTCATCGAATGACCACCGTAACAGCAGCTCACTTTATAGGAGGTCTTCATAGCTCTGAAAACCTGTTCGATCTGTAGCGCCAATTCACGTGAGGGAGTTACAATTAATGCCTGCACGCCCGTGGCTTCAGGTTGAAGTAGATTTACTAAGGGGATTAAAAATGCCAGTGTCTTGCCTGATCCAGTGGGTGAGAGGAGCATGAGGTTACTACCGGTGAAGGCCTTTTCAATGAATGCTATTTGCATTTCATTGAACTCTTTTATGGATAGATTCTTAAGAAATTCTGCGTTTGCTTCGTTCAGATTGTGTTGCATCAGGCAAAGGTAGCCTTATGCAAGCCATTTCCTGTCACTTTTTATACTGAGGTCGCAAAACGAGCGCACCACGATAAAAAAAGCATACTGCCACTGCCAGCAGACAGTGACTGATGTCGATGTAGTTGAACCAAATGTCAAGAGAAAGTTGGTTCACGAAAATCAATGCTGCCAGGCAAGCAAATAAGACACCGATGATTATCCATGCACTTCCTTCCTCTCGGGTTTTGAAATAATTATACGCATGAAAGGGTAGTACTACTGCAAGAAGTCCGTAGCCGGAGTGAAACTCCACCCACTTAAAGTCCAAGGTGTAGACGGTGATGCTCATCACCGTAACCAACTCAACGATGTTTAACACCAGGAACAACTTTCCAATTGCAGGATGGATATGAGGCCTTGCGTTTTCGATGGAAGACCGTTCAATAAATGCGACAGAGAGCATGCTGACAATCCATCCGGGTAGTTTCCAGGCAAAGGAAAATATGTATAAAAATCCATGACCAATAAGGCCACCTAATAACGTAGCTAAACCAAGTAAGATAAAGTACATGCGAAAGTATGCCTGTGTTTTGTTGGTCACCTTCTTTTTTACAAGCAGGAATAGGGCAACGAAGCAAATTACCGATATGATCAAGTCGGTAAGTGTGTTAATGGGTTCATCTATTCGAATCCCTAGTAAGTAAATGGAAGGTTGAGTAAGAAACATACGATCAATCTTTACTTCAATGCAAAGTTAGATAACAATCAACCGAAAAGTCAATGATTTCTATAGCGTCTGACGGCACTTCATCTCATTGCTTTGGATGATTACCGGAAATAACAAAGTCAGGAAGATAACCGTTCATGGTAAATGACCCTTATTTAATACGAATAGTTAGCCACCGAGGCACAAGGGATCAAAAAGTTACTGATGGTGAAAAGTAATTGGCACAAAGGCACGATGGACCACGATCAATTTGTGCAGCTTGGTGTCTTCTGGTCTTTGTGGCAAAACAAATAGACTCGAGTTGATAAAAAATAATGAACCACCGAGGCACGAAGGCACAAGGGATCGGAAAAGTTACTGATGGTGAAAAGTAATTGGCTACTAAGGCACAATGGGTCACGATCAATTTGTGCAGCTTAGTGTCTTCGGGTCTTTGTGGCAAAACAAATAGACTCGAGTTGATAAAAAATGATGAACCACCGAGGCGCGAAGGCACAAGGGATCAAAAAATTACTGATGGTGAAAAGTAATTGGCTACTAAGGCACAATGGGTCACGATCAATTTGTGCAGCTTAGTGTCTTCAGGTCTTTGTGGCAAAACAAATAGACTCGAGTTGATAAAAAATAATTAGCCACTATGGCACTAAGACACGATGGACCACAATCAGATTGTGCAGCATTGTGTCTTGGTGTCGTTGTGGCAAAACACACTGGGCACAATGGAGTTTGGAGTACTAGTTACTTCTTCGCTTGCTGTCCAAAAAAATCTCCTTCATTCCAGGTAGGTCGCTGACGGGTTTGAGCGATTGAGTAGCTGATCAGAAAATTTAGCTGAACATATTTTTTAGCTGCATCAAAATCAAAGTTGTTAGTAATCTCATCGGAGGGGCGGTGATAATTTTCATCGCGCCATTTTTTGGTGAACTCGACCAGGTCGAAGGAATTGTCTTTGGTTAATGTTCCGTATTTGATATGGAGGGCAGGAATACCTTGTTGCACAAAACTATATTGATCACTGCGTATAAATCGAACTTCTTCCGGCATGGGGTCCTGTTGTCTTACGATACCCAATTGTTTGCACGCGAAGTCCACGTTATTGATGAGGCTTGAATGTTCTGCACCCAAAGGGGCAACCGACAATAATGGTGCAATCAACGTAGGCATGTCGGTATTCACATCAGCAACGATTTGTGATTTAGGCACGGTAGGATTACCTGCAAAATAGGCGGAACCCAGCAGTCCCATTTCTTCGGCAGTTACCATGACGATCAGCACCGAGCGCAGGGGTTTGGATATTTGTTTGTATAGACGTCCGATCTCCAACAACGAGGCAACGCCTGATGCATTATCGTGGGCGCCATTATAGATGGAATCACCCTTTATAGGTTTGCCTATGCCAACATGGTCGAGGTGGGCGGTGTGTACTACGTATTCTTCTTTCAATTTTTTATCACTTCCCTCAATCTTCCCCAGCACATTATAACTGTCAATGTCGGTAAATGAAGAAGAGTATTTCATCAGCAGCGTGAAAGGAAGTTCAAAGGATGCAGCGGTTCCATTTCTTAAACCATCAAGAGTTTGTTCCAGGCTTCGTGTAGAATTGAAGAATAATTGCTGCAAGGTGGTGTATGGAATGCGAGCCGTTGCTTTCAGATTTCCAGCCACCGAGCGACCATAGGCGATTGTCTTCTCGGGATTCATGGCAGCAGTAGTAGTTCCTGATGGACTGATTGCCGTAGTAGGTGAGGACGGTGCAACGATGGCTCCAATCGCTCCTTTCTTCGCAGCGATTTCCATTTTTGAAGCCGGGTTGTTGAAGTGCGCCATAATGGTGGAGGGCAATGCGAGACTGGACGGAGAACCATTCACGAAGACCACGATCTTTCCCGCTACGTCTACCTTATCGTAGTCGGAGTAGGTTCCGGGGATTTCAATTCCATAGCCCACAAATACTACCGGTGCCTGTGCGGTCACTTCATTGCGCGTTACTCCCGGCACAATGAAAATATCACGACCGACCTTCAGGCTATCGATATTTCCTGAACGATCGATCAACACTGCTTTCGAAAGATTATTGTTAACCGTGGCCCTGCGTAAGATTAGTTTTTGAAGATAGGTGCCATCGTCTCCAGCAGGAGATAATCCAATTTCAGTAAACTGTTTTACTACGTAATCCACTGCCATCTGATAGCCGTCTTCTCCAGGCTTTCGTCCTTTCAGTTTATCATCTGCGAGATAGGTGATATGACTTTTTATTTTTTCCTTATCTACCTTGTCGAGCGCACTTTTTGTTTTGGCGTCCAGCTTCACCGTTTGTGCCTGTGCTGAGCTGGTGATAATGAATGTAATAATAATGAAGAAGAATACTTTACTCATGGTAGCCTGATTTGAGGCGGTAAAGTTATTGATTTTAAGATGGATCACTAAATCTGCATGTGTGCTGAGAATTTATTTGACCTTATCTTTTTCAAGCTTTCAAAAATGCGATCAAAACACATTGAGCAATTATGGATATTTATCAAATCCACCCTGATGTAAATGTGTTACATACCGTGGGTCGCTTCGCAGTGCTTTTAATGCCGGGTCAATGTTAGAAAAACAAAATTCGAGTCCTTTAGTTTGGCGGCCATGGTCAAATAAGAAAAGCAAGAATCGGGTTCATTCCGCAGGGCGTATACAAGGGATGATTCGTAGATGAAGCCCAACAAATAAGTGGATGTGGTCGGGCATGTCATTAATGGGATCATTTTATGTTTGTGATTCATTATGATGCCCGTTATATATTTGAACGATTCATCTTCCCAGGATGGTTGGATCAAGCTTATCCGGTTTTACACGGCAAAAAACAAATTGGGTATCGGTGTTGGCCATATTTAATGATAACATTCCGTTCCTACGGAACGACTACCCGAATAACAATTTTTCTACAAACATAATGTCCCTACGGGCAATGTCATTAAGTTAAGAGATGGTTTTAGCCACAATGACACAAGGGCACTAAACTCTTTCTAAAATCGAAGACAGAACTTCGTGTCTTTGTGCCTTCGTGGCAACTTTGCTCCTTAACTTAATGACATTGCCCTACGGGACAACTATTAGCAAGTATAATAAAGCAAGCCCAGGGTGAGAGATGGAATGAAGATGAGATATTATCGTTGTGGCGATAGGAGAGGCTTAATCGCCTTAAAGAATTATTGAAGGAAGTAAAGGATTTGCTTTTGAAACCTCACTTTCCACAGAAAGTTATGTACCATTTATTCGCCATGCCAAAGGACTTGGCTATTCAATAGTGTTAATTTATTTTTGGCTGGAGTCCGTTGACCTGGCAAAGGACCGTGCAGCAGAAAGGGTAAAAGGAGGAGGACATTCTATTCCAGAAGCAACTATTGAAAGAAGATGTTATCGAAGACTGAGTAATTTCTTTAAATTATACAAAAGCTCTGCTCATAGTTGGATTGTATATGATAACTCGAAGGTAGTACCAGCACCATTAGCAAAGGCAATGGAGAGTTGGTAAATCAAGTGGATAATTCCGATATTCTGAAAATAGTTGAAGCGAAAAATGAGTAAAACAGAGTCAGATCAATTATTGGATAAGATTACCGAAGGCGTCAAGCTTTCTATCCAGCGGCTTATTGAACGAACTAAGAAAGAAGATGGCGAACTCGTGTTTTCTAAAGATGGAAAGATTGTACGTGTAAAAGCGCGTGATCTAAAAACGGAGAATTAGATTGTAGTGGTAGGAAATGAAGATGTCGTATTCGAAGCCAAATAATACTGCCATACTACGAACTTAATAAATCGTTGATTGTCTGCCGAGGCTTTTGCACAGACGGATGGCGATATAAGATGAGGGTGCCATATTCAAAGGCTGGCCTGATATATTCAAATGATAGCTTTATTTCTTCACTAATACGTTGTCATTCAGATTTTTTGAAACATTACAGAAGCGACTACATTATTTATGAAATTCCGTCTTGCTTCTTAATTCCCTAAATCTGTCAGAAAAGTCCAAAGAAGAGTAATCCACTCCAAGAAAAATGTAACCAAGTAGGAGAAGGTGACCGTGGGATAACTTTTTTGCCATCTTTATTTTTTCTATTTCCTCTGGCGACAATTTTGTTTTTGGCGACTCGAAATAATCGTGCCTTGCAAAGCGAGTTTTGATAATAGCTTCACCTTTTCTTAAAAATTCTAGACCTTTTTGGGGATCATCCTCAAACAATACGTCTGCACCAAACTGCCAAAGAATTGTATTCAAGGGATCAATCGCCAATGCCTTCTCACAAATATCAAATAGGTCTTTACCTCGTTTGAGTAAATGGAAAGCTCCGGCTGAAACCCCCATCCCAGTTTCACTTGCGATTTGGGGAGCCCTGGGGTCTTGAATGAAATCATCTAACAACTCAGCGACATTGCGCCAGTTATCAGACATCAAATTCTTTTCCAGCCGAAATAATTTAGTCCGGGTACTGTCTGTCGAGTATTGAATGGCCTTGTCAAAGTATTGATGCATGGTATTGAATGCATCTTCGCGTTCAGCACCTTGCAATGTTATGGTTTCCAGTTGATGAACAAAGCGATCGGCCATAAAATGGTATGGCAGATCGAAACTTGGATCAAGATCAATTGCCTTTTGAAAAAAATCATTTGCTATGATAAGTTGAGAGTCGTTAAAATCAATATGTGACAAGTAATAGATTTTTAACCCCTGCAAATAATAGCTATAAGCTTCAATATTCCTTGTTCCGAGTATTAGTTGATTAGATTCCGAAATTAGAAATATGAATTTAAGTTTCTCAGCAACCTTTGATGCGATTTCATCCTGAAGATCAAAAAGTTCATCTTTTGTTCTCGTGAAGGATTCGCTCCATAATTGTACCTCATCTTGCGATCTAAATAATATTACATTGATTCGTAACTTCGTCTCTGACGTCTGTACACTTCCGGTTAAAATATGATCAACACCTAAATTCTTCCCTATTTCTTTAATGTCATAACTTTTGCCTTTAAAATAATTAGATGAAACTTGGCCAACCACCTGAAGATCATTGACTTTGCCTAGAAGTATTCTCATGGCATCACTTAAGCCATCTGTGAAATATTGTTGCTCCACATCATTACTCATGTTAACAAAGGGAAGAACTGCAATAGACTTGCCAATGGATTCTGTAGTCTTGGATGATTCTATGAGCCTATAGATAACAAACGACAATATGAAGAAAATAAAAGCAAGGGCGATCTTTTTTGCAACTGGTCTTTTGACGCCTTTGGTAAGCGGTGAAACAAAGGACGCATTTTCAGGAATTGTTTTATCAGGAAGTTTTATTCCAAGCATGATTCCTTTAATGGCATTTGCGACTTTATTAACCTGATCGCGATAAAAAGTTTTATTTTGATTATCATGGGGGTGATCTTCATTTGCGTGGAGTGGCGATATTGCCATTGCTGAGTTTGATGTCAATACCAAATTGATCTTCCTTAGCCAGTTTATTAAACGCCACAAACTCATGTTGCCACGCAAATGATTTGGGGTCGCAATAGGTTTGGGAAAGAATAGGAATGAAGATGAGACACTTTAGTTTTCCTTTGAGGCTTTTGTCAACGTTGTGGGTTTCGAGCAAGCCATCATGTGGATTAACATCAAAGTAAACGGAAACGGGTTCTTTGATGGTGGCAGCTAATTCTTCTTGCAATGCCATTACAAACTCTGTTACCCAGCCGCTCCGGTTATCGTTGTGACGATAGGAGAGGAAGATGTCGTATTCAAAATCGGGAACTATGGATGGCATTAGTCAAATATACAAATGAAATAGTTATTGATTTACTGGTGGCTTGCCTGAACGTCCTGTAGGGACGATGATGTCTGTAGCAATTTAGCCGCGGTTGAGCACCGTCCCGTTAGGGATGGAATGTTTAAAAATATTTCTATCGATATTGCACCGCAAAAACAAATTGGGTATAGGCGTTGGCCATATTTAATGATAACATTCTGTTCCTACGGAACGGCTATTCGAATAACAATTTTTTCTACAAACATAATTTCCCTACGGGACAACTATTAGCAAGTATAATAAAGCAAGCCCAGGGTGAGAGATGGAATGAAGATGAGGTACTTCGGTCATTTCGATTTTTTGTTTCATTGAAACCATCAACATTATGAGTTTCTAGCAGTCTATCATTCTTAGGTAATTTCGTCAGTGGTGGAAACCGTACCAAATAGGCGTTGAAATAAATTGAGTCGACTAATTTTATCTAGTGTTAAGTTAAGTATAATATGACGTAATATTGTTATATTTGTAAAACCCATTTACAAATGATACGCTATACTGTAAAACTGCTTAAGTCTGAGGTGGATGAACTTCAGGCGATTATTAACAAAGGCTCGCATACTTCTCAAACCTTTCGGGTGGCTTATATTCTTTTAAATTGTGACGAAGGAAAATATTCAGAGAAGGTTACTAACGAGCAAATAAGCAAGGTTCTTAAGGTTGGTATGCGAACCATCGACCGGGTCAAGAAGCGATTTATTGAAGAGGGTTTTGAATCTGTTCTGGAAAGACGTGCACCGGATCGGGTCTATGAAGCAAAAATGGATGGGGATATGGAAGCAAAATTGGTAACCCTTTGCTGTAGTGAACCTCCCAAAGGTTTTGCACGGTGGTCCTTGCGTCTGTTGGCTGATAGGATGGTAGAATTAAAGTATGTTGAAAGCCTCTCACACGTAACAGTCAGAAGCGTTTTAAAAAAAATGAACTTAAGCCCTGGAAAGTAAAAGGGTGGGTGATTCCCCCTGAAAAGAGTGGAGAATTTGTTGCCTGTATGGAGAAGGTTCTGGATGTTTACAAACGGCCATACCAGGTAGATTATCCTGTAATTTGCATGGATGAATCACCTAAGCAATTAATAGAAGAACAGCGGGAATCCATTGCTATGAAACCAGGCCGGGAAATGAGAGTTGATTATGAATACATCAGAAATGGAGTCGTCAACATATTTATGGCAAACGAACCGTTAGGAGGAAAACGATTGGTAGAAGTTACAGAATCTAAGACTAAGAAAGATTGGGCGATGTTTATAAAGAGAATAGCTGATCAGCAATATCCCAAAGCAAAAAAGATAACCTTGGTGATGGATAATTTCGGAACTCATACCGCTGGTGCTTTGTATGAAACTTTTGAGCCTGTTGAAGCAAAACGGTTATCGGACAGGTTTGAATTTATATTTACCCCCAAACATGGCAGTTGGCTGAATATGGCTGAGATAGAACTACATGTACTCAATGGGCAATGTTTAAACAGGCACATATCATCACTGAAAAAAATAAAAGAGCAAGTGCAAGCATGGCAAAGACAAAGGAATAACAAGGGCCGTAAAATAGACTGGCAGTTCACAAATAAGGAAGCCCGAATAAAGCTCAAAAGACTTTATCCGTCAATTCATGATTAACTTAGCACTAG
>JAYVTB010000085.1:0-4087 GCA_043774805.1 Cyclobacteriaceae bacterium | reverse complement strand
ATGTCCTTCCATTGGTTTTACTATTGCGGGTCTGCATAGCAGTAGTACATCGATGATAAATCGTAAGTCAGCTTTTGTTTTTCCTTTTTCTTTTATCCGTCTTTCATACACTTCCATCAGATCGCCTTCAATGTAGTCCTGCATCTTCGGATGGCAATACCAGCGAAAGAAGCGAAGGAAAAATTTTGGTGGATGACGCATATTATTCTTCTTTCAATACATCGGCAGCATTGAGTGTGGCTGCCTTTACAGACAGATAACCCACACTCAGCAGGGCAAGCATCAATTCAACTAATCCCGCGGCAACAAAAGTCAGTGGGCTGATCGAAATTTTGTAAGCGAAGGAATCAAGCCACTGTGAAATGGCCCACCATGAAAACGGGGTGGCAATAACCAACGAAGTGATAATTAACAGCGCATACCGTCTATTCATCATAATCAACAGCTGTCGGGAAGAGGCCCCAAAAACTTTACGAATGCCCATCTCTTTCTTGCGCACTTCGACTGAGTAAGACACAAGCCCCACCAGGCCAATGGCAGCGATGAGTATAGACAAGCAAGAGAAAATCCCAAACAATCCACCTAAACGTTCCTCTGCCTGATATTGAACCGCCAGATTCTGATCCAGGAAAGAATAGTCCATGGGTGTGTCATTCAGTACTTTATTCCAGTTATTATTAATGCGCTGAATAAGTGCGGTTAAGTCTGCTGATTTAAATTTTACCGTTAGTGTTCTCCAATCACCCCAAATTTCTGCGTTCAATTTGCAGAACATGACAGGTGTAATGGCCTGGTGCAAGGATTGATAATGGGAGTCTTTCATGACTCCAATTATTTCATGCCGGGTGTTGTCATTACCCGGATAGATAATGTATTGCCCAACGGCCTGTTCCGGAGTCCACCCAAACAACTGAACGGTGGTCTCGTTGGGAATGACCGCATTTTTATCCGATTGCCGTAGCTGCTCAAATGCCCTTCCCGCCACAATTTTGAAGTTCAATGTTTTGAAATAGTCTTCATCAATTTTAACGAAGGCAACTCCCACTGTTATGTCAGTGCCTTCCCTAACAAAGCTATCATCCCATGTTCCACCACCCGGCACTTCCATAGCAATACCTACGTCTGTCACACCGGGATACGTTTTCACTTCATCCCGAAACGCCTCAAGGTGGTTGCCTAATTTATCTGCATACTTAATGAGTAATACATTCTCTTTGTCAAAGCCTAAACTGGTGGAGCTTACGAATTTCAATTGCTGAAATACGATGATCGTTCCTGCTATCAACGCTATCGATATGGTGAACTGCACCATGACCAATCCATTACGAAGCGCAGAATTGCCCATGCCTGTTGCAATTTTTCCTTTAAGAACCTGGCCAGGACGAAATGCAGTCAGGTAAAAAGATGGATAGATGCCGGCTACGAAACCAATGGACAACGCAAGAAGGGGGAGAAAGAGCAGTGTCTCTTT
This sequence comes from Cyclobacteriaceae bacterium, assembly GCA_043774805.1. Classification (GTDB taxonomy): domain Bacteria; phylum Bacteroidota; class Bacteroidia; order Cytophagales; family Cyclobacteriaceae; genus ELB16-189. Next base: position 2,616 of record JAYVTB010000085.1, on the reverse strand, counting down.
TTCTTTCCATAGTGCAATAGGAATCTCAATGTTAGTCACTTCTGCAATCATCCACCGCAGTCCCTCAAGCACGACCAACGCCAGCAGGGTAGAGAACAATGCCAGAAAAATGGATTCGCTCTGAAATTGCCATACCAATGAACTGCGTAGTGCCCCCAATGTTTTCTTTACACCCACTTCTTTAGCCCGTTTCGTTCCCTGCGCAGTAGACAAGTTGATAAAGTTGATGGCTGCGATAACTAAAACAAAAATGGCAACAATCCCAAAGGTGTATACATAGTTGATGTTACCAACTGGCCCCAGACGGTTATCTCCTGACTTCAAATAAATATCTTGCATGGGCCTGAGGATAAAATTCCATGTGCCCTTGGTGATTTCATAGTTCATCCCTCTACTTTCAAAAGCAGGCTTGATAATTTTCTCCGCCATGTCTGTCATCTTTTCTTCAAGATTTTTAGGATCCGTTCCAGGTTTTAACCTTACGTAGGTTACTACCTGAGTCCACACCCAGCTCCAGTCTCTTTTTTTCATGCCTGGATTGGTATCCATCGACAGGAGATAATCAAAATGGAAATGCGTGTTTTCGGGTTGATGTTCCGTTACACCCGTAACCTCAATAGAAGTACGATCATCTCCCAATAACAAGATTTTTCCTAAGGCTGACTCGTTACCAAAGAGTTTACTGGCTACTTCTTCCGAGATCACCACGTTATTTATTCCCCGCAATGCGGTTCTCGGATTTCCCTCCTTTAGCCGGAAGCCGAAGAATGAAAAGAAATTGGAATCAGCTGCATACACACGATTTTCATGAAAAGACAGAACATGGTTCTCTCTATCCTCAAAACGAATGATAAAATCTCCAGGTGTATTAATCCGCATGGTCTCTTCCACCTCGGGATAATTAGATTTTAGGGTTTGAGCTAATGGTGGGGCTGAAGACCCTGATATCTGTGATAGCAATTGCCGATCTACCCTATACGTGCTCTCTTGGAAAGGATGAAAATCATCATAGCTCGTTTCAAAACTTACGTAGCTAAACATGAGAAGACAACAGGCAATGCCGAGCGAAAGACCAAAAGTATTGATGAATGAATAACCTTTATTCTTTAGAAAATTCCGATAGGTGATCTTGAAATAACTTTTGAACATAGCGATGGTGTTTACAGAGTGATATTTTTCACGTGTTCGTATAATACCAGGCCGGAAGAGTTGTATTACATCGATGACAAATCGTATATCGGCTTTTGTTTTTCCTTTTTCTTTTGCCCGTCTTTCATACACTTCCATCAAATCCCCTTCAATGTAGTCCTGCATCTTCGGATGGCAGTACCAGCGAAAGAAGCGGAGGAAGAGTTTTGGTGGATTTAATTTCATTATTCCGATCTTAAGCTTTTAACGGGATTGGCCGTAGCCGCTTGCCTGCTCTTATAACTTATGGTTAAAATGCCTATGCCCGTTACAGCAACTCCAGAGGCAACAAACAATTCCCATCCCATGTCGATATGATAAGCAAACCCCTGCAACCATTGATTCAATGCCATATATGAAATTGCACTGGAAGCAATGCTTGCAAAAAGAATAAGCTTTATAAAATCTTTTGACAGAAGCAATAAAATTCCGAAGACTGATGCCCCCAGAACTTTTCGAATACCAATCTCTTTAGTTCTTTGTTGCGCGGTAAATGTGGCAAGACCAAATAGTCCTAAACAAGATATTAGAATTGCAAAGCCACAATAAACATAAAATAGATTAGTAACGTTTTTGTCTTTCGCATACTGCGCATCATAGTAGTTATCGAGAAAGAAATAATCGAATGGATTTCCCGGAAAGAATTTTTTCCAAGCATTTTGAATAAGTAAGATTGAAGATTGAATATTTTCTTGATTAACTGAATTGCCCAGTTTTATAGATAGGTTAGAGCCGCCTCCTGCTGAGAAAAGAATCGGTTTGATTTCAGTCTTTAGGGATTGTTGATGAAAGTCATCAATGACGCCTACAATGCGACACCGATTATCACCCCAAAAAATAAAAGTATCAATAGCTTCTTGAGCGGAGTCATAGCCAAGTGTCTTCAAGCCCTTAACGTTCAAGATAACAGGTTCTATTTTGCTACCGAACTGCCCCGAAGGGTAATCCGGCTCGGCAAAATCTCTTCCCGCAATAAGATGCAACTTGTATGACCCAATAAAATCAATATCAACGATGTTGACTAGAAAATTCCAACGAGGCGAATCCTTATCACTCTCTCGATGCACCTCACCAGTCCAGCCAATATTTTCACCTGGGATGGCGCTTGATTTTGCTATTGACGAAATTATAGACTGACCTTCTAAATGAGTTTTGAAGCCAGCTAGTTGAGCTGAAAAAGAAGACTCTATTAATGTAGGTGCCTTGACGATAAGAGTTTGCTTAACGTCAATGCCAAGATCCTGACTTTGCAAATACCGAAATTGTTTATTGAAGACAAGCACAGCCGATGTCAATCCAATTGCGCCCGTAAACTGAAAAACTATCAATGCTTTACGAAGCGAAAATCCCTGGCGACTTTCTGTAAACTTGCCCTTCACAATCATCGCTGGACTGAAAGACGAGATTGTCCAGGCAGGGTACCATCCT
>JAYVTB010000084.1:0-4879 GCA_043774805.1 Cyclobacteriaceae bacterium | reverse complement strand
TCCCACTCACGAGGCCTTTGTTAAACAGGTATCCGATGATACCTCTTTGATATAAATCTAGTACGCTCATAATTTTTTGTTTTCTGGTTTGTTGATATCCCCTTGTGTCATTATTGTACCAGATTAAAAAACGGCCAAAAAACGCTCTATTCGATGTTTTTTCATTCCTGGCCATCCCGCATTGGGAAGAATTTTGGAGGATTTGTGTCAAAGTGGGGCAGGTTTTAATTAACCTGTAATCGGGGCCGACAATGACAAAGAGTTGGTTTTAACTCTTTTTAATCGTCAGGATATGCGAATTTTAAAGAATTCAGTAGTGTTATCTTTTCGAAAATGCATTGACATACACTGTCTATTAGCAATGCAATTCTAGCGATGGAGTCATCACTTCTTGGAATCTCTTCGACTGAGGTCTCAGATCGACTTGCTAAATATGGAAAGAGTGAACTTGATGGGTCAGTAAAGAATTCAGCCTGGCTTTAACTCAAACCTCAATTCTATGATTGTAGTGCTGTTCGCTACTATACTATTAGCTTCTGCATTGCAGGCGATTTCACCAAGTGGACTTTTATTCCATTCAGTGAGTTGGAGAAATGGGTGAAAAGAAAATTTTTGATAAAAGGATAAGTCTTAAATCAGTTAACCATAAAAAAAGAATCCCACGACACCATGCCGCGGGATTACTCTCTTTTTTTTTGCAAGCAGAGAGTTAATAACGATAGTAATCTGGTTTGAAAGGACCTTTCACATCCACACCAATATACTTGGCTTGTTCTGTCGAAAGTTCTTCCAACTCCACGCCTATTTTCTTCAAGTGCAGGCGTGCTACCTTCTCATCAAGATGCTTAGGTAACATGTACACCTTATTTTCATACTGATTGGTGTTGGTCCACAGTTCCAACTGTGCGAGCGTCTGGTTGGTGAATGAGCTAGACATCACAAATGAAGGGTGACCGGTACCACATCCAAGATTCACGAGGCGACCTTCTGCCAACAGGATAACCTGACGCCCATTTTTCAAGGTATACAAATCAACCTGTGGTTTCACTTCATCCTTAGCTGCATTCTTATTCAACCAGGCAACATCGATTTCATTATCGAAGTGGCCAATGTTACAAACGATCGCCTTGTCCTTCATAGAGTCAAAGTGACGGCCCAAAACAATTCCTGAATTTCCGGTAGCGGTAACAATAATGTCAGCTTCTTTCGCGGCATCGTCCATTCTCTTCACAGCAAATCCGTCCATAGCAGCCTGCAAAGCACAGATTGGGTCAATCTCAGTAACGATTACTCTTGCACCAGCACCACGCAAAGAAGCAGCAGAACCTTTGCCCACATCACCATATCCAGCAACAACAGCTACTTTTCCAGCCATCATCACATCGGTAGCTCTGCGAATGGCATCTACCAATGATTCCTTGCAACCGTATTTATTATCAAACTTGGACTTAGTTACTGAGTCATTGATATTGATAGCCGGCAAAGGCAATTTTCCATTTTGTTGACGCTCAATCAGGCGATGCACACCCGTAGTTGTTTCTTCTGAAATACCTTTAATCCCTGCTACTAATTCAGGATAACGATCCAACACCATGTTGGTCAAATCTCCACCGTCATCCAAAATCATATTAAGGGGTTTACCATCCTTAAATGCGTGGAGTGTTTGCTCAATACACCAGTCAAACTCTTGTTCATTCATTCCTTTCCACGCATATACTGGTATGCCCACTTTGGCGATGGCCGCTGCTGCATGATCTTGTGTGGAGAATATATTACAGGAGGACCAGGTCACTTCGGCACCTAGCTCAATCAACGTTTCAATTAACACAGCCGTCTGGATCGTCATGTGAAGGCATCCTGCTATACGGGCACCATTCAATGGCTTCTTTGTGCCAAATTCCTCACGAATTGCCATTAAACCGGGCATTTCGGCCTCGGCCAATTTAATCTCCTTGCGTCCCCATTCAGCGAGGGAAAGGTCTTTCACCTTGAATTTCGTTTGATCTGTTACTGTCATTTTGTTTGATTTCAAATTTGGATCACAAAAGTAATACAATGGTTTAAGAATTACCATTAATCGAAGCGATTTGATAACGGTAAGTGGTTGATAAACAATCTCGTTAATCCTCTGTTGAACTTATTGATCAGTTTCAAACGTTGTCACCCGTATTCAAACTCAACATGAAGCCAGTTATTAAAATTGATATTGTATCGGATGTAGTATGCCCGTGGTGTTTTATTGGAAAGAGGAGGATGGAGAAGGCCATGTCGGCTTTAAGTAATGATTATGATTTTGACGTCAGCTATCTTCCATTCGAATTAAATCCACAAACTCCTAAAGAAGGATTCAGTCAAAAGGAATATCTCTCCAAAAAATTTGGTGGAGAAGAAAAATACCATCAAATCACCCAACATGTAACCCATGTAGCAGCCGATGAAGGATTGCTGTTTGATTTCAACAAACAAGCTATTTCACCCAATACAAGAGATGCACATCGCGTAATCTGGTTTGCAAAAAATGAAGGGAAGCAACTACCGGTAAAAGAAGCATTCCTGAAAGCATACTTTGAACAGGGTATTGATCTCACAAAAAAAGAAAATATCATTTCAGTTGCTGTTTCTGCAGGATTGGATGCCAAACGAATTACCTCACTACTTGATTCACAGGAAGGATTACAAGAAGTAATTCAACTTGAACAGCAAAATCATCAACGAGGTATCAGTGGCGTTCCTTTTTATGTGATCAATAATCAATACGGAATTTCAGGTGCGCAACCCTCCGATGTTTTTATCCAGGCACTGAGAGAAATAGGTTCAGAAGTCGCCCTATCACAAAATGAAGCTTGTGATGTAGATGGAAAGAATTGTTAACCCCTACTTTTTAAACAGATCTCCGTCTTTAATTATAGCTGTATAAACACTGGTTCTACCATTGTCCATACGCGTCCAAATGGGAGTAATTACACCTTTGTATGCCGAGATATTTGTATAATCACCAAAAAACTTTGAGTCAGTAGGAATAAACGGACTCTCACTGATTTTTGTTTCTTTAAAACTACTACCACCATCTATAGAATAAGCGAGGTACACATCGGTTTGTAAATCATCGTAGGCTCTGCGATCATAATAAACGATGTAGATAGTACCGGTGACATCATCAATAGCCATCCAGGGAAGAAACTGATGTTTGCCCGCGCCATCCTGATTGATTCGCATGGGCTGCGTCCACATGTCGCCATAATTGGTAGAGCGCATAAACCAAATATCCGTATCATCTTTACCGTTTCTTTGGTCGGCCCACACCAGGTATAAGCTATTGCGAAGGCGACCCTTACTGTTGTCGATCATTAATACCGGCATGCCATTGCTTCTGGTAAGGCCTGGAATATCCATCGACCAACCACCTTCCTGCTTGGCGATCAGTAAGTCGGTGCTCAACCACAAATTGCCTCCATCAAATGAGCGATCAAAATAAATATTGCCATGACTGGCCCAGGCTACAAACACACGGCCATCGCTATTCACCGCAGGTACTGCCCCTTCTGCTGTGTTATCATCATCAATACAATCACCTGGATTCTGATTTATTTGTATTGGGGTGGACCATTTTTTTCCTTCGTTGGTGGACATGCTGAAAAGAATATTGGAGTGACAATTAGGATCGTCCAAACCATACTTATCAAATTGAGTCCATGTGGTACATATATAATCCTTTTTCGGATTCACCGCTGGCCACGGTTTGTCCTGATCTTTTGGTGGATTGTTTCCGATTGAAGCCCCTTCACTCCATGTCTTACCTCCATCGGTAGACTTCTGGCAAACAATACGGTCGAGCCATGAATCATCCCCTTTGCCTTTCTTACCAGGATCGGCTAAGTGAAAAAAATAAATATTTCCCTGCGTATCTGAAATCAATGCGGGGTCTCCAAATACGCCATACGGAGATTCCAATTTAGTTTCGGCCCAGGTTTCACCGCCATCCATGGTATAGATAGCGCGGTCAAGCACAACCCCCGCCACGATGTTCTTAGGATTCTTCTTATTAATGGTAATGCTGGGCTCAACGGGAGGATAAACTCCATCGATTTCTTCTGCCAGCTTGATATTTTTGAACTGGCCAAAGGCGGTCAGCTGAATTATCACTAATAACGTAAGGCTTAAAAACTTCATAGTTCTTTATAAGTATATTCAACAAAAGTACTTTAAAAATGTCGAAACGCTCGCCACTCAACTTTCAATTCAACGAATGTTATAACTGACGTGAATTCATTTTTTTATTCCTGAAACTCTTGCCATCTTCTCGCCTGATTTTTACAATGACCGAACCGAAAAACTATACGCTTACGGTGGCGATCACATTGGTTATAGCCAACATGATTGGAACCGGAGTATTTACTTCATTAGGATATCAGGTGGAACCTCTACCCTCGGGTTTCGCCATTATGATGGTGTGGCTGTTAGGTGGTGTGGTTGCTTTATCGGGTGCTATGACTTACGCAGAAATTTCAACCACCTTAAAACGTTCGGGAGGTGAGTATCTATATCTCTCAAAGATTTTTCATCCATCCCTTGGATTTCTAAGTGGTTGGATGAGTTCTGTGGTCGGTTTTGCAGGAGCGATCTCCGCAGTGGCCATTGCCATTGGTGAATATGCTACCGAAGCAACCGGGATCTCCACCAAAGTAATCGCAGTGATGGCCATCATAGTTGTATCTGCCGTGCACTGGTTCGGTGTGAAAACCGGGGGGCGTGTTCAAACGATGTTAACCACGCTTAAACTTTCGTTGATTGCTTTCTTTTGCATTGCTCCGTTCTTCATTCACTCGGTGCCAAAAACAGAAATACATTTCCTTCCTCAACCTGGCGATTGGAATCTCAT
>JAYVTB010000083.1:0-3474 GCA_043774805.1 Cyclobacteriaceae bacterium | reverse complement strand
CTGAAGTAGCTAAGTCAGAACCAAAAGAAACTAAAGAATAATGGGACAGAAGATTAACCCTGTAGGATTCAGATTAGGTATCGTCCGCGGATGGGATTCTAGCTGGTTTGGTGGAAAAAACTTCGCTGATAAACTGGTAGAAGATCAAAAGATTAGAAAATATATCGATGCCCGTATTCAAAAAGGTGGCATCTCTAAAGTTGTTATCGAACGTACATTAAAGAGAATTACTCTTACTATCCATACCGCTCGTCCTGGAGTAGTTATAGGAAAGGGTGGTAATGAAGTAGATAAGATCAAAGAGGAGTTGAAAAAGCTTACCAACAAAGATGTTCAAATCAACATCTTCGAAATTAAGCGTCCTGAACTGGATGCGAGATTGGTAGGAGAGTCAATTGCACAACAGCTTGAAGCAAGGATTTCATACCGCAGAGCAATGAAGCAAGCAATTGCTTCTACCATGAGAGTGGGAGCAGAAGGTATTAAAGTAAAATTATCCGGACGTTTGGCTGGCGCTGATATGGCGCGTACTGAACAGTATAAGGAAGGACGTATTCCTCTTCATACTCTTCGCGCAGATATTGATTACGCAATTTCTGAGGCACAAACCGTGTACGGAAAGATTGGTATCAAAGTATGGATTTTTAAAGGTGAGGTTTATGGCAAGCGTGACTTATCTCCTAATGTGGGTGTTGTAAGCAATGCGCCTGGAGAAAACAAAGGTGGTCAGCAAGGCGGTGGCGATAGAAGAAGAGGTGGAGATCGTGACCGTGGAGGAAGAAATGATCGCGGTGGAAGGGGAGATAGAGGCGAAGGCAGAGGTGATAAGTCTGGCGACAGAAGAAAATAATTAAGTGAATTTAAAAAGATAGGAAATCATGTTACAGCCTAAGCGGACGAAGTTCAGAAAAATGCAGAAGGGGAAAACGAAGGGAAGCGCCACTCGTGGCCATTCGATTGCCTTCGGATCATTTGCATTGAAGGCATTGGAGCCATGTTGGCTAACTGCCCGTCAGTTAGAAGCAGCCAGGGTAGCTGTTACTCGCGAAATGAAGCGCGAAGGTCAGGTATGGATCAGAGTATTCCCGGATAAGCCGATTACACGCAAACCCGCAGAAGTACGTATGGGTAAGGGTAAAGGAGCTCCTGAATATTGGGTAGCAGTGATCAAGCCAGGTACGATCTTGTTTGAAGCGGGTGGTGTTACTGAGGCAACTGCAAAGAAGGCATTGGCATTAGCTGATGGAAAACTTCCTATCAAAACTAAATTTACTGTTAGAAGAGATTACGTAGAACAAGCAGCAAAATGAAAAACGCAGAGATTAAAGGATTGACTTTAGCGGAGCTGAACGAAAAGATTGGTAGTGAAGCTGAGGCTTTGCGCAAGATGAAATTTGCTCATCAGGTTTCAGCGATTGAAAACCCAATGAGAATAAAAGAAACTCGCAGGCTAATCGCCCGCTTGAAGACAGAATTAAAAGGAAAAGCAACTCAAAAGTAATTTCTCATGGAGACGGCACGAAACCTAAGAAAAGAACGCGTAGGAAAAGTAGTTAGCAATAATATGACGAAGTCAATCACCATTGCTATCGACCGCAAGGTAAAGCACCCTATCTATGGAAAATTCATGAACAAGACAACCAAGTTCATGGCACACGATGAAAAAAATGAAGCCGGTATCGGTGATACTGTTCGCATCATGGAAACTCGCCCATTGAGCAAGACAAAAAGATGGAGATTGGTTGAAATCATTGAAAAGGCCAAGTAATTATGATACAGACAGAAAGTAGACTTAACGTAGCAGACAATAGTGGTGCAAAGGAAGTTCTTTGTATGCACGTATTGGGAGGAACCAGAAAGGGTTCCGCTAGCGTGGGTGACAAAATTGTAGTGACTGTAAAATCTGCAATTCCTACCAGCCAAATCAAAAAAGGAACTGTATCCAAGGCGGTGATTGTTCGCACCAAAAAAGAAATCAGAAGAAAGGATGGCTCTTATATCCGCTTTGAGGATAATGCTGTGGTTCTTTTAAATGCGCAAGATGAGCCTCGCGGCACACGTATCTTTGGTCCAGTTGCCCGTGAGTTGAGAGAGAAGCAGTTCATGAAAATCGTTTCATTAGCACCAGAAGTTCTATAAGATCATGGAAAGAAAATTTAATAAGCAGCCTAAACTACATATCCGAAAAGGGGATACTGTAAAGGTGCTGGCCGGTGATGACAAATCAAAAACCGGTAAAGTGTTAGAGGTTTTTGCAGATAAAAACCGTGCAATTGTAGAAGGAATCAACATGGTGACCAAACACCAGAAGCCATCGGCAGGCAAACCTGAAGGTGGAATCAAGAAAATGGAAGGCACCATTAACATCAGCAACCTGATGTTGGTAGAACCTTCTAATAATAAGCCAACCAGAACAGGAAGAAAGCTTAACGAAAAAGGTAAGCTTCAGAGATATTCAAAGAAAACCGGAGAATTTATTAAGTAATGGCAACTCCCAGACTAAAAGAAAAGTACCTGAAGGAAATCGTTCCTGCGCTGAAACAGAAGTTTCAGTATAAGTCAGTAATGCAGGTGCCTAAAATCGAAAAAATTTCCATCAACAAGGGTATTGGCGCAGCAGTAGCTGACAAGAAATTGATTGATATAGGAGTTGAAGAACTCACTACGATCACCGGTCAAAAAGCAGTAGCTACGCGCTCTAAGAAAGACATCTCGAACTTCAAACTTCGCAATGACCAGGCCATTGGTGCCAAAGTAACTTTGCGTGGAGACCGTATGTATGAATTCTTGGATCGCTTGATGAACGTTGCACTTCCACGTGTTCGTGACTTCAAAGGCGTAAGTGATAAGGGTTTCGATGGTCGTGGTAATTATACCCTTGGCGTAAAGGAGCAGATCATTTTTCCTGAGATCTCCATCGATAAGGTGACGAAGATCAATGGAATGGATATCACTTTTGTGACTTCAGCAGCTTCAGATGAAGAAAGCTATGAGTTGCTGAAAGCGTTGGGGATGCCTTTTGTAAATAAAAATTAATTGATTCGATGGCAAAATTATCAATCATCGCGAGAGACAAGAAAAAGGAGCAATTAGTGGCAAGATATGCTGCCAAGCGCAAGGCTTTAAAAGCAGCCGGAGAGTGGGAAGCTTTGGATAAGCTTCCAAGGAGTTCTTCTGCAGTGCGCTTACGCAGCAGATGCAAGCTTACTGGTCGCCCAAGAGGCTACATGAGCAAGTTTGGCATTTGCCGTAACCAGTTCCGCCAAATGGCAAACGAGGGAAAAATCCCCGGTTTGACGAAGGCAAGCTGGTAAGCTCCTCGTAATACATATTTACTTGCTGAGTATCTAGGTCGGGAACGAAACCAGATAACAGTTTGAATAACAGAAATTGTTATATATCTTTGCAGCCCGTTCCAAAAAACGGGTTTGCTTTTTAAATAAGTCAAATGAAAACAACGGATCCAATAGCAGA
>JAYVTB010000082.1:0-8932 GCA_043774805.1 Cyclobacteriaceae bacterium | reverse complement strand
CGGGGCACCCGTAAACGTCACGCTCTGACCTAAACAAATAATGTTGTCTGAATCGTTGCTCACAATGCTCGCTATCGGGTTCGCATTTACGGTAGTCGTAATACCCGTGCTGGTCGTTGAGCAGCCTGAGGCATTCGACACTTTCACTGTTACCACCTGGCCATTCAATAAACCCGTGGTCACGTAGGTTGTGCCCGCACCATTTTGTACGCTCGTGCCATCTACAAAAAATTGATAGTTCGTGCCGCCACTGCCTGTGAACGTCACACTCTGACCTGCACAAATAATGTTATCCGCATCGCTGCTCGTTAAACCTGCGGTCGGGTTCGCGTTTATTGTTACTGTCGGTGTCAAAGACATTTGCACACTGCAACTTGTCGCAGCTGTAGTGGCAAAAACATTATAAGTAGTAGCAGAAGATAGGTTCCCAGTAAGCAGACTGATTGTTCCCCCTGTGCCGGCAACCGGGGCTCCAATCAAACTATTATCGGCATTGTTCCTTAGCTGATAATTTACACCCACCGCAGATAATGCAACCTGAATACTTGTGCCCGAACCACTACAAACCGATGATGCCAAGGCTGAAACAGTTTTATCAACCGGGTTTGAGTTGACCACGAGCGAAACACTTTGCGAAAATGATTGAGAACAATTTGGAGCCGCGCTGGTTACAGTCAAACTTGTAATCCCTAAGGCCTGTCCATTATTTACGGCTGCTAGCACTGGAGTAGTAAACGTGGCTACTCCAGAAACATTTGATACTATTCCGGTAACAGGTGTCTGAGCAACCGAGTTAATGGTATAGTTAATCGTAAAGGTAGTACTGGCTAAAAGGCCGGTGAGTGTTATGGTGGCAGTATTACTCTCACATACAGGAACTGACTGAACAACTCCTGCCAGTGTTGGGGTAGGGTTGACTGTTATTGATGCCGAGTTAGAGGTAGCCGAACCATTTATATTTGAAACAACACAATCATAGTTAGCTGCATCTGAAATGGAAACCGGGTTGATGTTTAAAGAAGCAGCTGTCGCACCGGTGATATTTACACCACCTTTTCTCCATTGATACGTAACAGCAGGAACTCCAATAGGGACGACCGTTAATGTTGCAGGACCACCCTGACATAAAACAAGCGAGCCTGGATTGGAGACCGTTGGTAAGGGATTGCGCTCCCCAACTTCAAAATCACCAAATGATGTCAAACCACCTGTTGTTACTATTGTTGAACCACCAACTGCGCCAGGTACATTGGTCCAATATGTTGGAGCAGGTTCATATCTCCTTAAAACATAATTCGCAGGTGTACCGGTATTGGAAGTATTTGTGAAATCAAAAGTAGCATTCGTAGTAAAGGCACCTGCACCACTCTTGGAGAGAGTCCAGTAATGGTCAGCTTTCTTTGTCTGATCAATACCTGATGAGTTTGAAATGGGCGAATTCTCATTGGGGACTGCGCCCTGGGTGGCGGTGGCAATAACATTAACAGTTCCAGCCACGGCAGTGCTAACGAATGTTACCGGTGCGTAAAATGTGGCACCTATTTCAAATTTCTTTGTTGAAGCTCCGGCAGGTAATGTCCACTGTAAATTTCCAATAATATATCGTGATGAATTAGCACCCACTATATTGGCTGCCGATGATGACATCGTGAAGGTGTTTGCTCCCGAATTTAATTTTCCACCTGAAAAGGTAAGCGTATTGGTTAAGGTTACATCACCTGCCAGGGAAGCATTGCCGGACGATTGATTTATAGTTAAACTTTCATAAGTACCCGTTGCCACGGTTTGACTTGATCCATAATATTCAACTGTTCCGGTCGATACAGCCAAACCATTTGTTGCCCCTGAGAACCGTAGGGTGGCGCCTGTATTTTGAATACTTGGTGAAGTCAGTGTATTACCTGCCATATCCAGAATGGCCGCCACGTTTGATGAGCCTCCGTTATCCAACAATGTAGTTACCGTAATATTTCCGCCAGCCGTTTTTGTGCCTGCCAGGGTGATGTTCAGTGTAGCATAAGTTCCACTGGCTACGGTTTGGTTGGCCCCATAATAGTCAACGGTTCCTGAACTTATTGCCAGGCCATTAGATGCCCCAGAAAAACGAATAGTAGCTCCCGTATTTTGAATACTTGCCGATGTTAACGTATTACCTGCCATATCTAAAATGGCAGCTACATCCGATGAACCTCCGTTATCCAATAATGTGGTAACTGTAATGTTTCCGCCAACTGTTTTTGTGCCTGCTGCAGTGATATTAAGTGTCGCATAGGTTCCCGTAGTTACGGTTTGGGTGGCTCCATAATATTCAACAGTTCCTGTTGAAACTGCCACTCCATTAGATGCGCCCGAGAAACGTATGGTAGCGCCTGTATTCTGGGTACTGGCCGATGTTAATGAGTTACCTGCCATATCCAAAATGGCAGCTGCATCCGATGAACCTCCGTTATCCAATAATGTGGTAACAGTAATATTTCCGCCAGCTGTTTTTGTGCCGACAGCGCTGATATTCAAGGTGGCATATGTTCCGCTGGTTACAGTTTGAGTGGATCCTGAATATTCAATTGTACCCGTATTCACAGCTAATCCATTAGAAGCTCCTGAAAAACGAATAGTCGCACCTGTATTATCAATGCTTGTGGCTGATAATGTATTACCCGCCATATCCAATATAGCGGCAACATTTGATGAACCACCATTATCTAATGCAGTGGCTGTTATTGATCCGGCAGCGGTCTTTGTCCCTGCTGCAGTGATATTCAGTGTAGCGTATGTTCCACCAGCAACATTTTGTGTGCCTCCATAATATTCAACCGTTCCTGTGTTCACCGCTAAGCCGTCTCCAGAAAATCTTATAGTAGAGTTTGTATTGTTAATGGTTGTAGCGGTCAATGTATTACCGCTCATATTCAGAATAGAGGCAACGTTCAATGCTCCACCATTATCTAAATTGGTAGCAGTAATTGATCCAACAGCCGTTTTTATTCCTGCGGTTGTAATATTGAGCGTAGCATAAGTTCCTCCCGCCACATTTTGGGTTGCTCCATAATATTCAACGGTTCCAGAGCTAATTGCCAATCCATTGGATATTCCAGAAAATCTTGTCGTACCTGAATTGGTTATAGATCCGGCAACGCTCAGGAATTTTGTATTTAAATCAAAGACACTCGAGTTAGTTAGGTTATTACTTACATCAATTCCTACACCGCCTGGATTCTTTTGACCCGCCCCTGACAAGGAAAGGTTACTATAAGAAGGTGTTGATGACACCGTTTGGGCTACTCCTGAAATATATCCAACGGTGGTACCCGCTGAAATAGTTGTGGTGCCGAAGGAAGGAAACAAGGTAGCCGTTCCAGCGCTTCCTAAATTAAAAGCGCCTGAAGTTAAGTTCAACGTGCCCGTAGAAGTAAGTTGGAATCCTCCATCATTAAAAACACTATTAGAGACAGAAGACCCTATGGTAAGGTTACTGGCAGCAGCAATAGTACGCACTGACCCGAGTGTAACTCCGTTTGCATTATTGATTAACACTCCGCCTGTTCCTGAAAAAGTGGCCGGAAACTCAATACCTGTTGCTTGTGCTGCAGACCCTTTGTATTCAAGCGAAGCTGATGCTCCATAGGTTGCTGCTGTTCCTGCAGTAGTGGCCGTGCCTTGCATTGAAAGTATTCCGTTGACCGTGGCACCGGTTGTTGTTTTAGCTCCACTTCCTGAAAGGGTTAAGTTATTATAAGTGAAGTTTCTTACAGTCTGGGCTGCTCCATTATACTCGATGGTTCCTGTGCTGGGTGTTAATGTTCCTCCAGCAATTCCTGTTAAAAAGGTTCCTCCCACTTTTAGAATACCTGCTCCTGTAAAAGTTATTGTGGCGCTTGCTCCAGCATTATCTGTAGTAACATTTCCAGTTATTGTTACTGTTCCTGAAGAAATCGAAAGAGTATGTCTTTGACCACCGCCTCCGTTGGTAAATGATAAGTTCGTTGCATTCAGAATACCAGCACCTACTGCCAATAAATTTACTTGTGCTCCACCAACTGTTCGAGGGATTGTAATTGTGCCTCCAACACTCAGACTGATCCCAGAACTGATGGTGACAACGGCTGAATTAACGCTCGTATTGGTACCTATTGTTAGAGATGCACAGTTCGCTGGAACATTAACGGTAACCGTTACGGTAGGATTTATTGTAACTGCATCCGCTCCTGTCGGAGTAGCTGCACTACCGGCAATTCCGCCCACGGTAGTTGCCCAAATCGGGCCATTCCAATTGCCGGATGTGATTGCGAACCGCTGTGAAAAGGCACTCTCAACTATCCCAACAAGAATAAATACCGTAAAGAGTAACTTGAAAAGACCGATTTTAAACTTTGGTAAAAAACTTCTCAATGTATTGGAGATAAAAGTTAAGCCAACGACTAAATACTATATCAATTTTGATGTTAAAAGTAACCAATTGAACTCTAAAGACCGCCCTAATCAGCCAATTTACCCTCTGAATTGAGCTTCATTAAAACTGCTTTTGTCTGGACAGTCACTCTACCTAAAGTCATCGTACCAAAAACTACGATCTTTCCATCAGGAAGTTCGGTTACTGAACCTGAAAAATCATCACCCACACCACCAAAATAAATCGGCTCACGTCCTTCTGTCTTGAAGGTATTACTTAGCTTAATCAGAGAAATACTAAGATTATCGTTAGTTGGGAGCTTACTGTTGACGAGCAATAGATAACCTCCCGAGGATAAGCTGGTCATACTGGTTTTACCACCAACATTTGTCCCTAACTCGGTAGGTGATTCTTCATTCAACACATTGTTTTGCCCCTGTTTCAATTCATTCGCCAGTTTCAATACATAACTTTGACTTTCTTTGATGGAGTTTGCCCTGATGCCACTCAGAACATAACCTTCACCAGATTGTGCCGGGCTTTTGATTACATCTCTCAGAATTCTGTCCTCTATAGAATTTCCGGAAACAAAAATTTCATCGTATCCAAGCGGTGATGCATTATTGCTGACATTAAAGACCCAATACTTATAATTGCGATCATTATTATTATCAGGAAGAGGAGTATTGGTGTATCCAAAACCATAATACAAAGAAGGGTTTACTTCAATCATTTTGATAAGAACATCTTCACCGTCATTCCTACCGGTGGTAAAAAACCAAAGTCCGGTACTTTGGTCTATTAAATCCAAATTACTATTAAATCGAAGATGCAATGCATCCTTAATATCCGTTGGCTTGATGGGTGTAGGTGGAACTGTAGGTCTTAACCCCACAGCAGTTGTTGAGCCTGCCACTATGAAACCATCACTGATGATTGATATTGAATTGACCTCTTCATCGGCCTCCTGACCGTTTGGTGCTTTTAAAACACCTGAAACTATCTTTTCCTTAATGAGATCAAGATTCTCATCTAATATGAGAATATACACATCTCGGTTATTAATCCCAGTTTGTGACTCTGCGGCAACAATGATCTTTCCATCGGATGTCCTTTCAATATCTTTTGCGAAATCATTCCCATCCTTTCCAAAGGATTTTGGCTCACCAATGACCATCCCTTGAGCATCCACTTTAACCAGGTAAATCTGCTGAGCAAATGGAGATCCCACCACTCTTTCATTTCCTAAAATAACAAACGTACCATCATCATTGGCAATGAAATCAACCCCTTCATGATCACCATCATCACCATAGAACTTTACAAAATAGCGCTCGCCAGGAGATTCAAATTGGCTGGCTGAATCACAGGCGATCAGGAATACTAAAACTGAAAAAAGGATGTAATACCGCATCATCATTTTCCTTTTTCGCTTTTGTTGTTCATTTTAAAAAGATTACGCACCCTGGGCTTGACCTTTTTCCGTGGATCGTAAATGGGATGGATATAGCCAAAGGACAACGATAAATTATCGAGCCTGAAAAAATCACTGACAAATTGATAATCAGTTATTGATTGTTCAAATGCACCATCCTGTGCGTAGTAGTTTTTATCCGGTTTTGTAAAATTAGAAAGGCCAGCCATGTAACGGAGATCAGCATACACGAAATCACGTCCGATCTTATACTTTACCCCTCCGCCAAATACCAGAGACTGAGTGAAGAAATTTCGTTTAAAGAATACACTCTCATTAGGGCCAGAAGTTTGCTTGATTCCAACTTCTGAATTGGAATTTGACGGTGAAGTGTTGTCATTAAACTGTAACGAAACAGTTGAAGATGTCAGTAAGTTTAATGCAAAACCGACATAACCAAAAGGCCTTACCTTGCCGGAATCATCAGAATATTTTACATACAAGGGTATGTCAAAACCAGTTTGCTTCTCCTGCATTTCCTGTACATCGATCTTAGAATATCCGTTCGTGGTACGTTTAAATGCCTTGTAAGCAAAATTTCCCTCAGCACATAAACTCCAGTTATTGTTGATGTTCCAGTCAAACCCAGCACCTAATTGAAATCCTATTTTTACAATTTCCTTTCTATCCAGTGGTGTGCCGCTGGTCGTAATATCCTGAACGATGCGAGGTCGTGATGCATTAAGTCCTAACCGAATATGAGGGGTAAATACCGGAGTGGTGGTAAACTTCTTACTTAAATAGTAGACATCGATTGGATCACGGGCCGGGTTAGCTACATATTCAGGATCAGCTCTTAATAACTTCAGATAGCTGTCATCTGCTGCGATCGGATCATCTAATATCAGATAGGTTTGGGTGAGAATCAAATAGGCCCTCACCCTTTGTTCGTTGGTAAACCCTCTGTCAAGGCAAGACTTTAATATGGAAGGAATACCATAGAATCTGCCTGCTTGAAATTCATCATCCGCTTCATTAAGAACCTGTTCACAGTCTTTGTCCTGTGCAAATGCCGGACTGTATGAAATGACACAAAGAAAAAAAGCCAGGTAAAGTCTGTGATTCATCAAAAGGTCTTTAATAAACTTTTACAAGTAGATTCGTAGCCGATATTATTTCCCACATATATTTCCCACTCTTCCGGAGTCATATCTCTTTTAAGTTTAGGACACACCTTCACCGCCAGCATACTAGGATTTGTTGGCCAATAGCGGATCTCACCATCATTGCAGGAGGCAATCAAATACTCGGATCCTTTTGTGAATGAAATATCCCACACATAACCATTATTGTTGTCCATCAGAATTGGTAAATCATTTTCATGATCCACTACCCACATTTGCAGTTTTCTATCCAGGCCAGCACTTGCCAGTAAGAGGCCGTCCGGGCTAAATTCCAGATCGGTAATACCTGATTTATGACCTGACAACTCTTTAACCCTTCTTGTCTCCATGTCCATCAACTTAACTGTACCTCTGACCACTTTCTTCTGGTCATTGATCACCTCAACTCCATAGGCGATCAGAGGTCTGTTGGGATGAAAGACGACTGACAAAATCCGGTTGGGGCCTTCGTTGACTAGTTCTTTGTAGGAGTAATCACGAAGATTTACCAAAATCAAATTACCATACGTGGAAACACCAATCAATTGCTTTCCATCCGGACTTATATCAATTGACTTAAGATCAAACGGTAAAGTTAGAATTGTCTTGCTCTGTCCATTGACTTGATTAGTTAACCGAAGTGTTTTATCTGCCGATGCTGAGATGAACCCTGAATTATCTGGAAGGAACTTGATATCATTAATTAACTGATTGTGACCAGAGACACGCATGGGTTTGGAAGGGCTCGACAAATTAACTATTTCCACATAGCTGGAATCACTTCCATTAACCAGGTATTTTTCATCCTTACTTAGGGCCAATACGCGGTTGGGGTAACCCTTATTTTCATACAGCAGTTTATCTGATTTTTGGTCGATATAGTTGCCTTCAAAAATTCGTCCGTCATTTCCAGTTGTATAAAACTTTGGCGAGTTAGAAGATACGGCAATGGCGTACATCTTGTTCTTAAAGTTTCCTGGAACTTTCGATGCATTGTAATTAGCGCCATTCAGTTTGGTCAATGAATAATAAAGTCCACGGAATACGTAAGGATCATATTTGTTGCCTTCGTAGGTAGTATGATAAATATATCCCTGCATAGCTGTTAAACCTGCCAACTGGGCATCTTCAATCCCTTCTGATTTTGCTTCCAGTGACTGAGCGATTGAAAGCATCAAGAGGCGATTTGCTTTATCAAAATTATTGCGAGCAATTTCAGTTTGTTTTTCAGCATTTATCCTGGCAATTTGTTCTTTATCTTTGGACGAATTGGCAAGGCCTTCCTGCTCTATTGCATATTTAAGATTTCGTTCTGCAATATCCCTGGCTGATTTGATTTCGATATACGCTTTTGAAAGTTCCTTGTTCTGATTATCAAGCTGCTCTTTCTGAGCCTCTACTTCCCTGAGGGCATTCTCAGCTATTTCACGTTGCTCATTAGCTTCCAGGGTTGCCTTTTCCGCACGATCTTTTTGTTCAACGGCTAATTGGAATTGTTGCTCAGCTTTAATTTGCTGGAATAAACCATAAATAAAAAAACCTGTTGCAATCAATAATAAGAGAGCAAGAATAAGATTAGTAACCCGTGCCCTGCGCAACATTCTGCGTTGCAGCATTTCCTGATTCTTGAGTTCCGCCTCATAGGTAATGCGGCTAGTATCCAAAAACACGATAGCGCGCTCAAACGCGATGTCATATCGTTGAGCCCAGGTTCGGGTTGGCTTTTGTTTCTTTTGCCAGTTCAATGCCAGTTGCAAATCAGGTGGCCTCCATAAATTGGTTTTACCAATCTGATACATGGCCGCAGCATCTGACACTCGCTTGTACATGGCGGCCGATTCAAACTCTTCATCCACCCAGGTTGAAAGCCTTGTCCAAATGCGCATTAAACTTTCATGAGACAATTCGATAATTGAATCAGCGGCTAACACTACATTGGCACCCGGCATCAGAAAGGATCTTCCT
>JAYVTB010000081.1:0-13899 GCA_043774805.1 Cyclobacteriaceae bacterium | reverse complement strand
CCTCAGACTTAAGCAGTTTTACAGTATAGCGTATCATTTGTAAATGGGTTTTACAAATATAACAATATTACGTCATATTATACTTAACTTAACACTAGTACACGATTCATTGCTCATGACCACAAGCCACTGTTTTCAAAACCGGCTGAATCTTTCTTTAGGGTATTACCATAATCCTGGGCGGGAGATTCTACCTTGGGAAGAGGTTTTTTATGAAAAGCAAGAAACGGTATGGGATTTTCTGATACACTATGCGGGATGAGTGCAAAGGCCAAGTGGGTAGTGGCGGGGAGCAGAGACCATGAAACGCATTTCATAGTATGGTCACCATAACCGTTCGGGATACCGGTTCACGCTTTCTCTTCGTTTTGAATTTTATTCAATATTTATGAGCGTGTTTTTTCTGTTAAAATCATCCTGCGTGACCGGTATGACAATTTCATAGGTAAGTTTTTGATGACAACATTCCTGTCGAGCATCGTCTCCGTCTCGGGACGATGCGGTTGAGAAAGACACATCACCATTCAAGTTATTATTGATATACTTGCACAAAACAAATCTGAAATGGAAAACTTCAATAAAAACTGGTTGGTGATTCTTCTCGTGGCAGTAATTTTTGGTACGCTTGGATTTTTAGTGGGTAGGACTACCGGTCATCATCATAGAGATCAATCAAAGCACATCATGTGGAAAAGTGAGAATATTGATTCAGACACGCTCGACATAAAAGTGGATGTAATAGCCGGAGAGGATGATGAGACTACGGTTAAGACCGATACCATTATGAAAGACGGAAAGCAGATCATTATCAAAGAAGTGAAGAAGGTGAGAAAGTAATGATGTAACGGAAGAATAATTCCTAAAAAAAAGAGGCCGACCCAGATTAAGGGAGGCCCTCTTTTGTGAATGAGTATTTTACGCGTCTTATTTCTTTTCCTTAGTCGCCTTCTTCGCTGTTTTCTTCACTGCTTTTTTAGCCACTTTCTTCACCGCCTTCACGATCTTTTTCACCAGCTTCTTAACCGGTCTTGCTGTTTTCTTCGGTGCCTTTTTGGCCACGACTTTTTTTGCAGGCTTAATCACTTTTTTGGCCACTTTCTTAACCACTTTTTTAGCTGGCTTCTTTGCCACAGGTTTGGTTACTTTTTTAGCCGCGGCTTTTTTCGAAGCTACCTTTTTCTTTGCAACTGGTTTAGCAGCAGAAGCTGCAGCGGCCGCTTTTGCATTGCCCATGGCGTTCAATGCTGAGCCCGCCTTGAACCAAACAATCTGGTTTTTATTATACGTATGGTTGACCGTTATCGACTCCTGGCTGCCATCGCTATGATGGATGCGGAGCGTAAGTGGTTTATCGGGGCTGAAACTGGTAAGGCCTACAATATCAAATGAATCATCTTCTTTGATCTTATTATAGTCTTCCTTGTTGGCAAATGTTAAGGCCAGCATACCTTGTTTCTTAAGGTTGGTTTCATGGATACGGGCAAATGACTTCACCAAAATTGCACGAACACCAAGATGACGTGGTTCCATGGCAGCATGTTCACGTGATGAACCCTCACCGTAGTTTTCGTCACCCACCACAATAGCTCCTACGTTTTGCGCCTTGTAAGCACGTTGAACTTTCGGAACCTCATCGTATTCACCAGAAATACCATTCTTCACACTGTTGATCTTCTCGTTGAAGAAGTTGGTTGCGCCAATCAGCAGGTTGTTGGAAATGTTATCCAAATGACCTCTGTATTTTAGCCACTTGCCTGCCATCGAAATATGATCCGTTGTGCATTTACCTTTTGCTTTGATCAGCAAACGCAAACCAGTCAAATCCGTACCTTCCCATGCTTTGAAGGGAGCAAGGAGTTGCAAGCGATCAGAAGTAGGGCTTACCTTCACCTGCACTTTGCTGCCGTCTTTGGCAGGAGCCTGGTAGCCTGGATCTTTCACATCAAATCCTTTTTTAGGAAGTTCATCCCCGGTAGGTGGATCGAGTTTCACTTGCTCGCCAGCCTCATTGGTGAGATAGTCTGTTAGTGGATTGAAATTCAGATCTCCGGCAATTGCTAAGGCGGTCACCAGTTCAGGAGATCCTACAAATGCATAGGTATTTGGATTTCCATCGTTACGCGATTGGAAGTTTCTGTTGAATGAATGAACGATGGTGTTTTTCTCTTTTCTATCAGCGCCAACGCGAGCCCACATTCCGATACATGGTCCGCAGGCATTGGCAAATACTTTTGCTCCTATCTTATTAAATGTATCGATAAATCCATCGCGTTCGATCGTATAACGCACTAGCTCTGAACCTGGTGTAATAGTAAATACTGCTTTGGTTTTCAGACCTTTATCAGCTACTTGTTTAGCTAAACTTGCAGCCCGTGCGATGTCTTCATAAGAAGAGTTGGTACACGATCCAATCAAGCCTACTTCAATTTTGGTAGGCCATCCGTTCTTGGCGGCTTCTTCTTTCAGCTTTGAAATAGGCGTTGCCAAATCTGGTGTAAACGGTCCGTTGAGGTATGGCTCCAATTCAGATAGGTTGATCTCAATCACCTGGTCGAAATACTGACCTGGGTTGTCGTAAACTTCAGGATCGCCCGTCAGGTGTTCTTTTATATTATCTGCCATCTTCGCCACTTCTGCTCGTCCAGTTGAAACGAGGTAACGAGACATTGAATCATCATATCCGAAGGTAGAGGTGGTAGCACCAATTTCAGCACCCATGTTACAAATGGTGCCTTTTCCGGTACAACTCATAGAAGTTGCTCCTTCACCAAAGTATTCAACAATAGCGCCTGTACCACCTTTTACTGTGAGGATACCCGCTACTTTCAGAATCACATCTTTAGCCGATGTCCAGCCATTAAGTTTTCCGGTGAGTTTCACACCGATTAGTTTAGGGAATTTCAACTCCCATGCCATGCCCGCCATTACATCTACAGCATCAGCACCACCCACTCCAATCGCCACCATACCAAGACCACCAGCATTTACAGTATGAGAGTCAGTGCCGATCATCATTCCACCCGGGAAGGCGTAGTTTTCAAGCACTACCTGGTGGATGATGCCAGCCCCTGGTCGCCAGAAACCAATACCATATTTATTAGACACAGAAGACAGGAAATCAAATACTTCCTTGCTTTCAGTTGTAGCTACGTTTAAATCATCTTTCGCACCAACCTTGGCGGTGATCAGGTGATCACAATGTGCGGTAGAAGGCACCGCGACTTTCGGTTTTCCGGCCGACATGAATTGAAGCAAAGCCATCTGTGCAGTAGCATCCTGCATCGCCACGCGATCGGGTGCAAAGTCAACGTACGACTGGCCGCGTCCGAAGTTTTCCAACTTCTGATCTGCGTGCAAGTGAGCGTATAAAATTTTCTCTGAAAGAGTGAGAGGTTTGCCAACCGCTTTTCTGGCTTTGGCAATACGGCCGGGCATCGCTGCATACAGGGCCTTGATCATGTCTAAATCGAATACCATAAAATCGTAATTTAAATCGAGGTTTTACGGGGGGCTAAGCTACTAATTTAAATGGAAAATGGCCAACGGATAAATTGATCTGGGGGTACGGGTAATATTTGTTTCCCGCTGATATCGCAGATTAGCGCAGAGAGATTATTATCAGATATGTTCTGCGAAAATCTCCGTGATCTGCGGGAAACTGCCTTTCAAGAACCTGCATGTCTGGACGTGCTTATAATATTTTTTTTCCCGCAGATATCGCAGATTGACGCAGAGGGATTTTTAGATATGTTCTGCGAAATCTCCGTGATCTGCGGGAAACTGCCTTTCAAGAACCTGCATATCTGGACGTGCTTATAATATTTTTTTTCCCGCTGATGTCGCAGATTGACGCAGAGAGGTTTTTAGATATGTTTTGCGAAAATCTCCGTGATCTGCGGGAAAAACTTTTCTAGAAACTACTTATTTGTTTCCCGCTGATATCGCAGATTAGCGCAGAGAGATTATTATTAGATATGTTCTGCGAAAATCTCCGCGATCTGCGGGAAAAGCTTTTCTAGAAACTACTTATTTGTTTCCCGCTGATATCGCAGATTAGCGCAGAGTGATTTTGAGATATGTTCTGCGAAAATCTCCGTGCTCTGCGGGAAAAAGCTTTATCAGCAACTACTTACTATTAATGTAATTCAGAAACTCTCTCTTGAAGGTTTCTTCTTCAAACTTTCCTCCGAAAAAGGCAGTGCCGGTTTTGCTGTTGGTATCGCCCACACCGCGTGAAGCAACACACATGTGGTTGGCATCCATCACAACACCAACGTGATCGGTTCCCAGAATGCGTTGAAGTTCTTTTCCAATCTGAACCGTTAAACGTTCCTGCACTTGTGGCCGCTTGGCGAAATACTGCACAATGCGATTGATCTTTGACAAGCCAATTACTTTACCGCTGCTGAAATAGGCTACGTGTGCTTTACCATAGATCGGAACAAAGTGATGCTCACAATGTGAATAGAAAGTAATGTCTTTTTCTACCAGCATCTGATCATACTTGTATTTATTTTCAAACAGCTTTGCTATGGGGCGGTTTTTTGGATTCAATCCGCTGAACACTTCCTTCACGTACATCTTGGCTACTCTTCGTGGCGTGCCATTGAGGCTATCATCTGTAAGATCAAGCCCTAGGATTTCCATGATTTCGCGAAAGCGTTTTTCAATCTGCTCCACTTTTTCATCATCGCTCAACACGAAGGCATCATCACGGAGCGGGGTATTCCATGATGTAACGATGTGGTCATCGTCAAAGTCCTCGTCAAGTGGTTTAATGGGCCGGATATTCAACGAAATTTCTTTCTGTCTCATAGAGTTTGACGTTAAGGTCGTACTGATTGTCTATTTGCTGCCTCAATATCCGCCAGATCACAACGGCAATGTTTTCTGCAGTGGGATTCAGATTTTTGAAGTAGGGAGTATCTAAATTAAGATTTTTATGATCAAAGTGTTTCAGAATATTTTCTTTGATGAGATCGCTCAATACTTTCATATCATAAACATAACCTGTGTCCGGGTCGGGTGTCCCAACTACCGTCACGATTAATTCATAGTTGTGACCGTGATAATTAGGATTGTTACATTTTCCGAATATGGTGTCATTCTTTTCATCCGACCAGGCCGGATTATACAGGCGATGGGCTGCGTTGAAATGTTCCTTACGTGAGACAGCGATCTTCATTCGATTTCTTTATAAACCCCGAAAGTGGTAAATGGTTCAAATCTTCACAATTATAAATAGAAGAAGCAGATATTAATGCACAAGAGGCTCTCGCCTCTATTTATCCAATTCACCAGACCTATGCTGTCATTCATTTCGATGATAAGAAAATCTACCTTCCTACTTTTGGTTCATTAACTTTTAGCATATTGAGGATTATTTTCAACGGTAATCCAGTTCCATGACCAATTTTGGTATCATTATATTATTGCTTGCTGTAGTGACGGCCCTGGCGCAGGTCACCGATAAGATACACATTCCTTATCCGATACTTTTAGTATTGGCTGGTATAGCAATCGGAGTAGTACCCGGATTACCTGTTGTTACTTTGGATCCTGATGTCGTGTTTCTAATATTTCTTCCACCCGTGTTATATGCGGCCGCCTGGAGTACATCGTGGCCTGACTTTAAAGAATCAATACGACCGATTTCACTGCTGGCAATTGGCTGTGTATTGTTCACTATGGTAATTGTGGCCATGGCTGCCCATTATTTTATTCCTGGTTTTGGCTGGGCCGAGTCGTTTGTATTAGGCGCGATTGTATCGCCACCGGATGCAGTGGCCGCGACAGCAGCAACCAAAGGATTAAAAATTCCGAGACGCATTATTACCATCCTGGAAGGAGAGAGCTTAGTGAATGATGCTACCGGTTTGATTGCTTATCGTTATGCTATCGCGGCCACTGCTTCAGGTACCTTTATTTTCTGGTTGGCGGGTATAAACTTTTTTTACGTGGCGGGTTTAGGAATAGTGATCGGACTTCTGATAGGATATACTTTTTTCTGGATTCATAAAATCACTCCCAACAATGCGACCACCGACACCACTTTTACCTTACTCACGCCCTATGCGGCTTATTTACTGGCTGAAGAGTTTCATTCTTCCGGTGTACTGGCTGTGGTAACTGCTGGTTTGTTTTTAAGTCCACGCTCCTCTGAAGTATTTTCCAATCGCACGCGCCTTCAGGCAAATGCGGTGTGGGACACGGTAATCTTCCTACTGAATGGCGTCATTTTCATTTTAATTGGATTGCAGCTCCCCATCATCCTGCGACATATTACCAGCGAGTCTATTGGCATGTTGTTCTGGTACGGAGCTGTGGTGAGTATTGCTGCCGTGGTGGCGCGAATCATATGGGTATTTCCTGGTACTTATTTGCCGCGTTGGATGAGTAAGGGTATCCGCACACGAGAACCAAGACCCAGAATAAGAAATGTTGCGATCGTAGCCTGGTCGGGTATGAGAGGCATTGTATCGTTAGCGGCTGCATTGGCGTTGCCCTTGATGGTAAGCGAAACGAAACCCTTTCCAAATCGTGACCTGGTTATCTTTCTAACTTTTTGCGTCATATTCGTTACGCTCGTTATGCAGGGTATGACCTTGCGAAAACTGATCAGTTGGTTGGGCGTAAAGTCAGATGACAGTTATATTAAAGAAGAGGAGCGAACACGCGTGCAGCTGGCGGCATCGGTAATTGAGCATATCGAAGAGAACTATTCTCTTGGTCTGAGTGGAGAGGTGCTTAGTCAGATAAAGTCAAAATATGAAATACGCATTCAGCGCATACGCAAAGATGCTTCAGAACATCAGTTAACCCGCGAACAAATCGATGAATTACAGCGCATTCAGTATGAGTTGCTCAATCGAGAACGCGACTTGATCCTGAGGTTGCGAAAAGAAGGAAAAGTGAGCGATGAGGTAGTGCGCAAGATTGAATACGAACTGGATTTGGAAGAAGCGAGGCTCGAGTTGGATCGGGATATTTAATCAATTTATAATGGCCAATGGATAACTGAAAATGATAGGTACGGAAAATCAGAAGTGAATTCATGGAATGGCCGGCTCTGGAATGTTGCGCTAAAAAACCGTAGTAATAAATAAACTCATGACCGGTAAGAAACGTGTGTGCGTCATAGGGGCCGGGCCCTCCGGAATTACCGCTGCCAAAAACTTGCTGGACGAGGGGTTGGATATCACCGTATATGATTATGGAACTGAAGTGGGGGGCAATTGGGTATTCAGCGATGCGTTATCACATTCCAGCGTATTTGAAACCACCCACATCATCAGCTCCAGGACCCTTTCACAGTATGATGATTATCCAATGCCTGATGACTATCCGGATTATCCATCGCATCAACAACTCGCAGCATATTTTCAGAGCTACGCACGTCACTTTAAGCTGTATGAATACATCCAGTTTAATACGATGGTCGAGCGGTGTCTATTGGATGCGTCAACAAAATGGCATGTTACCACGATTAAAAATGGAGAAACTAAAAGCGAAATCTTCGATGCGCTGGCGGTGTGCAATGGTCATCACTGGAAGCCGCGTTATCCAATCTACCCGGGTTCTTTCACTGGAAAGCTTATGCATTCTCACGAGGTGAAACGCTTTTCTGATTTTGCTGATCAGCGCGTGTTGGTAATCGGTGGAGGTAATTCTGCCTGTGATGTAGCGGTGGAGTCATGTCGTGTTTCGAAGAGCACCGATATCAGTTGGCGAAGAGGCTATTGGGTGATTCCTAAATTTATTTTCGGTAAACCTTCAGATACCGTGGGAGGCATACTCCGATTTCTTCCTTCATTCTTTTGGAGAAAGTCAACCAGTGCCATGATCAGAATACTGCAAGGTAGAAACGCTACCTATAGCCTTCCGGAACCGGAAGATGATTTTGGATTTCATCACCCCACGGTGAATAGCGAGTTGTTTTATTTTATCCGTCACGGGAAAATTAAACCGCGACCAGACATTGATCATTATGACGGAATGAAAGTGCATTTCAAAGATGGAAGTGTTGGTGAATACGATGTGATTGTGGCATGTACTGGTTATTACATTTCACATCCTTTCTTTGATCAAAAGCTTATCGACTATTCACACGGAGATGTGCCGCTGTATTTGCGCATGCTTCATCCCGCCATTGAAAATTTATACTTCATCGGATTATTTCAACCATTGGGATGTATCTGGCCGGGTTCGGAATTACAGAGTAAACTCATGGCACGTGAACTGGCCGGTAAATGGCAGCGACCTAAAAACATCGGGCAACTTGCTAATCGGGAAGTAGTGCATCCAGACTTCAATCAAATAAAAACACCTAGACATACCATCACGGTGAATTACCATGCTTTCCGGAAGAGATTATTGAAAGAGTTGGTGCAGTGATGGCCCCCGGGCATAAAAAAAGGAGAGTATTGACTCTCCTCCTTTGTGATTGCTTTTGGCTAACTAAAGTGGCCTGATCCAGATGTTTCTGAACTGGGTCTTGTTGTTATGATCCTGTAAATGAATTACATCATCGCCATGCGCTGCTTTGTACATGTGTAATCCAATGTAATCAGTTGGGCCGTTGATGGAAACATTATTCTGAACTAA
Source organism: Cyclobacteriaceae bacterium (assembly GCA_043774805.1). Taxonomy (GTDB): domain Bacteria; phylum Bacteroidota; class Bacteroidia; order Cytophagales; family Cyclobacteriaceae; genus ELB16-189. The sequence goes on along the minus strand of JAYVTB010000081.1, from coordinate 5,295 downwards.
CACACCATTATGAAATACAGTGATGCGCGCAGGAGAATACACACTTCCATCGGCATTGAATCGGACAGCGGTATAAACTACATCATACACATTCCACTCCAGCGGACCTCTCATGGCATTTACTAAAGGTGCCTGATCTTTATAAATACTGCCTGCCTGACCATTGCGATAGGTGCGGTTGTTATAAGAATCCAATATTTGAAGTTCATAACGGTCCTGGAAAAATACTCCGCTATTGCCGCGGCCCTGACCACCACTTTCAACAACATCCGGAGCGCTGAATTCAATATGCAATTGGCAATCTCCGAATTTCATTTTTGTTTGTATATCTCCAGTGCCAGGTACGACCTCCAGGTAATCATTGTTCACTATTTTCCATGGTGCGGGTTTGGAAGGATCTTTCTTACTTACCCATTGGTCAATATTTTTACCATCAAATAAGATGATGGCATCGGAAGGGGCATCACCTAATTTCTTTGCAGGTGTGATTACTTTTACCTGAGGCTCCCAGATTTCGGTCATCTCCGGTTTCATGGGCATAGGGGATACTTCTGGGGGCGTATCAACATACCCTTTTTGTGCAGATAGTCGTGTTGCTGAAAATACTCCGATCACAACGATGCAGAGCCAGATACTTTTATGTTTCATAGTCAGAGATTTTGATATGTAGTTCCAAACTTATTATAAAAATTCAATTTATTTTATTCGATTATGAGTTCGGTTGTGATTAAGTTCCAACGGTACATGAAATCTCGTATGTTGATCAATTACTGGGTTGGGAAATGCACACATACTTTATCGTGCATGGTGTAGAGCCGGTATTGGTTGCCATCGTGTACTAAAATCGGACTTGACTTATTTTCCGTCATAATGGGGTTGTCCTTGTATTTAGTCCAATGAATCAAGTCATCAGAAATGGCCACACAGCTACTCCACTCATGCCAGTCTTCATAGGCGGTGGCATGATAGTAGGCATAATATTTTCCTTTATGCTTAATAATCTGGTTAACGGCAACACCATATTTATCATACCCTTCCGGACCAATTTGAATGACCGGTTCATCCTGTATGTTTTTCCATATCTTGAGATCGGTGGATGTTGCCAGCCAGATGCCCAGATCACCTCGTTCATAAAATAAATGCCAGGTGTCATTTTCTTTCCAGGCAGCGGGTGTGCCATAGGCGCCTTTCGAAAGAGGTTCGCCATTTACATAGCGGATATCCAGTGCTCCATGTTCTGTCCAGTGAATACGATCGGTGGAAGTGAGCAAATGTGCGATATCATTTTTCCCCTCTGCAAACATGTAATAAGTCTCGCCCGACTTCACCACCATGATGTCTTCTACCCAGCCTGAATCAAAGATGGGGTTGTGCTCATACCTCTTCCACACAATGCCATCACTTGATGTTGCATACCCCAGATGCATTTCAGCGTCAGGTTGATCGCGAAAACCGGTATACCACATACGGTATTCTCCCGCCTCATAAAGAATATAGCCTCGCTCACGGATCTTCTCATCCCAGGTGTTGGTGCCGGTGCCTGTAAATACTGGATTTCTTTTATCGGCCGCGAAATGAAGAATTTCCAGTGGATAGTATAAACTATCCGATGTACTATTATCCGTTGTTATGGGAGCTCTATTTTTAACACAAGCCGTAAATGATAAGAGTAATAAAAGCAAAGGGAGATTTTCATTTTATCAGATCGATATGAGTGGTTGAAAGGGTATTGTAAATCTAATCAAATAGTTCGCTAAATTATTTAGTGGAATAACTCAAGACCATGCCCTGGAGCAATTAAGGCGTTGAAATCTGATCAACCTGCTTCGTTTTAGTTTTAATACCACCCTTCACTCGGTTTATAACTGCTTTATCCTGTCTTTAAGGTGGGAGTATGGTGGCGTTATAGTCGCTATTTCCTCAACGCATTAATCTCCTTCGCTATTTTCTTTGCTTTCTTTTTTGCTTTCCTTATGGGTAGCCCAGGATTCATTCCAGGACGCTGATGACCTGTGCTGGTGAGCCAGGCATCCTTCATTATCAATTGTCGCTGAGAAACGAGTTCTAAAATCTTTTCTCCGTTTGTTGAATTGGCCATCGCAGTGCTGATACTCTCTTCTGTAGTGATATTCTCTTCGCCCAGGTAAAGCAGTAGTTCTTTCGACATTATCCAATGTCCGGTTTTGCCGGGATGTACACCATCATTAGCTAAAGCAAAAGAAGGATCCTTTTGAATTTGATCTTCCAGGTATTTTTTCATGGCACCGTGAATGTCTGCTACCTCCCAGTTTGCTACCTCCCGTTGACTTAACAGCCAATCGGAATAAACATCCAAAACATGAGCATAGCCGGGATGTCCGCCCCTCCGCTCATCGAAGACGGGAGGAGTCAGATGAACAATCATTTTTACATCGGCTTTCGCGAGTTCATCGTGCAACCAATTGATGCCCTCCTTGAATTTCATAAACCGATTTTCATCAAGTGGCATATAGATCCCATCGTTCATCCCGTAACAAGCGAAAACCCAATCCGGCTTCGTTTGCTCGAGCACACGAGCGAGTCGTTCATGGAGATCAGGTCGTGGAAATTTTCCATCGGCATGGCCGGGCTCTGACAATCCTGAAACGGTTTCGCTGGGAAGGCCGACATTAATGAACTCAACACGGAGTGCTGGATAATGAGCAACAAAATAAGATTCTACGTTGGTTACATATTCTCCCGCATAGGTGATGCTGTTGCCGATAAACAAAATGCGTTTTACGTCAGAAGGAAAAGGATGCGTAGTTTGTTTTTGTGCCACAGTAACCTGACCAGTAAATAGAAGTGCAATCAGAGATATGTATTTTGGGGCATTCATTTTGTGCTTCACGATAAGAATGAATATTACTTTTTTCTTTTCTTATTCAGCCACTTTTGGGCTTTCCAGGTGAGTAGCGCAGAGCCTGCTCCAATTAATGCGCCTGCCAACACATCACTGGGATAATGAACGCCCAGGTACATTCTTGAATAGCCTACAGCTGCGGCATAAGAGTAGGCAGGCACGATCACATACCATTTTGGAAATGCCAGTGTTAATGATGTAGCGGTGGCGAACGCAAAATTGGTATGACCGGATGGAAAGGAATAGCTGCCTACTTCTGTTTTTTGATAGATGACATCAGGATAAGTGGTAAAGGGTCTGGCACGTTGAACGGTCAGTTTCAATGTTGTTGATATGGCGCCTGCTACTAAAAGTGAAATTCCCGTCTTGTACGATTTTATTTTTAATTCTTTGTTGTGAGTAGCTTGACCAACAACAAACATGGTTATCGGTGTTGCCAGGCCAATAGGAGTCACGCTGTTTGAAATGAATTTCCATGCCTTGTCAGCTGATGGATTGGGAGGTGAATTGATTTTATCAAGCCACTTCAGGTCGGTGCTTTGAGCCTGAGAAAAAGAGAAGCTGAATAAAAAAAATGCAAAGAGACAATAGAATTTATGTTTCAAAACGGACTGTAACTTTTGTTGGGTACAAATGTAAATAGAAAGACTGAATCGTAGCATGTGTAGGACTGTCTGCTACTCACCAATCACCACCCAATTAAAGCTATTCGCCTCAATGCTAATCGTCAATTCAGCTTCGTAATTTCGATTCAGTAAAAAGATTTTAGCCACTCCGTCTTTCTCAGCAATATTCACTTTGCTTGTTAATCCTGTGTAATATAATGGCAACTTAATCGTGCGCGTTAACTTTTCATTGGTGGGATTATAGAAGAGAGCAAAACCTTTTTGTTTTAAGGCTGGGTTTACGTGCAGTATTCCATCCCAGTCGCGACCATCAGCCCTGCGCAGGTGAATGATGTCGCTGTTCAATATCTCTCTGTATTTTTTATACCAGTTGATTGTTTTGATCACTACCTGTTTTGTTTCTTCGGCATCATATAAACGAGGACCGCGATAACAGGCTTGTACACCAGCACCATAATACTGTATCATCAATTGTTCATAGTCGTTGAGATGATCCTTTAATGGTTCGAGCACGGCTTCAGGTCCGCCTCCCTGATACTTGGTCAATGGAACAAAGCCCCAGCCCATAGAAGGTGTTTTTTCAAACGTGCCATCGTAGATATTCTGCCGATTGATAATTTTCTGCTGTTCCCGCGAAAGCGAAAAATTTACTTCACGATAGCCAATGGCAATCTTATGTGTGCCATCCAAAAAATACCAATCGGGTGCGTTGATGTAGACACCTTGTTCATTTAGAGATCGATATAAATCCTTTTGTATTTCCATCTGCTTCCATTGACTGTCGTCAAGACCCGTATGGCCTGGGTGCGTGGTCGATGCGCATACATCGCCCGGGTAAGGACCATCATTCTCCCAGATGTCAAAGCCCGTTTGTTTATAAAATGATTTGATCTTATCGCGGTAGGTGAGACCCCACTTGCTTCCGAAGCAGGGAGCGTTGCCAAAGAAAGCACCGCCTGGTTTTCCTGTTTTTGCATCGATCACGTCATCTTCATCGCTGATCCTGCGGCTGCTGAATAATGAGTAACCGCCAATGAGAATTCCTTTATCATGCGCGTATTTCGAGAGAGTTGTCCAGGGCTTGATGTTATCGGGCGAGCTGTCTTCCATATTGAGGTGACTGCCAAAGCTGAGGATCATGGCCTCGTATCCGGTGGCCGCGCATTGATCGATAGCGTTTCTCACTTCATCATCGTTCTTGCTGACAAGGTGCATAAAGATGGGATTCTGTGTCGTCCACGGAGCTACCGTACGATACATTTTGCGAATCGCAAGCCCTCTTCGTTCACGATCATAGCTGTCCATGAGTAGTTCGTGTGTTCGAACTGATTTATAAACCTCTCCTGGTTTCAGTGTTGCGGCTTTTGCTTTTTCAGGATAAACCTCCAGCACGCAGGGCGTTTCATAATTGTAGTTCACCTGTGAGGAGTAGGTAGAATCAATTTTCCAATGTGTCGTCTGATCACTGATGTCGTAACGCATGGCATTGTTGAAGGCATAGTTTGTCTCTACATAAATGCCGTGTTGCTTTTTCATTTGCTCAGGCGAACCCACCACGGCACTTTCTTCTTCCACCAGACCGAGTATTTCATTGATCACGCGATTGAGTGTGAAAGTTTTCGCTGATTTATTTTCCACAGATACCCATTTCACGATCAACGGTATGCCATCGTACAATTCATAATGCACATTAACTCTACTTTGTCACAACTAAGTTGCTGATTTTTGGCTACTTCCATAGTATTGGTGTTTAAGTATTTTCAGTTTTTTAAATTCACTTAGCACATC
>JAYVTB010000080.1:0-158749 GCA_043774805.1 Cyclobacteriaceae bacterium | reverse complement strand
CTTTGGAAAACATTGATTTATCTATTTATATTAGCGGTTACTTTGATTTATAACCAAATGCAAATGAAGTATTTTAAGTCACTCCTGTTTTTAGTTGGGCTATCCGCCATCATCAGCTCATGCTCGTTGTTTGGTGGTAAAGGTGGAAAACCAACCGCTCAAAATCCCGGGCAAATGAGTACGGCCACCGGTCTGGTCTACACAAGGGATAAGGCCGAAGGATTTGAGGTTAACCCTTACGAATCCCAACCACCAGCACCCAATATGGTGTTCATCGAAGGTGGACGTACTGTATTAGGCTCCTTTGAGGAGGATGTGATGGCGTATCGCGACAATGTGGAAAGAACTGTTTCTGTTGCTTCTTTTTACATGGATGAGACTGAAATCGCAAATATTCACTGGCTGGAGTACTTATATTATCTAACTGCTGACTCTACCCCTAATGATGGTGGTCGTGCATACCGTGGCGCTCTTCCTGATACCTTGGTTTGGAGATCGAATCTTGCATTCAATGATCCTTATGTTGATCATTATCTTCGTTACCCAGGCTTCCGCTACTTCCCCGTTGTAGGAATAAAGTGGTCTCAGGCAAATTCATATGCCGTCTGGAGAACTGCCAAAGTGAATTCAGATCTTGCTGAAAAAGCTGGTGTTGCTGCCCCCGAAGCGGGTGCGGGCCGTATTCCTTTAGAGTCCGGTGTGGTAATCCCAGCATATCGTTTACCAACCGAGGCCGAGTGGGAATATGCTGCTCAAGCTTTGATTGGTACGCAGTGGTTGGATGAATTACAAACTCATCAGCGCCTTTACCCTTGGGACGGTCATGCATTGCGTAATCCTTATGGCAAACAGATGGGGTCTTTCCTTGCCAACTTCAAGAGAGGCCGTGGTGACTATGCCGGTATTGCAGGGCGATTGAATGATGGCGCGTTGATCACTTCTTATATCTACGAATATCCTCCCAATGATTATGGATTGTATAACATGGCGGGAAACGTTAGTGAGTGGGTGATGGATGTATACCGTCCTCTCTCTCACCAGGACTTTGACGATTTGAACCCTATCCGCAGAGATGATTTTATTGATAGCCACGGTGATTATAGAAACCGTTATACAAAAACAGAAAAGGATTCAACTGTTACCATGCCTGATGGAACCGCAAAGACCATTAAGACTTTTGAATACACGAAGAATGCTCAAGGCTTTATGTCTTTGATTTCTGATAAAGTTCGCGTTTATAAAGGTGGATCATGGAAAGATGTAGCCTACTGGATGTCGCCAGGTACACGCAGATTCCTGGATCAGGACTCAGCAACAGCAACCATTGGGTTCCGTTGTGCAATGATTCGTGCTGGGTCTAACTACTAAATAGAATTTCAATTTTATAATAAGAAGCCTCGACTAGTCGGGGCTTTTTTATTGAGCTTCAGCTATGCAGGCAATACTTAATTCTGAACAGCCATGATCTAATAGTTGATGTCCGCACGCCTCTAGTGTCGCGCCTGTGGTTATTACGTCATCCACCAATAATATCCTTTTGTCAATGATCTTATCGGGTTGCTTTATTTGAAAAACATCTTTCACGTTTTCCCACCGCTCAATTTTGGTCTTTCGTGTTTGGGTGGATGTTTTTATTTTCCGCTCTACAATATTTTCACCCCACGGAACTTGCAACAAATCACTTAGTCCTTCCGCAAATTTTGCACTTTGATTATATCCCCTTCTGCGCTTGCGCGAGTGGTGCAATGGAATGGGTATGATCAAATCTAATCTCGTATCAAAGCCAGCATCCATCAGATCCTTACCATAAAGTTTTCCAAGTCTTACGCCAACCTCCGGATGATTATTATACTTTAATTGGTGAAGAAGGTGCTGGACCACACCCGTCTTTCTGAATTTTAGAAATGCCATGGCATTCGAAAGGGGTATCCGACCGCTCAATCTTGATTTTATGGTGTTATCGATTTGCTCGTGATAGTTCGTTTTGGGCAACTCAAGAATACAACGCGTGCATAGGATTTCCTCTCCTTTGTACAATGAGGTGGAACACCCAAGGCAATGGTTCGGAAAAAACAGAGTTACAAAATCACCCCAAAGATGAAATGCTGACTTTGTCAAATTTGATTTAACCTGAATTGAACTCATCTTTGAAGTCTAAAACAGAACTACGCATGAACCTGGTGGACCAATTTAATGATTACCGCAGCAAAATGAATGAAAAAATTTTGGCTGCCGACAATCTTATCATCAAAAGAATCTTCAACCTGGACACCAATGCCTACCAGGAAGGGGCGCTAGATGTAAGATCGAAGGAACTCATTGGGTTAACCTGTTCATTAGTGCTCCGTTGTGACGACTGTGTTAAGTATCATCTCGGCAAGTGCAAAGAAGTGGGCTTCACAACGGCTGAAGTTCATGAGGCTATGGGAGTAGCCACGTTGGTCGGAGGCACCATTGTCATTCCGCACCTGCGCAGGGCATTCGAATATTGGGAAGAATTAAATATAAATTAATTCAAACGTTATATGTTCAAGCGAGATTTAGATCTGGAGCGTCAATGGAATCGGTTATTAATCGAATTGGAGGGAATTCTGGAAAAACGACCGAAGGATCTTAATGCTGTCCTTTTCATTGTGGGCATGCAAGAATTAGGTAGGGGGGCTAAGCGCTTTTCCAAAGAAGAAAAACAGGATCTGATGCATATCGCCATTTGTAAAGTGTTGAGCCTGTCAGGATATTATGAGCTGGAAGGGTTGGACGCGGAGGGGTGGCCTCATTGGAATTTAGTTAAGAAGCTTCCTCATTTTGATTTACTTGAGCAAGAGAAATTATTGAAAATGCATGTGCTTGAGTATTTCGAACAGGAGTATAAATGGAACCTCTCATCTTCTGGGTCTGAGCTTTGACATAAGCAGCCTATATTCCTATCTTAGTAGGATTAAAAAACTATCTTTAAGATAAGTTCGTTTTAAGTTACATGGGTGAGGGGATCAATCGCATAAATGAAAAAATAAACTCTTTCAAAAGAAGATATTACCTGAATCTTCTTATTCGTGGAAGCATTTTTACCCTCTCTGCAATCCTGATTTACTTTATTATTGCCTCTTTGCTTGAGTATAATCTTTGGCTTGGCCGAGGTGTACGCTTCCTGATATTCACCTCTTTCTTTGCACTCGTTGGTTGGTGCGTTTTTCATTTTCTAAAAGAACCGTTGGTCTGGTGGATTTATCGCAGGGGCCTGGGAGAAGAAGAAAGTGCGCAATTGATAGGAAGATTTTTCCCTTCCATTGGCGACAAGCTTTTAAACGTAATTCAATTGGCCGCCTCACATCACAAAAGCGCTTTACTGGATGCTGGAATATCACAAAAGTCGATTTCCTTTAAAGATGTTGCTTTCGAAAGCGCCATTGATCTTAAAGAGAACAGGCAATACCTAAAATATTTTATCATTCCCTTTTTGCTCATTCTAGTTTTGTGGATTGTAAACCAGGGGATTTTTACGCAAAGCACCACCCGCATTGTAAAGTTCAACCAGGAGTTTTCTCCTCAGGCTCCATTTCGGTTTATCGTACAGAACCAACCCCTTCAGGCATTTTTTAATGAAGACTTTACGCTGTCACTTCAGTTGGAGGGAGATGCCATTCCCACATCAGCGTACATCGTATCCGGAGCTCAACGCTGGAAAATGGAAAGCAAAGAAGCAGGGGTGTTTTCTTACACATTTGAGAAAATGCAAAGTGAACTTGTTTTGCAGATTGAGGCTTCCGGTTTTTTGTCTGAGGTGCTCACGATCGGGCTTACCAATCGCCCGGAACTTACACAACTAAAAGCAACACTTGAATATCCTGCCTATCTCAATCGTAAAACCGAACAACTAACCAATGCGGGGAATCTTGAGGTCGCGGAAGGCACCAAAGTAACCTGGCAAATAGGTGCATCAAGTACGTCAAAGGCCAGCATTTTATTTTCTTCCGATGGACATCAAAATGAGATGCAATTGTATGATAATGAATTATTTAAGTTTAGTAAGAATTTTAACAGCCCAGAGCAGTATTCCATTGTGTTGGAGAACGATCGCAGCAAGAATAAAGATCAGATCACCTATTCTATTGATGTGATTAAGGATCAATTCCCTCAAATCGTGGTGGAGAATCTCAGGGACTCGGTTCTTTTTAGCAACATCTATCTGGGTGGGTCGATTACCGATGACTACGGGCTTACCGCCCTTCAGTTAAATTACCAAATCATTAAAGGAAACAAAGAACAATCGCTAACTCATGTTGTAATTCCGATTGCCCAGAACCAACCTCAACAAAACTTTTTTTATCAATGGGCGCTCGATTCACTAAAACTTGCACCGGGTGACAAACTCAGTTATCATTTTCAGGTTTGGGATAATGATGGAGTAAATGGCAGGAAGTCCACGCGCTCCTCAAGTTATACATTTAGTTTTCCGGATAAAGATGAATTAATAGCTCAGATCAGTAAATCCGAACAATCCGCAGAAAGCAAAATTGACCAAAGCCTTCAAAAGGCAAAAGATCTAAAGCAATCTATTGAAGAAGCTCAACAAAAAATAAGAGGCAAACAAACGCTGGACTGGCAGGATAAGAAAATGCTGGAGGACTTGATTAAACAAAGGGAAAAGTTGAATCAGGCAATTGATGCTCTTCAAAAGGAAAACGAGTTACTTGAAAAGAAGAAGGATACTTTCTCTGAGGAAAGCGAGCGCATCAAAGAGAAATCGGAACAGATTCAAAAGCTGATGAATGAATTGCTGGATGATGAGACAAAGAAAATGTTTCAGGAGCTGGAGAAACTTCTTAAAGAAAATGCCGATGCAAATCAGATCCAGAAAATGCTGGAGAAGATGGATCGGAAAGAAATTAATCTTGAGAAAGAACTGGAGCGCACGCTGGAATTATTCAAGCAATTACAGTACGACTATAAAGCAGAACAAGCCATTGACGAATTGAAAAATCAAATAGAAAAACAAGAAGAGTTGCTTTCGAAAACAGAGGAACTCGCGGATGAAAAAAAGTCTAAAGACGAGAAAGGAGCACAGGATAAAAAATCTACGGAAGGGGAGGAAAAGGAAACTACGCAACAGTTAGCGGAAGAACAAGAAGCGCTTCAGAAGGATTTTGAAGAGTTGGATAAAGCCCTTGATGACCTGGATAAATTGGGCGAAGAATTAAACAAGCCAGAATCCACACCTGACGAAGAAGAAAAACAAGAAGTAAAGGATGCCCAGGAAAAGAGCAAACAAGAGTTACAAAAAAGCAGTCCAAAAAGCTCGAAAGAGCAGCAAAAGAAATCCATTAGTAAAATGAAGGAAATGAAGGAGGAGATGGAAGGCTCACAAAATTCAATGGAGATGGAAATAGATATGCAAAACCTTGAAAGCCTTCGACAGATTATTCACGGCCTGATCAAGCTTTCATTTGATGAGGAATCTCTGATGAAAGATTTCGCTGGCGTTCAGCAAACTGATCCGAAGTACATCTTTCTTTCCCAAAATCAATTAAAACTCAAAGATGATGCTAAAGTGCTGGAAGACAGTCTATTAGCTCTTGCCAAGAAGGATGCTTTCATGGGCTCCATTGTTACAAAAGAAGTTGGTGAGTTAAATAGTCATATTGATAAGACTGTTGAGAACATCAAGGAGCGTAGAAAAGCCAATGCCAGCAGCGAGATGCAATTCTCGATGACAAGCATGAACAACCTCGCGCTCATGCTCAATGATCATTACAACATGATGATGGATATGATGGCTAATGCCCAGCCCGGCATGGGCAAGAAAAAGAAAGGTCAATCTCAACCAAGCATGAGCAAGATGCAACAAATGCTCAATCAGCAAATGGAAGAGATTCGGAAGAGTGGAAAGACGGGACGCCAGCTTTCAGAAGAGATGGCAAGAATGGCTGCTGAGCAGGAACGGATTCGCAGGGCCTTGCAGGAAATGCAGGAGCAACTTAAGGAAAATGGTGGTCAGGTTCCAGGAGGAGATTTACCTGGGAAAATGGAACAAACCGAATTCGATTTGGTTAATAAGCAAATAACCGAACAGACCATTAAAAGGCAAAATGAAATACTAACACGCCTATTAGATGCAGAGAAATCGATGAGGGAGCAGGACATGGACGAAGAGAGGAAGGGAGAAACAGCGAAAGATTATGGAAAGGAAATTCCAAGAGAATTTGAAGAGTACCTTAAATTAAAGGAAAAAGAGGTAGAATTGCTCAAGACGGTGCCGCCAAAGCTTTTTCCATACTACAAGAAAGAGGTTAACGAATATTTTAAGCGAATAGGAACGAAGGAATAAAACCCATTATGTACAGCATGAAGAACATCCGCATTGAAATACCTTCCTTGTCAGATAACATCAGGATGATTGAAAGCTTCATTGATAATGCCAAAGAGAAATTTCACTTAAATGAAGACATCTATGGTAATATCATGATTGCTGTGACGGAAGCTGTGAATAATGCCATTCGACATGGCAATAAAGGTGACTCCTCTAAAAATGTATCCTTAGGACTTTCTCTTGAAGAGGGGATGATTAAGTTCCGGGTTGAAGACGAGGGAACAGGATTCGATTTTCATAACCTACCGGACCCAACTTCCCCTGAAAATCTGGAAAAGCCAGGAGGGAGAGGGATTTTCCTAATGAAGCACCTCGCAGATGAGGTGGATTTCTCTGATCGCGGCAAAGTGGTTGAGCTTAGCTTTTACATCAATGCCTGATGCCCCTGATTAACTATTTCTCCCACAAAGTTCGTTTCTCGCTTAAAACACCTCGAAAAGTCACTGCCTGGATAAAGAGAGTAGTCGAACATGAAGGATCAGCCATTCGGGAAATCAATTATGTGTTTTGCTCTGATGCTTATCTATTAACACTTAATCAAGGGTATCTCAATCACAAAACCCTTACTGACATTATAACCTTTGATCACTCCGATGACCACTCACCCCTTGAAGGTGAAATCTACATTAGTATAGATAGGGTTAAAGAGAATGCAGCAAAGTATAGCCTTGCCTTTGAAGAGGAACTGAGCCGTGTAATGATTCATGGTGTTTTACACCTTCTGGGCTATAAGGATAAAAAGCCCACTGAAAAAACGCTCATGCGCAAAAAAGAGGAAGCTTGTCTATCTTTGCGTAAATAGTTTCACGTGGAACAATTTCTGATTGAGTTTGACAGTCTGTCTAATGTTTCACGTGGAACAAACTGAAATACAATGTTTCCAGAATATGATGTAATTGTAATAGGGGGTGGACATGCCGGATGCGAAGCTGCTGCATCTGCCGCAAACCTGGGATCTAAAGTCCTATTGGTGACCATGAATATGAACACCATCGCACAGATGTCCTGCAATCCCGCAATGGGTGGAGTTGCCAAAGGACAAATTGTAAGAGAGATCGATGCACTCGGAGGTTACTCTGGAATTGTCTCAGATAAGTCAATGCTTCAATTTAGAATGCTGAATCTTTCTAAAGGTCCTGCCATGTGGAGTCCTCGCACACAAAATGATCGCATGCGGTTTGCGGAAGAATGGCGGCTTTCATTGGAGAACACCAAGAACGTTGATTTTTGGCAGGAAATGGCAACTGGTCTTTTGATTAAAGACAAGAGGGTCATTGGCATAAGGACAGCCCTAGGTATTGAAATTAAAGGCAAGGCCGTGGTTCTTACAAATGGAACCTTCCTTAACGGAAAAATACATATTGGAGAAAAGAGCTTTGGTGGAGGAAGAGCTGCTGAAAAGAATGCAACTGGATTAACAGAACAACTAATCGAACTTGGATTTGAAGCAGGCCGGATGAAAACAGGAACTCCACCGCGAATAGATGGGCGATCGCTAAACTATGCTGCAATGGAAGAACAAAAGGGAGACGAACAACCCGGCAAGTTTTCCTACACAGACACAGAACCGCTGAAGAGACAACTTAGCTGCTGGATCACATACACTAACGACTTGGTTCACAAAGAATTGGAAAAGGGATTTGATAAGTCTCCTATGTTTCAAGGGCGGATTAAAGGATTGGGACCAAGGTACTGCCCATCAATTGAAGACAAAATTAACCGATTTGCAGAACGGGAACGACATCAGATCTTTGTGGAGCCTGAAGGATGGAACACCATTGAAATCTACGTAAACGGATTTTCAACGTCACTTCCAGAAAATGTCCAGTATCAAGCGTTGACCAAAATACCTGGTTTTGAAAAGGCCAAAATGTTCAGACCAGGGTATGCCATAGAGTACGACTACTTTCCTCCTACTCAACTTAAAATGAGTTTGGAAACACAACTTATTGATAATCTGTACTTTGCAGGTCAAATTAATGGCACGACCGGCTATGAAGAAGCGGCATGTCAGGGACTGATGGCCGGGATCAACGCCCACAATAAGGTACATGAGAAGGAGCCCTTTATCCTTAAAAGATCTGAAGCCTACATTGGAGTTCTTATCGATGACCTGGTGAACAAAGGCACTCAAGAACCTTATCGCATGTTTACGTCCAGAGCCGAATATAGAATCTTACTTCGCCAGGATAACGCAGACCTTCGATTAACTGAAAGAGGACATCAGCTCGGATTGGCAAGTGATCAACGGTTAGAAAAAGTTAGAGAGAAAAATGAAGCTATAGCATCTCTTACGAAAGAGCTTAAGGAAATGAAGGCTACACCATTAATGGTGAATGAAGCACTGGCACTTATCAGCAGCTCAACCATAACCGAAAAAGTACCCGTTGTCAATTTATTGAAACGCCCTCATATAGGTATGAATGAACTAAAAACGCTTGATCACAGAATCGAAGAGCGTCTAAATAAATATACGGAAGAAATTCAGCAGCTAGTGGAAGTTTCCATCAAGTATGAAACCTATATCGAACGGGAGCACAAACTTGCTGAGAAAATTGAAAGCCTGGAAACTTATAAAATAAAATCAGACTTTGACTACGATAGAGTGAAAGCCCTTTCCAGTGAAGCCCGCGAAAAACTAAAGCGTATCAGACCAGAAACCATCGGCCAAATGTCACGCATCAGTGGAGTATCACCAGCAGATGTCTCCATTCTAACTGTATATCTAGGCAAATAATGGAGACGGAGGAAATAACCACATGTCCAATCTGTGGAAGCAAAAGCTTTGAACATTACCTTACTGCAAAAGACTACACCGTAACTCACGAAAAATTTCACCTTAAAAAATGTGGTCACTGTAACTTCGTAATCACTAGTCCCAGGCCAACCATTAATGCCATTGGAAAATATTACGCTTCCGAGAACTATATCTCGCATTCCGGCAAATCAAAAACCTTATTTGATAAACTATACTTAACAGCCAGGAACATCACCTTACAATGGAAGCATGACCTATTGACTCAGTATGCAAAGAAACAAGATCTCATATTAGATTACGGTTGTGGAACAGGTGACTTTCTCTCTTATATTAAGAGCAAAGACTTTAAGGTAGTTGGTGTAGAACCCAATCAAAAAGCAAGGCAAAACGCCAATCTTAAATTAGAAAACAAGGTATACGAACAGTTGCAGACAACAGATAATGTACACCCACAAATCATTACCCTTTGGCATGTACTTGAACATGTGCATGACTTAAATGAAACATTACAAAAACTCAAAAACCATCTGGCTAAAACAGGACACATTATCATAGCTGTTCCTAATCGAGACTCCCACGACTCACAAAAATATAAGAACACCTGGGCCGGATATGATGTGCCACGACACCTATGGCACTTCAACCAAAAAAACATGAACAATCTGCTCAACAAAAACGGCTTTAAAATTGTAGCCATAAAACCGATGAAACTTGACAGCTATTATGTTTCCCTATTAAGCGAACAATACTTGAACCCTACTCAGTCTAAATTAATCACCAGTTTGAAAGCATTCTTAGCAGGCATGTCTTCGAACCTGACGGCGCGTAGAAACAATGACTACTCGAGTTTGATCTATATAGCAAGACCTGAATGAAATATTTCTTTTTCTTCATCTTCCTGATCGTCCTTGCAGCATGTGCCAATGTCGCCATGCCAACAGGTGGCCCAAGAGATAAAACACCTCCAGAACTTGTCTCTTCAATTCCATCTAATAACGAAAAGAACTTTAACGGAAATATTATTGAGCTTACCTTCAGCGAAGACATCAAAATAAAAGATCCTAAAGAAGAGATTCTGATCATACCCTCCATCGGTAAGAAAACACTCTTTACCGTAAAAAAGAAAAAACTAGTCATTGACCCTGAACTAGAGCTAATCCCAAACACCACTTACAGTATAAATTTCAGAGAGGGAGTTCAGGATCTGACAGAAGGCAATCCTGCTGATAACTTACACCTCGCTTTTAGCACAGGACCAACTATCGACTCTCTATCCGTAGGTGGTAATGTAAAAGAAATGTTTTCAGAAAAGAAACCAACAAAGATTACCATTGCACTATACCAATCAGACACGTTCGACATATTTAAACATACACCCATCTATTTCACCAAATCGGATAAAGACGCCAACTTCACAATCTCCAACCTTAAGGCATCGAATTATCATATCTATGCATTCGAAGACAAAAACAAAAATCTAAAAGTGGACAGCAAAACGGAGAAGTACGGATTTTTAAGCGCCTCAATCAACTTGGATATCTCCAAGGATTCCATAGAAGTGCCGCTGGTGATGGTTGACTCCCGACCATTAACACTGAACAACATTAGACATAACGACAGAACAAGTCGTGTAAGATTCAATAAACCGTTAGATTCATTAAGAATCAGCGGCCTAACACCAAAAGAATCAATTTATACCTATGGAGTAGATCACTCCGAACTAATATTCTATAACTTTTTTCAAAAGGGAGATTCTCTCAATGTACATTTGACGGCAATGGACAGCATAGGCCAAAAAATTGATACTACCATTTATATTAAACATGGAGAAATTAAGACAACAAAAGAGTCCCTAAAGACAAAAGAGTTAGGTCTCCATTATACTTTTTCCAATAAATCAGTGCTCTATACTTTCAATTACAATAAACCAGTTGCAGGTATTAACATAGATAGCATATATATAGAATACGACACACTTCACACCAGTCCAATTGAACTCTCTAAAATCAGGATTGATACCCTTAAAAATCAAGTAACGATTACATCCAAGATAGAGGAACAACCCGTTGATGATAAACAAAAAAAGAAACAGAAAGCTCCGGAACTTATCTTAGGTAAAGGTGCCTTCACCACTATAGAGCAAGACAGCTCCAAACGAATTAACAAGTCGATAAAAGTTAGCAAGGAAGAAGACCTGGGTTTGGTATCCCTAAAAATAGAAACTACACACAAGAATTATATTGTACAACTCACCAATAATGATAATGAGGTACTTTATAGCTTAAAAAATATCAAGGAACACACGTTTAAATACCTCGAACCTCTTGAGTATAGATTACGCATAATAATAGACACTAACCAAAACGGAAAATGGGATGCAGGTAACTTCCATAAAAAAATAGAACCTGAAAAAATATTCCTGTTCAAATCGGAAGAAGGCAAATACAGCTTCCCGATCAGGGCAAATTGGGAGTATGGTCCCGTGTTGATTAAGTTCTGAATAAGTTGTTAGTCATTGTTGGTAACTTACCAAATAACCCCTAAACTAAAGTCCACCTCAAATTAGTTGTTAAGAATGTTCACAAAACTATCCCTTATCAATTTAATCCACATAATGTTTAATTTGTATCAAAACCCATTCACAAAACCCATAAATGTTCATAAGAATCGATTTATACCTCAAACAAGATCAAAATTAAATCAAAACTTCATAATTTATCCACAAGCACTGAACAGACAATAAATCAACAAGAGTTATACACAAATCCACATGGATAATTACAACTGCATTAAATACTTATATATAATACTATTAATACAAGGGCCTACGCTATGTGTGCAGAACGCCTTTGGACAAGACCAACAAGATATTCAACTTGCCAACGAATATGTGAACAAAGGCGAAAAGGAAAAAGCATTATTGGTTTATCAACAGCTTGTGAAAAAAAACGAAAACATTCCATTTGTCCACACCTCTTACTTCAACTTGTTGGTCGACATGGGCAAGTTCAGTGATGCCGAAGACTACCTGGAAAAAATTATTCGAAAGGACGACAAAATATCCTATCGACTCGATTTAGGCGTACTATATTTTAGATCAGGTAATATTCCGAAGGCAGATAAATATCTGACCGGTATCATAAAATCTCAAGGTGACGACACCTACAAACTCAAAACAACATCGGATTACCTGGCGTCTAAAAACCTGATCGATTACGCTGTACTGGCCTTGCAACAGGCGCGTAACCTAAGTGAAAATCAAAGCATATATTCTCTTGAGCTGGCAAACCTGTATCGGATGGCCGGTAAGCGCGATCAGATGGTTTCGGAATATCTGAATTACGTAACACAAACACCTTCCAATATTTCATACATAAAAAACATTATGCAAATTCTTATTACCAAGCCAGAAGAGCTTGAAAGTCTTGAGAAATTGCTGCTGGATAGGATTCAAAAAAATCAAAACTCAGAAGTCTATGCCGATCTAATCATTTGGGTAAACCTCCAACAAAAAAATTTCTATGGCGCCTTTATTCAAGCCAGGGCCTATGATAAACGTTTTAGAAAAGAACAATCCAAAACCTTGGAGATAGCACAAATTGCCCTGAATAATCAGGACTATGAAAATGCCGATAAATGTTTTTCGTATGTGATTAAAGAATTTATAGGAACGGAAAATGAGCTACCTGCCAGAATGGGACTTATCAAAGCACGAGAAGCAAAGGTGAAAAAAAACTATCCCGTCAACCGCGACTCGGTGAGGTATCTGATTGGAGAGTATAAACGTTTTAAGAAAAATTATGCTGATAGCCCGAATGCTTACGAAGCATCCGTGAGCCAGGCATTGTTGCATGCCTATTACCTTGAAGAAATGGATTCTGCCACTTATTATTTGCAAGCGGTGATTTCAAACAACAAAGTGTCGCCCAATATAAAGTCAAAAGCAAAAATTGATTTGGGAGATATTTATTTATTAAAAGAAGAACCCTGGGAGGCTACCTTACTTTATTCACAGGTAGAGAAAACACAGCGCGAAACACCCCTGGGCTTTGAAGCCAAATTAAAAAACGCGAAGCTCTCTTATTTTAAAGGCGATTTTAAACTCGCGCAAGAGCATCTTGACATTTTAAAACAGGCAACTACACGCGAAATCGCCAATGATGCAATGGAGCTCAGCATGCGAATAAAAGAAAACACCACCTTCGACACTACGGGCGTAGCACTAAAAGAATACGCTTCCATAGAATTGTTGATGGCACAGAATAAACTGGATGAAGCACTTACCCGTCTTTCGGGATTTTCTGAAAAATTTAAGGATGAGCAAATCAAAGATGATGTCTATTGGCTTGAGGCATCCTTGAGATTGAGAAATGGAGAATTTGATAAAGCCTTCGCACTTTGTGAAAAGATCGTAACGGAATTTGGGGAGGATATACTTGCCGATGATGCGTATTTCATGGAGGGAGAAATTCAAGAGCGCTATCTGAAAAACAAGGACAAAGCGATGGAGATTTATCGAGAGTTTTTGACAAAATTTCCGGGCAGTGTATACGTAGCCGAGGCTCGCAAAAGGTACAGAACCATGCGCGGAGATTTCTCTGAACCGCTGCCATTAAACTAATCTAAACAGACGCGAAGTATACACCTGTCTTGCTCATTCGATCTCGTCATTTATACGAAATAAAGAATTTCGTTATCTTACTTTTTCAATGATAACCTATGCGAAAACTGTTATACTTCCTCGTGTTTCTTTCTGCGAATGTCTTCTCACAAACCAAAGCGCTTGTAGGAGGCACACTCATCGATGGCTATGGTGGCAAGCCGTTACAAAACTCGGTGGTGATTATTGAAGGTGAGCGCATCAAAGCAATTGGCCAGGTGGGAACAATAGAAATTCCAAAGAATGCTGAAATAATTTCAACCGAAGGCATGAGCGTGATGCCTGGTCTTTGGGATATGCATGTGCACCTAATGATCAATGGTCACAGCGACTATGATCATTGGGACAAGACGTACATGAAACTGCAGAAGGATGTAATCATGCCTTCAAGCGCACATCAGTTATTAATGGCCGGAGTGACCAGTGCACGCGATCTGGGTGGACCGCTCGAGCCAAGCTTGTCAGTTCGCGACCGCGTTAACAAAGGAGAAATTCCAGGGCCAACGCTATATATGAGCGGACCCTTCATCCAGCATGAGCCTTATCCCGGCACGTCCGAATTTCGCTGGGGCGTGAAAGGAGCTGAAGATGCACGGGCAAAAGTTCGTCAGCTGGCAAAAGCTGGAGTGAATTGTATCAAGCTTATCGATCAGGATGAAATGACCGAAGCAGAATATATGGCTGTAGTGGATGAAGCCCATAAAAATAAGTTGAAAGTGGTAGCCCACTCTCATCGCCCTGATGAAATACGGAGAGGCCTGAAAGCAGGGGTGGATAATTTTGAACACACCGGCCTTGCTGCAGCGCCTGAATATCCGGAAGACATTATAGTAGCGATAAAAGAACGTACTGCTAAAATGAGTCTTGGTCCTTTGTACTGGACGCCTACTGTGGAGGGTCTCTATAATTTTGAATATGTGCGCGACAATCCCGAGGCACTCGACAATACGAGTTGGCACTTAGGTTTGCCCGATTCAATAATTGCCGATATCAAACACAGTCTGAAATATCCAGCTCGCCTGAATTATTTTGGATTAAACCCGATACGCAAACCAACGCTCGACAAAAAAATCAATCAACTCAAAAATGCAGGGGTGGTATTACTGGTTGGTACCGATAGTGGTATTCCCATGAAATTTCATAGTCAAAGCACGTGGAACGAACTGGATGTTTGGGTAAATAAATTTGGCTTCGACCCGATGTATACCATTCGTGCAGCTACCTATTGGCCAGCCGTGGCGATGGGTGTGGAAAAGGATTTCGGCACCGTAAGTGAGGGTAAGTTTGCCGACATTATCGCTGTGAAAGGCGATGTGCTTCGCTACATGGCTTTGCTTCAGGATGTGAAGTTGGTGATCAAGAAAGGGAAGCAGTATAAATAATTGTAAAACCTATAAATCTTTACTTTTCTCCGTAAGTTCTTTCAATACATTGTCTATGAGTGATAGAATTTTTTTGTCATAATCTCAGAAGAATACCTCATAACATCTCTGTTGATCTTTTAAGTATCTTTCATGAATTGTGCACGACATTTTATAGAAATGCTACTATGAAAAAAAAGAATAACCAGCTCAGGATAGCCTTTGTATTGGCGGCTGTAGTGATACTGCAATCCATCAATCTCCTGGCACAACCGTCTCCTGCCATCACTTCTGCTACCAGCGCGTTTTTGAAAACATTGAGTGCGGATGAATTGAAAAGAACTCAGTACAACTTTAACGACACACTGCGATTTAAATGGACTAATCTACCCGTGGGGATGGTGCCCCGTGCGGGGATTCAGTATGGTTCGCTTTCGGATGCAAGCCGGATTGCTTTTCACGAAGTGCTTACCTCTATCATGAGCTCGCAAGGTTATCTGAAACTCACCAGCATAATGCAGCTGGATGATATTTTGAACACCTTATATCAACAGGCATTTGATAACGGAACCATCACGAATGATATGCTGAAAATGACGCAGGGTCTGAAATGGGCACACGAAAATTACTTCATTTCAATTTGGGGCACGCCCAACGACAAAGAGCCGTGGGGTTTGAATTTTGGCGGTCATCATATTGCATTAAATCTCACCGTTACCGGGAAGTCAGTCTCTTTTTCACCACTCTTTATTGGTACTGACCCATCGCAAGTGAAGTCTTCAAAGTATGCGGGGTGGCGCATTCTAAGTAAAGAAGAAGACTTAGGTTTTATGCTGCTGAATTTCCTTTCTAAGGAACAGAAAGCGAAAGCGATTCTTAGCCAGGAAGTGCCGAAAGATATCATCACTAATCCAAAAAGTAGTCAGCGAATTAGCACGTACTATGGCATATCGGCTAAGGAATTTAATACCGATCAGCTGGAGATACTGAAGCTTCTTATCCAGGAGTATGTGCATGACTTTGAGCACAACACCGCGCACAGGCTTTATGATGAAATTCTTAAGACCGGTTTAAGTAAAATTTATTTCGCCTGGGTAGGCAACGAGGAACGAAACAAACCTCACTACTATATCATCAACGGTCCGGATTTTTTGATTGAGTATGACAATGTAGGATTTCAAAATGATGGAAATCACATTCATGCCATCCTTCGCGAAAAAGGTAATGACTTTGGCAACGATATTTTAAAGGAACATTATCTGAAGAGCGAACACCACAAAAATTAGAGAATACCCTATCATAATTTGATCTACTTCTATGAAAACAAGACTTACTATCCTTGCACTTTTTATTTCTATCATTTCTGTTGCTCAACTGCGATTGCCTTCGCTTGTTTCTTCGGGCATGGTATTACAACAAAATGATTCTGTAAAACTATGGGGTTGGGCAGGACCGGATAATATGGTATATGTTACTACCAGCTGGGATAATCGCAAAGATTCAGTTCGCGCCAACAACGGAGCAAAGTGGAGCCTGAAAGTGAAAACACCAAAAGCGGGTGGCCCTTATAACATCAAACTCACAACGCGCGGAATAACTATAACACTAGAGGATATTTTGATTGGAGAGGTGTGGGTGTGCTCTGGCCAATCCAACATGGAATGGAGTTATTATAATGGATTACAGGATATCAGAGCCGAACTACCAACATGTTACAATAAAAATATTCGGTTCTTTCATATAGATAAAACAACTGCGGATTATCCGCAGGATGATGTTAAAGGAAGCTGGGAGACATGTGATTCTACTTCCATCAAACGCTTTAGTGCCGTTGGGTATTTTTTTGGCAAGCGTCTTCATCAGGAACTAAATGTTCCTGTTGGTCTGATAAACTCTAGCTGGGGCGGAACACCAGCTGAAACCTGGGTGCCAGAATCGAAAATGGCTAGTGATCCTGTACTAAATGAAGCGGCTGGCAAACTTCAAACATTCCGCTGGTGGCCAACGGCCTCGGGCAAGGCCTACAACGCAATGATCGCTCCACTCACCAACTACAACATTGCCGGTGCACTGTGGTACCAGGGCGAAAGCAATGCTGGAACAAATAGCACCTATTACAAATTGATGACTACACTAATTGATGCCTGGAGAGCTGCGTGGCAGAAAGATTTTTATTTTGATCTGGTGCAGATTGCACCCTACCAATATGGCAATCATAATGTAGGCGCACTTGTTCAGGAAGCACAGACAAAATTACTTTCCCACCCCAAAACAGGGGTTATTGTAATCACCGACCTGGTGGCCGACATTAAGAACATTCATCCCACTAATAAGCATGATGTAGGTGCACGCCTTGGCAACTGGGCGCTGGCGGAAACCTATGGTGTGAGTGGCATTGCATATAAAAGTCCGCAGTTTCAAACTATGGAAATAGTAAAAGGAAAAGCGGTGATTACTTTTTCAAACGCACCTGCCGGACTAATGGCAAAGGATAAAGTGATCAGCGGATTTTTTATTTCAGGAGCAACGGAAGAATGGCTTCCGGCAGAAGCAAAAATTGAAGGCAACAAAATCACGGTGTGGAACAAGACAGTGAAAGCGCCAGCACAGGTACGTTTTGGTTTTGGAAATACGATCATCGGTAATGTAGTCTCGAAAGAAGGATTGCCAGTGATTCCATTCAGGACGGATCATTGGGAGGTAGATCAGTCGCCTGTTAAGTAGGATATTATGAAAAAGTATTTATTTAGGCACAGCATGTAAAAGCTCAAGCCCCACTGAAGATCGTGGTATAAATCCAGTCCATGTTTTTTCGTTTGAATTTTCATTCAACTCCAGGTACTTTCCAAAGTCTTCTTTCTTTAAATGAATGCCTAAAAAAGCCGTCACAAAATGTTGGTTGATGTTATTGATACGCTCTTCGCTCCACACCGGTTCAGCATAACGATAATATTCATTGAAGTTTATCCCGGGGTTTTGTGACTCCGCAGGTGGTGGGTTAGGAGCTACGTTATGACGCGCGTTCTGATAAGTAAGCAGGTAACGATCCGCATTCAAAGCACCGGTAAATATTGCCTTAATTCCTTTTTCATAACCAGAAATGTCATCCTGACTTCCAGCTACAAAGAAGGTAGGCACTTTTAAACCTTGTAGTCCCTCGGCATCCCAAACACCGCGTTCCATTCCCCATGGAGCAAAAGCAACTACTGCTTTTATTCGGGAATCATACGAAGCCTTAAATTCCGGATGATCGGTGGTTCTTACTTCAATAGATTTACTACCTCCGGAAAAATTGGCAAACAGGGCAGCCGCCTCTTTACTGTAGCCGGCCCCTGCTGCATTTAATGCACCATAGCCACCCATCGAATAACCAATCAAAGCGGTTTGGTTAGCATCAACCAATCGCGACAAAAAACTTTTGCTGGCGGAAGAACCCAGCTCCGCTATTTTATTTAAAATGAATAAATCATCCTTGGCTCGGTTTAGTAAAGTAGATTGAAATCCAGTAGCGTCTTTAAAGGTCGACTCCGTGTGATCAATAGACACCACGACATAACCCTTAGATGCTAAATTTTCAGTGAGGTAAGTGAGCATCAGGCGAGATCCCGGGTAACCGTGTGATGCGATTATTAATGGAAATGCTCCATCCTTTACATACGGTGCCGCATCACGCGCGGCTCTTCCATAAAAAGTAAATGGAATGATGGGTCTTTTGGGATCATTGAATTGTCCCATCACCTGATCATACGTTACGATTTCTTTTTGTCCTTCTTTCAGTACAGCAGGATACCAGATTTCTACCTTGAGTGGACGGTCATAGTGAGGATCGACACCATCCTTTGTTTTCAATACATCCACCTGATCTTTGTTGACAAAGTCCAGCGTTCGCACGCCCACTTGGTACTTCCCTCTTGCTGACAATTCAGGTGCATCAGGTAAGGCATCTCCAAAAATAAAATTGGGTACCGGTGATTGTGCATTTAGTTCAGCTATTGCAACGATAAAAACTAAGGCAACAATAGAGATCTTAATCTTGACTGTGGTGAAAAGAAAATTCATAATGAGTTTGTTAGAATCTGATTGTGAGTATTCATTTCAAAAGTAGCCATCTAATTTTACAGCCCCCCGTATTTTTGCAAGTCGAGTTCATTGGGGGGTTACACTTTCAACTCCTATCCATTAGGTGTTATGATCAGGGTGTTTGTGAAATCTGCTCCGAGATCATTAAAGTGTAGGCGTGCGTTAATCCTCACAATAGTCAGAAATGCAATTCACTCCAAATTAATGACCACTCACACTCAAATTATTCAATTTTACTCCAAAGCGAATAATCAAACAGCGTTTTGTTTAGTTTTTACTGTTGAAAATTAAACAAAATGAATATGAATAAAAAGAGCAATTTCCCACGCATTTCAGCTTTGGCAGCCAAAGTTATGATGCTCATACTAAGTATGGCCTTTCTAATCAGCTGTAATGATGATAATATGGACGTAGCACCCCCTACTCAAAACATTGTTGCCCTGGCGCAATCCAATTCAGACCTAAGCTCTCTGGTTGCAGCCTTAACTAAATATCCTGACCTGGTAAGTACACTTCAGGGTTCTGGTAAATTCACAGTATTTGCTCCAACCAACAAGGCGTTTGCTGATTTATTAACGGCTACTGGGCAGACCAGCCTGGATGACCTCTCTGAAGACGTATTGAAAGATGTATTATCCTATCACGTGATCACGACAGGAGCAGTAGAATCAAAATCATTAGTTAACGGAGATGTTGCAACGGCTAATGGTGAAAGTATTTCGGTGAATATAATGAGCGGAGTAAAATTGAATAGTGCAAGCAATGTTGTAACCGCTGATGTTAAAGCTACCAATGGTGTAGTACATGTGGTGGACGCTGTATTGGTTCCGCCTTCTATCCGCCCTATCATTGCTACGATTGTCGCTCCAGTTTTCTTCAATAAGAATTTCTCAACACTTAGAGCTGCTATCAAAGCGGCTTCTCCTTCTGTGCTGACTGCCTTATTGAGCCCGGAGAAGAAAACAGTGTTTGCACCAACCAATGCCGCATTTACTGCAGCAGGAATTACGTCATTGCCTGATCAGGCCACGTTAAATGCGGTTCTAACCTATCACGTCCTGGCAGGTGAAGTGCTTGCGGCCGATATCGCTTCAGGAAGTTCTTCTGCCCCCACCTTAAATGGAAAGAGCATTTATTTGAGTAAGGGTTCTGCTGGGGTATTCATCAACGGAAAAACAAAGGTAACGGCTACTGATATCAAGGCAACCAATGGTGTCATTCACGTAATTGACAGAACTTTATTGCCTCCATCACAGACGATCGCACAAATTGTAGTTGCATCAGCAAGTGCATCATCACCACAATTTACACAATTGCTTGCGGCAGTTGCTAAAGTTCCTGCCCTTCTGGACGCAGCTAGTGCGGCAGGAAATCTTACCGTATTCGCACCTACCGATGCAGCCTTCCAGAGTCTATACGCTGCGGTCGGAGTCACCAATATGGATGAGTTGGAAGCTGCTATTGGCAACGCAAAATTAGCTCAGGTACTTCAGCATCACATTGTAGGGGCAAGAGTTTTCTCTTCCGATCTTGCGAGTGGTGAAGTAACTACTCTTAATCAAAAAGTAGTTATCAATGTTGCTAACCTGACGATCACAGATGCCAATGGAAGCACTCCTGCATCTAAACTGGTTGCTACTTTATTAAATATTCATGCCACGAATGGTGTTATTCACGTGATTGATAAAGTATTGATTCCAACAGGTATTCTATAAATAGGATTAAGAAATAGGTTTAGAGTTTAATAATGGTGGAAGTCTCGCTCTGGTAGCGAGACTTTCTTCGTTTAGTAAGAGTAAGACCTTTAATCAAGATTGAAATCGACTGATCCGGTTCAGTGTTGTCCCCTCATCATCCGCTTTTCTTATCCAATAATTTGAGTGAAATAGGTGATGGAAACATCAACATAAATCGAACTCAAAAACATTCAGAGTCGTTATTTGTTTATTAACAGTAAGTCAGCAATGATAAAATCTAAAAGCTGTTTACTGAAAAACTTCCGTTACTCGAGTTTGCCTATTCATGAATGTATTAATCGCTGAAGATGAACCATTGGCCGCTGAGCGCCTCACTAAACTACTGAGAGAGTGTGAGCCATCGCTTACCGTATCAGAACAAGTTGATTCGGTGGAGGGTTTGGTACATTTCTATCAATCGGAGCGGCCTGTCGATCTTTTGTTGCTGGATATCCAGCTTGCCGATGGTATATGCTTTGATGCATTTCAAAGAACAAGCATAAAGACTCCGATTATTTTTACCACCGACCATGATCAATATGCTATTCAGGCATTCCGGCACTACAACAGTATTGATTACTTATTAAAACCCATACAAAAGCAAGAGCTCAGTCATGCGCTCAATAAATTTAAAAACATTTCAAGGACAGTAACCATTGGTGCCGAGGAGCTACGTATGTTCAGTCAACTTCTTCATAAATCAAAATCCTATAGAGAACGATTTATAATTAAGGCGGGAAATAAACTTCAATTTAAGCAGGCACACGAAGTTGCTTATTTCTTTGCCGATGGTAAGGCGTGTTTCCTCGTTACGAAAAAAGAAAATCGGAAGCACCTGATCGATCATACCCTGGAAGAATTGGAGTCATCACTTGACCCGACTCAGTTCTTTCGAATCAGCCGTAAATTTATTATCCATATTGATAGCGTTGGCGAAGTAAAAGGACTGATCAGCTCCAAGCTGGAAGTCAAACTGAATCAACCCTGTGAGCATGAGTTGTCGGTGAGCAGAGATCGTGCAGTAGCTTTTAAAGATTGGCTCGATCATTAATGAGCAATTTAGTTCGATAGAAATCTTCGGGACGAAGCACTCATTCAACAATTATTTTTTTGCTTAATCCGTTAAAGCGGTTCCTGTTTTCTTTTCCAGATCAATAAAGGGTTTATGGTTAACACACTTACCAGGGAAAAAACTTGCATGAAGAAAAAACTGAAGTAAGAAACGGTGACAATAGGTCTCGGCATTACTTCGGTGAAGAGTTGATTGCCAATGGGACCATTGGAAAAAACAACTTGTTGCACTACGTTCCAACCCAGGTGAATAGCAATGGGAATATACAGCGACCAGGTTTTCGCATACCCATAGGCCAGCACGAGACCCATTGTTCCGGTGATCAGGAATTCAACAATCATGGCCTTGGGATTGCCAAATGTGTTATGTGAAAACCAATGATAGATGCCAAACGCAATGGCTGAGATTAAGATTGCTTTCGTTGCCCCCAACTTTTTTATCAGGAGATAAAATATCACCCCCCTGAAAATTAACTCCTCAAACATCACCGACTTCATATTATACCAAATCCCTTCGACAATCAATTTCCAATTGACCTGGTTGTTGAGTTGCCATTGCTGTTTGGCGATGAGCATTTTCAATAAAAAGCCAGAAGCACAAAGCGATGCCGTGATGAGAAAGAATAAGGCAAAATCGCTCAGTCGTTTAGGTGTAGGTTTCAGGCCTAGTACAGAAAGATTCTTTTTATCAAAATACCAAACGATCAGCCAGGACAAGGCGAGTTGTACAAGTATACCTACCATTTTGTCAAATTCATTTTAAAGGAGAGTATCCACTATTTTTTTCTCCAGAGAAAGAAGAGTGTAATCGTGATCAGCCCAAGGGTTGTTGCAGAAAAAACCAGTAGTTCAAAAGTGGTTTCCGGAAAGTTTTCGGACTGAGCTAAAAAAGCCCACGCCAGAAGAACGATAAGGAAGCAAATGCCAATTGAAAGGATAATCCGTTGCGGATTACTCAGCGAAGACAATGTGGTCGGTAGCGTATCAACACCTTCATTTTCCTCTATGTTGATATTTTGATTACGGGCAGATTTCATGAACTCTTCAAATGAAAGTTCAAGTATTGTCGCCAGAGTCTTTAAGGTATAACTCCGTGGAATGATCTCGCCATTTTCAATTCGTTGAATAGAGCGGATGCTGATGTTGGAACGTTCGGATAGTTCCTTTTGAGTTAGCCCTTTGGAAAGTCTTCCTTCCCTAAGCCAGGTTGCAGTCATTTGTTTTTGATTTGTTTGCATGCAAAGCTATCCGGGCAACAAAGGTAGGACTAATTTTTGCCTCGACATTGAAGCGACAATCACACGTCAATAAGGTGCAGACACTTCGGGAATGAAAAATTATTACTCCAGCTTCACAAAAAGCTGGGACTTGATTTTCCAGCTCCCATTTATTTTTGTCCACATGGCGGAGTACTTTCCCCCGGTGACCGACTTTTTTCCTGAATCAACAGTATACCCCTTCCATGTTCCGGCTTCCCACGCTAATCCCAGTGCCCCATTTATATCAATTTCATTTGGAGTACGCACCCAATACATTTTTGGCCCAGTCGACTTCCGTAGATACTCTCTTAGATTTTCTTTTCCCTGAATCAGTGTGCCATTACTGATTGTCGACTGGACATCGTCTGTCAGAAAGGAGAGGCTGAGTTCTTCATCAAAATTTTTGAGTGCGGCATTATAGGCATTTCGCTGTCGAAGAATTTCATCCTTATCAGGTTGCACCTGCGCCAGTGTGGAAGTGCTCGCGAACAAGGCAATAATGAAAAATGAAAAAGTCAAAGAAGGTGGATGCATTTTCATAGAAGGTCCATTTATATTTAAATCTAAAAAATCCAAACTACATTCAGCTTAAGCTTTTGCTTGCTTTCCTTTCGGAATAGAAACACGAACCGTAGTTCCTTCTCCTTCTTTGCTGGTAACGCGAATGTGCCCGCCATTAGCAAGAATCATTTCGTTGCATAGTGTAAGCCCAAGCCCCGTGCCCTTTTCTCCTTTTGTTCCGCGGGTGTTTCGAATGCTTGCTTCGTCAAACAGGCAAGCAAGTTGCGTTTCCGTCATGCCCACTCCATTATCACGGATCTCAATCTGAACAAATTCTCCAGTTATAACAGCAACAACTTGTATACGTCCGCCCTCGGGAGTAAACTTGATGGCATTGTGTATGAGATTCCGGAATACTAACTCCATTTGATTCTGATCGGCATACACCATCAGCTCATTGGAAACTTCGTTGATCATTGTAATGTTTTTGCGGTGGGTGGCCTCAGTGAAAAGATAGAATGCTTTTTCAGTGGCACTCCGAGGGGGAAATTCAACAGGCTCTTGTTGCCATCCGTGCAGCTGCGAG
This sequence comes from Cyclobacteriaceae bacterium, assembly GCA_043774805.1. Classification (GTDB taxonomy): domain Bacteria; phylum Bacteroidota; class Bacteroidia; order Cytophagales; family Cyclobacteriaceae; genus ELB16-189. Next base: position 134,370 of record JAYVTB010000080.1, on the reverse strand, counting down.
CCAGACCATTGCAGCAGGTTTTCAATCGTCTCACTGATCCCGACCACATGCTGGTTGAGCTGAGGAGCAAACATTTTAAACTCCGCTTCACTTACTTCATCTCGGGCTACAAGACCGAGGATAGATTTTAAACTGGAGAATGGTCCGCGCAAATCATGACCGATAATAAAGAATAGCTTGTCTTTAATTTCATTCGCTTGTTTCAGTTGCAGGTTTTGATTTTCAATGGCACTGTTTTTTCCAAGAAGGATTTCATTGGTTATTCTTCGTTGGCGATTGTTGCGAATGATCAATAGGATAATGATCAGCAATGATAAAAAGCCAACACTTAATAAGCTGATAAATATTTTTTTCTCCCTGGAGGATTGTGCAGCAGATTTTTCCAGTTCGGCAATTTTTATGATTCGATTTTGTTCATCCAGTTCATGCTCCATCATCAATGTCTTCTGGGTGATTTCCCAGTTTACCAGCAAGTCTTTCAGGTCGGTAAACTTTTTATGGTAACGATAAGCAAGAGGATAGTTTCCAAGTGCCTCGTAAGTTTGGGCCAAGCCACCATACGATTCTTTCAGTACTTCACGCGCATTTAACTCACGACTTTCATTTTCGGCAAGGCTGAAAACTTCCTGTGCTTTTTTGAAATCCTTTTTGAGCAAATAGATCGTTCCCTTGATACTGTTGTTGTATGAATTAAGGCTGCGATCCATAATGCGCTGCCCAATTTCACTGGACTGATCGAGATAGAAAAGAGCACTGTCAAATTGACCTTCCTTCATAAAAATTAACCCCTGCGAATTGTAGTTGTATCCGAGCAGCTGATCAATTTTCAATGAGTCGGCAATTTGAGCACCGCGTCTTGCGAGACGATGTGCCTCTTCGAGCTTTTGGTCGGTGATGGCATAAATCCACGTCACATTTCCATATAAGGAGGCAATGCTGCGCATGTCTTTCTTCTTTTCATAAATTGATAAGGCCAGCAGTTGATAGGTTAACGCTTTGTCATATTGTTTAAAACCGAAAGTATTCGTGTTGCCCAGCAACCTATAGACACTCGCCATCGCCAATGAATCTTTGAGTTCTTCAGCCAGCTTAAGCGATTGCGTGGAGAAGTCGACCGACCGGGCATAGTTGCTCTGGCGAAATTCATATTCGCCAAGTCGATTGAGCGCCAACATTTCGCCACGTTTAAAATTCATTTTACGCGATAGCTGCAAGGCTTCATCGGCATACCGCAAGGATAGCGGTGGCCGGTAGGTCAGAAACTTGTGGGAAAGTTCACACAGAAAATAGACGCGTGCCGTATCCTGAGCGGATTTTCGCAATTGACTTTGCAGGCTATCAATGGTGGAAGTCTGGGCAAGTGAAAGAAGTGAAGATAGACTAAATGCCACAGCGAGAAGCCAATGGTTTATTTGAATAATTACAACACGTGTAAAAATTCTATTTAGTCTGTTCAAAACAGTCAATCTCGTCTGGGTTTACGTCTGATAAAAGTCGGAATAAATTTTATACAAGCAACAAGTCCGGTTTGCTTTCAGAATGAAAATTTCTTCATGTGGAATTTGTCAAAATAACCACTGAACCCAACATCACTCCCGCAGATTATTTTAATCGTTTTTAAACCTCAGAATTAGCGCTATATTATAATCAAACTCCAGAAACCCCTTTTAAGGAATGAACCCACTTTACATGATCCCGAAAAATAAGGTCTCACATTCGTTGCGTGCCCTGATAGTGATTTTTACTATTGTGCTCACCAATAGTTGCAGCACACCAAATGATGACGAAAGCAAGTACAACGGTTCGCTCTTTAACGAAAACATAAGGTCTACTGATCCTATGACAGCAGAGGAGGAACGCCTTGGCTTTAAACTCCCTCCCGGTTTCGAGATTCAACTATTTGCGTCAGAACCTGATATTGATAAACCCATCAACATGACTTTTGATGCGAAAGGAAGAATGTGGGTAACACAATCATTCGAGTATCCGTTTCCCACACCCACCGGTACTAAAAGCACGGATAAATTAACCATCCTGGAAGACACCGATCACGATGGAAAGGCAGATAAGTTTACGAATGTTTTGGATACGCTAAACATTCCCATTGGTGTGCTTCCGTTGCAGGATGGTGTGCTTGCCTTCAGTGTTCCGAACCTTTACAAATTCTCGGATACAAATGGCGACTATAAACCAGAAAACAAGAAGGTATTGTATGGTCCGTTCGGATTTCAGGACACACACGGAATGGTGAGTAACTTTATGCGAGGCTATGACGGATGGGTGCACGCCTGCCACGGATTTACAAACTTCTCAAAAGTGGCCGGTGCCGATGGCGATTCGATTACATTAATATCAGGTAACACATTTCGCTTCCGGTTGGACGGAAGCCGTGTTGAGCAAATGACATTTGGCCAGGTAAATCCTTTTGGTTTGGCCTATGATGAGAATGGATATATTTATTCAACAGACAGTCACACTTCTCCCTTGCATCAGTTAATACAGGGTGGTGATTACCCACATTTCTCCAAGCCGGAAATCATGGCCTTTGGTCCGGATATGAAATCATTCGAAAATGAAGCCACTGCTCTTTGTGGTATTGCGTATTACGGTGATACAAAATTTCCGAAAGAGTTTCAGGGAAACTTTTTTATTGGTGATGCGGTTAGTTCGCGTGTTCACCGCTATACCTGGGAGAATAGAGGCTCTTCTCCTGTTGGTAAATCAGAAATCGATTTTATTAAAAGCGCTGATCCGTGGTTCAGACCGGTTAATGTTAAGCTTGGGCCCGATGGTGCTCTTTATGTTGCTGACTTCTACAACGCCATCATCGGCCATTATGAAGTGCCACTCGGTCATCCCAAGCGCGATAAGAAGCGTGGAAGAATCTGGCGCATCACCTACAAAGGAGAACAAAATGACGTATCCGATTTGACCGTTGCCAACATTGAAGAATTGATCAAAACATTTGATAAAGATAACATCACCACGCGCATGGCCGCTGCGGATCAGTTAGCTGATCGTATTGGTGAAGCTGGGATCGAACCACTGAAGGCTGTATTAAATGCAGAAGGTACGAGTCCTCTAAAATACAGCCATTCCCTGTGGGTACTATATCGTCTGAATGGATTAGATGCTGACATGCTAAAAAAATCTTTATCCCATTCTTCATCGATGGTACGCTTACACACGTTGCGAATTTTGAGAGAGTGGAAAGCAGCCCAGGAAGAATTTCATCCGCTTGTATTGAATGCGTTGAAAGATACGGATCCGCATGTGCAGCGTGCAGCCGTAGAATTATTAACCGACTATCATGATATGGGATCGGTTGATGCAGCACTTACTATGCTACACTCAACACCCACCAGCGATACGCATCTCATTTATACTTCGCGATTGATATTAAGAAATCTTCTGCGCGATAATCAATTGATGAAGCAAGTTGTTGCAAAAGAATGGAGTGCTGACGATGCCGGATACATTGTGGGTACCCTGGTAGATGTTCCTTCACCAGAGGCAGCAATTTTCCTCGACAAATTTTTAGCAGCCAACACCATGCAGAAAGGCAAAACGCAGCTTGCCTGGCAGCAGGTTGCTCGTTTTATTCCTCAAAACCAATTGGAAGAAGTTATTCAAAAGGCTAAATCGAAAACGGGAAGTGATGTAGCACTTAACTCACAAATATTCAAAGGCATTAAAGATGGTCTGGCTCAACGGGGCGGAAATGCGAATGCCGCATTGATGGAATCATGGGGAGGTGAAATCGCTGAGGGACTTTTGAAATCATATCCTGCCAGTTATGACTCAGTCACGGATGAAATTATTGCACAGCAAAGTTTTGCTATTCAGTTGGCGGGAGATTACAAAGTGAAATCAACTACACAGTCGCTGATTGCTTTTTTACAGGAAGAAAAGGTGGATGTCGATTTAAAAGCAAGCGCGCTGAAATCATTGCTTAAAATTTCTCCAGATAAAAATACGTTGGATATCGCATCGCAGATTCTGTCCTCTGAGACAGCATCCAACGACTTGAAAAAAAGAGTAACTGCTACCCTGGGCGAATCACCGGGAGCGGCTGTAAACCAGGTTTTGATTAATGTGAAGAAAGCCCCAGCTGATCTTGAAGCTTCTATTGCCACTGCGTTGGCCGGATCATCTGAAGGCAAAGATCTCGTGTTTAGTCAGGTGAGAACTGGCACATTTATGTCGCGCACACTAATTGATCCACGTGTGGAAGAACGACTTCTTTCAAACATTTCAGCAAGACAACGGAAAGAGTACGATCAACTGATCGCCAACATTGAACCCATCAGCACCGAAAGACAAGCGTTGATTGATCAGCGTGTGCAGGCATTCAAACAATTTAAGCAAACCTCAGCGGTACAACTTGATTCAGGATCAATGATCTTCAATGCCAATTGCAATGTATGCCATAGAAAATATGTAATGTCGGGCATTGGCCCGCAGCTACATGGCATTGGTAAAAGAGGAGCGGAGGCGCTCGCAGAAAAAATCCTGGATCCGAACCGCAATATTTCAGAGGCATTCAGAAATTATACCATCAATCTGAAAGATGGCAAAGTTCTTTCTGGATTATACCGAAGAGAAGAAGGTGCGGTGGTAATTTTTGGAGATTTGAGTGGCAAGGAATTTTCTGTTCCTAAAAACAACATCGCCTCACAAACACCTTCACGATACACCATCATGCCTGATCATTTTGGTACTACGTTATCACAACAGCAGTTTAATCTGCTGGTGAATTATTTGTTGACCTGGTAGGTTTTTTCAGTCATGAAATACGTCACTATTCTGTTTTTCTTTTCATCGGTTTCTGGATATAGTCAGTCTTCGCATTTTAAGAAGACGACTATAACCACCGACTTTATTTCAGAAGGAGTTGCCGTAGGTGATGTAAATAAAGATGGCCTGGATGATATTATGGCAGGAGATTTTTGGTTTGCAGCGCCTGACTGGAAGCGGAATGAAATCGCTCCCGGTAGAATTTATAATCCGGATGCAGATTACAGTCATTCATTTCTAAACTTCAGTGCCGATGTAAATCACGATTCGTGGATTGATCTTATTGTGATTGACTTTCCGGGAACTACTGCGCAGTGGTTTGAGAATCCGAAAAACAAATCCGGTTACTGGAAGAAGCATTTGATTTATGAAACCGTAGCAAATGAATCTCCTGCTTTTGTTGATGTAGATAATGATGGGCTGCTCGATTTATTATTTGCTGATTCTACCAGTAAACAAATGATCTGGATGAAAGCCCCGACAGACGGAAATGCATCCTGGACAAAGTATACCATCAGTGAGAAGAATGCACCGGGCACGGATGTTTTTTCTCATGGCCTTGGACTAGGCGATATTAATGGAGACAATCGGTCTGATGTAATAATTAAAGATGGCTGGTGGGAATGCCCCGTTGATCCAAAATCACCGAACTGGAAATTTCATGTTGCCAACCTGGGTGATGCATGCTCACAAATGAATACGCTGGATGTAAATGGCGATGGCCTTTCGGATGTAATCAGCGCATCGGCTCACTTATCAGGCGTTTGGTGGCATGAGCAAATGAAAGGTTCTGGAGGAAGCGAATTTGAACAACATGTCATCAGCTATGCTTTTGCCGAATCGCATGCGGTTGCCCTTGCAGATTTTAATGGCGATAACCATCCGGATATTGTTACTGGAAAGCGAAACCTGAAGAGAAATACATGGAAGAAAAATCCAGGCACACACGGTCCGCCACTTTTATGTTGGTATGAATTTACGCCCGGGAAAGAACCTTACTGGGTAGCACATGAAATTGATGATGCATCGGGTGCGGGGTTGAATATTGCCGTTCAGGATATGAACAAGGACGGTCGCCCGGATTTTGTAATCGCTAATTTTAAAGGAGTTTTCTTTTTCGAAAACATAATGAAGTAGGGTACTTAAAAGGAATCATACGAATCATGAAAAAACATAAATTACTAGCTGTCTTAGTAGCAATACTTTTTGTCGGCTATGTTGCCGATGCACAAATTGCCGGAAAAGATGTTCGCTTTAAAAAATATCATTTGTGGGACGAGTTCTATACCGAAGCAGCAACTGTGGCCGATGTAAACAAGGACGGTAAAACCGATATCCTTGCCGGTGCCCGCTGGTTTGAAGCGCCCAACTGGAAAGCCCACGACATCTGGAAGCACAAGAAATTTGATTACACAAAAGGATACAGTGATTCATTCCTGAACTTCGCTACCGATGTAAATGAGGATGGATGGGTAGACCTGATCTGTTTTGATTTTCCCGGCAAAGAAGTGTATTGGTTTGAAAACCCGGCCGGTGTAGAAACACTTTGGAAAAGAAACCTGATTGATTCGATCGCCTCCAACGAATCGCCCATGATGGTGGATGTGGATAGCGATGGTAAAATGGATCTGGTCTACGGCAATGAAAAGCTGGGGCAAATGTTATGGATGAGTGCTTCGGTGAAGAATAAAAAAGTTACCTGGAAGCGAAACGCCATCAGTGAACTTAACTCGAAGGGAATTGGTCTTTTTGCTCACGGTCTCGGCTGGGGTGATATCAATGGGGATGGAATTAAAGATGTGGTGATTCGCGGAGGTTGGTGGGAAGCACCCAAAGACATGAAGACTTCTCTGTGGAAATTTCATGAAGCAGACCTGGGCGAATCGTGCGCACAAATGCTTACCTATGATTTTGATGGCGATGGCGATGCGGATGTGGTTTCTTCCTCGGCTCATGAATATGGCATTTGGTGGTACGAACAGGTTTTTGATAAGGACAAGAAAAGTTCATTCATCACGCACACCATCGATAGCACGTTTTCGGAATCTCACAGTATCGTCTTGCAGGATATAAACAAAGATGGCCTTCCAGATCTGCTTACCGGAAAGAGATTTTTTTCACATCAGGGCCACGGGCCGGGTGGTTTGGAGCCGGCAGTGGTTTATTGGTTTGAGCTTTTAAAAGACGGTAAGAACGAACCAGTTTGGGTGAAGCATATGATCGATGACAATTCAGGTGTGGGGATCCAGTTTGTTATGGAAGATGTAAACAAAGATGGCCTGTTTGATTTCGTGATCGGAAATAAAAATGGTGTGTATTACTTTGAACAAATACCTCCGGGCAAAAAATAAGTTCTAAAAATTATCATGAACCGGTCATACAGCGAAAGCGAGCAATTTGATGGAGTAGATTTTCAGAAAAACGATCTGAAAAAAGGAGAGTATGAGAATTGCACTTTTCGTAATTGTAAATTTTCTGCAGGCCACTTTCACGATATCATTTTTGTGGAGTGCGAATTCCAGGATTGCGATTTTAGTATGGCCAATCTAAAGAGTACATCTTTCAGAGACACCAGATTTATACGCTGTAAAATGCTGGGATTGCGATTTGATGAATGCAATCCGCTATTACTTTCATTTTCTTTTCATGGATGCATGTTGAATTTTTCATCTTTTCATATGCTGAAACTAAAGGGAACTTCCTTTAAAGAATGTAAACTGCAAGAAGTGGAGTTCACTGAAGCAGATTTATCCAATGTACACTTTGAAAATTGTGACTTAACACGTGCTACGTTTGAAAACACGATATTGTCAGGGACAGATTTTCGTACTGCCAGTAATTATTCGATTGATCCTGAAAAAAATAAGGTGAAGAAAGCGAAGTTCTCCCTGGCAGGTGTGGTCGGTCTGCTGGATAAGTATGATATTATTGTAGAGTAATTATAAATTCTATATCCTCTTTGGGGTTCTTATGCGTAAGGAAACGAAGTAGATCGCGCACTGGTAAAAGTGCCTTTCTTTAAATTGCACTGAAATATTTTTATGTCCGAATCGAACGACAACAGGAACAAAAACCCATATCATCCCGATGTGTTGCTGTTTCTTGTTTTGATTCCGTTCATCAGCGCATTCAATTATTATCTGACGTATTCGAACATTCAATTGAACGGATTTTTGCTGCTCACCTTTACCATTGATACCGTGCAGGGATATTGTGCGTGGTGGGGAGTGCGTTCATTTATTCTATACCTCGATAAAAAGTGGCCTTATGAGAATGGATTGGGTAGACGCATTGTACTCCAGCTGTTCAGCACCCTTTTTATTGGTCTTCTGATTATCAGCCTGCTTACGGAGTTGGTGAGCCTGATTGCAAAGGGAAAGCCCGCACCTTTGAATTTTTATACCATCGATCTGTTCATCATCAGTATCTGGTTTTTTGTAATTAATGGTATTTACCTCGGACTTTACTTTTATCACCGCTACCAGGAATCAGAAGCCAGGCGCCATCAGGAAAATCAAATCAAGTCTGACGGAATTTTTGTAAAGCAAGGAAAGCAAGATATCAGGTTGTCTTATGATGACCTGGAAGGTTTTTATGTCGATGGAGACTATGCAGTAGCCTGTCAATTGGGTGGAAAAAAATTCTACCTCATACAATCTCTTGATAAGATTGAGAAAACGTTGCCTCTTGCCCACTTCTATCGCCTTAATCGCCAGTATATCGTTCATCGCCAGATTGTTTCCGGGTTTAAGCGTGCCGACAATGGGAAGATTTTAGTGCTGCTGAATAAGACAACATACTTTCCAACGGAAATACCCGTGAGTCGGCTCAGGGCACCATCATTTAAAGGCTGGTTTCAGCCATCGTGATTACACTTCACCGTAAAACCTGCCACACTTCGGGGGAAAACTGAGAAAATCAGCGTCTATCGCCAACCGCATCACGTAAAATTGTGTGGTAATCGCAATCAACTTTAATAGATCGGTGACTCAATAATCCAACTGATGAAAACAAAAATCATTTTAGTGCTCATAGGAATTTGCCTGTCTGTTTCCGTGCAAGCACAGACGGAGACTCAACCAGGCTATCGGAATTTTCCGATTATCGTCATGGTTCAGTTTCATAACCTGTCTGTGCCATTTAAAGACATGAAGTCAAATTTCTCAAACATCGGTTTTGGAATTGGTACTGAGGTGAGCTACAACGGAAAGAGCAACTGGGTGCAACAGTTCAGTGCCACGTGGCATCATAACAAAACGGTGGGCAACGGAATTTTGCTCTACTCCCAGGCCGCATGGAGACCAAAAATTGGATCAGGTGTGTATAGTGAATTGAAAGCAGGGGCAGGTTATATGTATGCATTCCATCCTGTACCATCCTATAAACTATCGAATGGCAAATGGGAGTCGGCAGGTCACCAGGGCAAGGGCATGTTTACAGTGCCGGTGGGTATTTCAGTCGGCTATCAATCCTATTCGAATAAGACTTACGTCTCACCTTTCATCTCCTACCAGTTTTTGCTCATCAGCGGATACAATCAAAGCATTCCGCTCGTACCCGAAACGCTCATCCAGGTAGGTTCCCGCATTCATTTCAGCAAGTAATCTTATAAATCCTCACAGTATGAAAAAATTAATCGTGTTTGCTTTGGTGGTTTTAATACTGACCAGCTGTGCTACCTATATGCAGGATTTAAATCTCACTTCGTGTTCTTCCACGCGGGAAATAAATTCAAACTATTCAAAAGCAAAAGATATCCAGTTGGTGATTGAGCAGATGGTCACAGACGGAATTCCAGGTTGCGCGTTGGCGATTTATTCTGATGAAGGCTGGTGGACTTCATCGGCCGGTGTTGCCAAAGTGGAAAACAACACTCCTATGAATGCGTGCCATCTTCAATATCTTCAAAGTGTGTCAAAGACGTATATGGCGGTGGGTATTTTGAAATTGTATGAGCAGGGTAAAATTGATTTGCAGGCACCCATGACCAACTATCTGCCCGAAAAATATTCGCGATATATAACCAATGGGAACAAAGTCACGATTCAAATGCTATTGAATCATACCTCGGGTATTCCGGAATACAATTTTCAACCGAACTATGTGGCTAAACTATTACAACATCCGGACTATCGGTTTGTGCCGGAAGATTATCTCAAATACATTGAAGGCAAGGCATTGGATTTTGAACCTGGCAGGAAATATTCTTATCGAAATACAAATTATGTATTGCTGGCGCTCATTGCAGACGAGATTACAGGAGATCACGCCAAATTTCTGTCGGAAACGATTTTCAGACCGTTAGGACTTGCTAATACATTTTATAGACATGAATCAGGCTATCTGAAGTATCCATTGTTAGTGAATTCCTATTGGGACCGCTATAGTAATAGCACGTTGGAAAATGTATCACAAATGCAACGCAACAATGTTGCTTCGTTGATTGGGGATGATGGTATTGTGGCAAATCCCGTAGATGCGGTCAAGTTTCTGCGCGGCCTGATGGAAGGCCAATTACTTCAACCGACCACGCTCGACTTAATGAAAACCTGGGTGAACGACAGTAAAGGAAAACCCACCTATGGATTAGGGTTAGATTATACCTTGTTTCAAGGAGAGATCGCCCATGGCCATAGCGGTGGAGGTATTGGTGCCGGATGCAATCTGTATTACTTTCCGAAGCAAAACGTGTATGTTTTCATAGCCATCAATTTAGGTACTGTAACTGATAGCCCGATCCATAAAACCGCGGAAAAATCTATAAGTAAATTTTACGAGGTGCTGTTGAAATAGAGACGGAACATCTCAATGAACTTTATTTTTGAAATCTAAGATTGTTGGAACTTGAAATCGTGCTAATCAGTAATCTCAAACACAAGCTCCTTTTATATTCCTGAATGTTTCGTGTAAAAATGTATCGCCATTAAGGTTGCAACTAAGAGTACTCCCCAAAACAAAATTTGGTATCTTCACGCCATTCAGATGGTATTGGTTATATCACGGTATCATCATTATAAGCTATGATAAAAAGGATTTTGGCGTTTGTCTTCATCGTGTTGTTGTCGTTGGTGGGAATTGTACTGTTCAACACGCTTACCATGGAGTCGAAGCAACAAAAAGTGGAATCCTTGCCAGCACCGGAAGTATCAGCATCATCCCTTCAGCATTTTCAAAAAGCACTTTCCTACAAGACCATTTCGTATGGCGACAGCACCTTATTTGACTCAGCAGCCTTTCATGACTTTCACAGATTTCTGGAAACGAGCTATCCGAATTTTCATAGCAAACTTTCGCGTGAGATTTTGGCCAACTACACCCTGCTTTATAAGTGGGAAGGAAAGAACCCTGATCTAAAACCAGTGATCTTAATGGCTCACCAGGATGTAGTCCCGATTGAAGAAGGTACTAAGAGCATGTGGACGGTGGATCCGTTTGGCGGAGAAGTCAAAGACGGATTTATCTGGGGCCGTGGCACTGCCGATGACAAAATCAATCTCATCAGTATGGTGGAGGCAACAGAGAAATTGGTAGCAGAAGGGTTTCAGCCGGAGCGTACAATTTATTTTTCCTTTGGACATGATGAAGAAATTGGAGGCAAAGGCGCCCGTGCCGTTGCTGCTATACTTAAATCGCGAAACATCGAAGCAGAATATGTGCTCGATGAAGGAGGGATTATCACACTGAATAAAATGCCAGGAATCACAAAACCGCTGGCTTTACTTGGCACTTCTGAAAAAGGTTATTTGTCACTCGAACTTACGGTAGAGCTTGCAGGCGGTCACTCTTCTATGCCAGCGGATGAAACAGCGATTGATATTTTGAATAAAGCATTGGTAAACCTACGGTCGCAACCGTTCCCTTCCGACCTGACCGGTTCTACTTTGGAAGGAGCCGCTTACCTGGGTCCTGAGATGCCATTTGTTCAAAAGATGGCATTTGCCAATCAGTGGTTATTTAAAAGACTGATCATCAGTAACTATGAGAAGATGCCATCGAGCGCAGCGATGGTGCGCACCACGATGGTGCCTACCATAATCCACGCTGGTGTAAAAGATAATGTGGTGCCTACGGTGGCAAAAGCAGTAGTGAACTTTCGTTTGCTTCCAGGCGATTTATCAGAAGTTGTTACTGAAGCGGTGAAAAGCAAAATCAATGATGACCGGGTAAAGGTGAACAACATAAATTCATTCTTATCTGAAGCCACGGCAATAACCTCAGCGCAAAGCACCGGCTACACCAAAATAGATGAGGCGATCAAGAAAAGTTATTCTGGAACGATCACTACACCCTTTCTGATGATTGGCGCGACAGACTCACGTTACTTTGGTGAAGTATCACCCAACATTATCAAGTTCAGCCCGATGATTGACCCCATTGGCTTTCATGGCATTGATGAACGTGTAAGCGTGGAAAGCTATCAAATGGCAATGTGGTTCTATGAGAATTTGATCAGGGCAACAAAGTAAGACAGCGTTCAGCAACGTTAACGAGTTGACCCTATTCCTGTTTTTATTGATCGGTTTTGGGTAATTTGGTTTTTAAATTCCTGCAATGTTCAACGACCTCAGGCTAGCCGTGCGTCATCTCTGGCGAAGAAAAATTTATACACTCATTATCTTATTGAGTCTTATCATTGGCTTCACAGGATCCAATCAACTTATTTCCTTTTTGATTGCTGAAGAGAACACAGATTCATTTCACCAGAATCGTGATCATACTTTTCAGGTATTTTCAAATGATCCATGGGGTGGGAAAGGACAGGTTGTTTTTATTCCCGATCAACTCGGCAGTTACCTGCAATCAAATTATCCGGAAGTGGAAGCGATCTGTCAGGTGTCGGCCATTGACAAATCCACAATTCAATCTGCCTCAGGTGAATACCATGATCTAACGCTGATCAGTTCGGACAAGGCATTTTTTTCCGTGTTTAGTTTTCCACTCTTTGCCGGATCAGCAAACGAGGCCTTATCTCCTGGTAACATTTTGCTCTCCAAAGAAAAAGCAGAATTGCTGTTTGGTAAAACGGATATACTTGGTAACTCAATCCAACTTAAAACACCGGACACAACCATTCTTTTAACCATCTCCGGAATACTTGAAAGGACGCCAGAAAACAGTCACCTCGTTTTTGATGCAATCGTTGATCGAACAGTGATGGAAAATAAAATTCAAGGCGGTGCCAATTATATACTTCTTGCCAAGAGCGCATCAGCCCAAAGCCTTGCGGCTAAAATTAATAATGATCCTCAACGGCCGGGCTTATTAGGTCCGGGCACAATGACCTACTATCTGGAACACATTGAAAATTCTTATTTCAATCTTTCCAATCGCATGCCTTTCATGAAAAGCAGAAGCAAAACATTTATATGGGTGGCCTATGTAGTTTGTGGTCTTATTTATTTCATGGCCGCGTTCAACTTCATCAGTCTATTCTTGCTATCGCAACAGGAGCGAAGAAAGGAAGTTGGCATTAAAAAGACATTGGGCATAACCACAGCAAGCCTCATGAAATCTTCCTTAATGGAAATAACGCTTTATATCGTTATTTCGCTCATTGGGTCGATGGCATTAATCTCCTTCACGCTTCCGCTCTTCAATCAGGTACTTGAAACTTCGCTATACTATGATTACTTCTTTCGGTTGCCCGTGTTGCTGGCGATCGTTGGAATTATTTTTCTATTAGGGGTTGTCATCATGATCATTTCAGTCCTTTATCAGAAAAGAATACTGCCGATTCGCCTCCTGCGCGAAACATCATCAACCCGATTGGTTTTCAATAAAGTACTTTTTACAGGTCAATTTACCATCTCCATTGTGCTCTGCATTTGCGCGCTCACCATTATTCGTCAGATGAATTTTGTGCAACAGGAACCGTTGGGATTTAATCGGAACATGATTCAACTACAGGCTCCTTCCAAAGAAATGGCTTCTCAGCTTTCAATATTAAAACAAGACCTCTTGCAAATTCCAAACGTTAATCATGCAACGATTTGCAGTGGCAATCCGATTTCGGGAAATATGGTGGTGCGTTACGAATTGGAGAATGGTGAGTTTTATACCCCCTTTATGTTTAGTGGAGATGTGGATTTTGTAAGGACTCTTAATCTGCAGCTGTTGGAGGGCGAGCTTCCATCGGAAACCCGAAACGGAAAATTGGTGAATGAAAAGCTGGTTCACGATTTCAAATTGAACAACCCGGTAGGAGCAATCATACCCGGAACGAAGGATCAAATTGTTGGCGTGGTGAAGGACTTTGTTTGCGGATCGTTCAAACAGGAAATACCGCCTGTTATTATTTCATTTGAATCTACCGCACAAAGCCTGCTGATCGATTATAGCGGACAAGAATTTTCAAGCATGCTTTCATCGGTAAGAAAAGCTTGGAGCCAGGTGTTTCCCGATCAGCCAATGACCTATAAGGTGATACAGGAAGCGCTCATGAGCAAGTATAAAGAAGAGACTTCTTTTCACCGTATGGTAATAGCTTTTTCAACCATTAGCATGCTCATCTCGTGTTTTGGTTTGTTTGCGCTTTCGTGGGCCGTAAGTCAGAGTAGAACGAAGGAGATTGGAATCAGAAAAGTATTGGGGGCTTCCGCAAAAGACATTCTTCATTTGTTATCCTCTACATTTATTAAGCGAATTCTTCTTGCTTATGCATTGGCGGTGCCATTCGGTTATGTGCTCATGAATAAATGGCTGGAGACTTTTTCGCAGAAGATACCCTTGAGTATTGAAATCTTTGCTGTGGCAGGGATCATCGTCATGATTATGGCTTTACTTACATTAAGTTTGCAAACTATGCGCGCGGCTTTGCTTAATCCGGTGGATGAATTGAGGGATGAATGACGAGTCGTTATGGAACTATAATTTTTAGGTACGATTAATTTTTTAAGATGTCCATAAAAGTCATTTCAAGGGCGGTAATGATTATACTTTGGCTAACTACGTTGGCATGCACCATACTTTGGGCTACTGGAGTGCCGCTGCCCTTTGAGCCAGAACCCATAACCGTAATACTCGGTTTGGTCTCTGCAGCACTGACGGCATTAATGAATGAGTATGCCAATGCACTGGAGAAGGAAGAGTACTCCGTATCGTATGCGCTTGCCTACGGTTATGTCATTAATTTTCTGGAACCTGTCATCACAGCCATTCTTAAACAAGCATCTCCTGGAGAGCGGCCAAAGTTTTTTATTTACATACCGGAACGTCTGCAGGAATTGGAACCCAAAAGCATTGACCGGACATTGGCGCGATTAAGAGAAAAAAATCTGATCACGCAGTCTATCAATCTTGAGCTCGCAGAAGGACGGGTAAGGGATGTGCTGACGATTACGATGGAACAAAGTCACGTGTATTTCGATTTTCCAACGACACTACTTACCCTGAATAGTTTTATTGCCTACAAATCGGATTCAAAGAAGAATAGCTTTGCCGAAGAAGAGAAAATAAAGCTTGGGAAGGCTTTCATCGAAAAATTCCAAAAGACGGTTTCTACCATGCTGGCAGAAAAAAACCTTTCCGATTATGTTTCTTTCATTGGAAAGGACCTGATGTTTGGTTAATGCAGGAGTTTGTCGATTCTCTGAAAGGAATAGCCTGATGCTCTTAATTCATCAATCAGATTACCTAATCGATTATAAAGTTTATCGGTTCTGCCTGGATCGGTGCCGATATGAATTAAAAGAATAAAGCCGTTCATTCCTTCGTGTTTCTCGTAGCTGAGTATCGATTGATAAATTTCTTCAGAACTGATATAGCGTGGGCCCATATCAGGAGTTGTGTAGTCCGCATTTGAACGAGTATCAGATGAAAAATTAATGAGTGTTAAATTCATCTCCTTGGTCCAGCGGGCAATGTCACCATTATACCATTCATAGGGAGGAAGAAAGTACGGAGCATCTTCTTTACGGATTCCAAACTTGCTCATGATATCATAATTTTCCTGAAGATCTTTCTTAAACTGACCTTCTGTAACCAGCGTGCTGTCGCGTTTTTCCCAATCATTGTAAAGCAGGTGATGATGAGAATGCGCCCCCAGGTAATGACCATCTTTCTTCAATTGCCTGATGAGACAAGAGAATTTAGGATTGAGGTAAAAATCGCCAGTAAAGAAAAAAGACCCGGTTACGTTTTTCGACCTTAACGTTTTACGAATGATATCACCACCATCCGCAAATTCGTGACCGGTGAAAACAATGGCAATGGTTTTTTTCGAGGTATCGCCCCGCACAATTACACCATAGTGGTCTTTGACAGGCTTGCTGCTGCGTGTAGGTTGTGCAGCCGAATAGGAAAATGACATCGAGAGAAAAAGAACCAATAGATTTTTAAACAAAGAAGGCATTAGCACAAGTTATAAAAAAAGTGTAGCCGATTACCTCTGGCTACACTAAATGGATAGAGAAATTGCTTTTAACTTCCTCCAATCAAAATGATACCACAATGTCATTAAGTTAGCGCAATCTGCCACGAAGGCACAAAGACACGAAGTTCTGTCTTCGGTTTTAAAAAAGATTTCAGTGGGGGGATTTAAAGCCGAAAAACCATTTCTTCTTTTACTCACTCTTAAGCGACTTAACCGGATCACTCGCTGCCGCTTTGAACGATTGAAAACTCATGGTGGCCCAGGCAATCAGAAATGCTGCGGATCCGGCAAGCAGATATAATCCAACACCAATGTCTGTTTTATACGTGTAATCTTTCAGCCACCAATCAATTCCAAACCAGGCCAGTGGTGCTGCCAGTATAAAGGCAATGAGAACAAGTCTGCCTAATTCTTTGGAGAGCAACATCACAATGCTGGTGATGCTTGCGCCTAATACTTTTCGTATGCCGATTTCTTTCATGCGTTGTTCTGCCGTGAAAGCCGTAAGTGCAAATAATCCAAGACAAGCAATAAGAATGGCGATGGCAGAGAATATTCCAAATATTTTTCCAAGCCGGGTTTCAGCAGCATACATACTGCCAAAGCGGTCATCCAAAAAATAATACGTAAAGGGCTGGCCGGGTGCCATCTCTTTCCACTTGGCTTCCACTAACTGTATCACCTCCTGTGCATTTTGAGATTGAAAGCGAAAAGAAATTGGACCATCATTTTCTTTGTTCAACTCCAACATCAAGGGGCTTACACTTTGTTTTAAAGATTCGAAGTGAAAATCTTCAACAATGCCAACTACGGTAAGCGTGATCTGCTTATTCTTATCGGGTTCGCCCTTTCCATTATCGCCAAAGGAGGCAATCCTGCTTCCGATAACGTCACCCGGAAAGTTAAATCGTTTAACGGCAGCCTCGTTGACAATAACAGCCGATGAATCAGAGGGAAAATCAAGAGAGAAAGCACGCCCCTCCTTAATATTCATACCCAGGGTTTTAATGTAGTCATAGTCTACGCGCCAGTTTTGAATACTGACCATGTTCTCCGGAACAGAAGGATCACGTCCTTCTATCCACCAGGGGTTATCACTGCGCCAGGTGCCACTCACTGGCAAGTAGCCTGTCATCGTAGCAGATTCCATTTTCCCACTGCGCATAATTTCTTCTTTGAATGGAATACGATTATTGCCAAGGGCAAACGAATCGTCAATAACAATCACCTGGTCTTTGTTAAAGCCCAGCTTTTTATTTTGTATATAATTAAGCTGGCGATTTACCGCCAACGTTCCGATCACCAGGAAAATGGAAATGGTAAATTGAAATACTACCAGGGCGCTTCGGATAAATCCGCTCTTCATACCCAAAGCAACGTTGCCCTTTAATACACTCGCGGGACTAAATGCAGATAAAAAGAAAGAGGGATAAATACCAGCCAAAAGCCCAACGCTTAATGCAGCCAGTATGATGATAACATAAAGCATAGGCTGCGCGAAGGGAATAGAAAGTTCACGTAAGGAGAGCTCGTTAAAAAATGGAAGTAGTAAATAAGCGATTGCCAGCGCGAGTAGAATAGAGATGAAACTCAATAGAACAGATTCAGTTAAAAACTGGCGCATGAGGTGGGATCGAAATGAGCCCATTACTTTTCGTATACCCACTTCTTTTGCCCGGTTGGCAGAGCGTGCTGTTGAAAGATTCATGAAATTGATGCAGGCAATAATGAGAATGAATAGGGCAATCGCAACAAAAAGGTATACATAGACCATGTCGAAGTTAGGTTCAAATTCTCCCATGAATGAACTCTTTAAATGTATATCAGGCAGCGATTGCAATGTGTACTCCATTTTGTTTCCAGCTGCCGTAAATTTTTCAGCAGTGAAATCACCACCTAATACTTCTGCCAATTGAGGCATGGCGTGTTTTAGAATAAGCTGGGTGAACTTAGCCTCCACTTGTTTTGTATCGGTTCCTGGGCGCAGCAGTAAGTAGGTTTGAAAATTATTGCTGTACCAGACAGGTCTCTTGGCCTCGTCCAGTCCTTCCATTGAAATGAGTATGTCAAAATGGAAATGAGTATTGGCTGGCAAGGGCTTATAGATGGCCGTAATCTTCGCGTTCAATTCATTATTCAGAATGAGGGTTTGCCCCAGCGCATTTTCATTGGGAAAATATTTATTGGCGATGGTTTCACTAATCGCGATGGTGTTGGGTTCTGCCAAAGCTGTTTCAGCAATACCTGCGATAACAGGAATTCCAAAAACCTTGAAGAAATCTTTATCTGTCCAGACTACATGATCTTCCTTGAGGTTGTCTATGTTTCGTTTTACCAGATAAGATCCCCTTTGGCGAAATCGAATAGCCGCTTCTACTTCAGGAAACTCCGCAGCTAGCGTGCTCGCCAACACAGGTGGAGCAAACAACATGTTGTAATGATTGCCCCCGAATTTAATCTCACTCTTGATGCGATAGATACGATCAGCATTGGCGAAGTGCTTGTCATAACTTAATTCATTATTCACAAACAAGGCAATGATGAAGCATATGGCAAGACCGATGGAAAGCCCGGCCACATTGATAAATGAATAAAAGCTGTGCTTGCGCAGATTGCGAATGGCGACTGTGAAGTAATTCTTTAACATATTCTTGGGCTTTGCATTTTCTGATTGAATGACCTGTTTTTGTGTTTCGCGCAAACCTGCCGTGTGCCCGAAAGATTTAAGTGTTTTGTGGTAGGCATCAATGAACCGTGATCCATTTGCCATTTCTGTTTCAACAACTGAACAGATATGATCAATCAGCTCTTCCTGAATACCCTGAGCAACAATACCGCGGTAGTTCAGGTCTTTGATGATGTAACTGATGTGATCATCTGTAAGCATACTTTGGTTGTTGGCTTCAGGCTGCAAGCTTCAGGCTTTTTCGTCTCTGCTTGTTGCCTGCAGCCTGAAGCATGTAGCCATTTATGTTAGTTCAACCTGCAACACATTTCCCATTGTTCTAATAAATTCAACAAACTCACTTACCCGTTCTTTTACCAGGCTTTTCCCTTCCGTGGTGAGTGTATAGTATTTTCGTACGCGCTTTCCCATCATAACGGTTTCGGTTTTTAACAAACCTTCAGCTTCCAGTTTATGAAGAGCGGGGTACAGTGCGCCTTCGGTGAGCGCAATTCGGCCATCGGACAATTCCTTTACGCGTTGTGTGATTTCATAGCCATACATCTTGCCATGGTCTTTCAACACTTTGAGGAGGATGGTTTGCAGAGTTCCTTTTAACAGTTCGGGGGAATGCATAACAGATTAATACATAAGTGAATTATGTATATAAGACGCAGGCTTGGGTGTTACGGTTGCATATTCTCAGAACTTTTTAGTTAATTTCACACGGACATTCGTAAATCAGCGTGTTTACCGATAAAATGGGTTCAGTTCAGCAGAAAATAATTATTGATACATGAAAAAAGCTTATGTAGTACTTGCGCTCTTTGGTATCTGGTGCCTGGTCAGTTCGCTCTGGTATATGTTTTCCGTGAAGGGCATCAACTCTTCAGCCATAGATCCGCAAGACTCGTTGGTGGCCATTATTGAAATTCTCATCATGACTCTGGTTTCCGTATTGCTGGGCTTTGGAATTGCGTGGTATATGCGCGAAGATTTGGTGCTTACCAAACAACAAGATGTAAAGGCATTGCTGGCAGAGAGAGAAAAGTTTATGATGGAACGTGAGAAAATTCTAAAGGAGCTGCATGCCCAGAATGAACGCGCAGGAAAAGCGGAGCACACCTTGGCCCGTGCCCGTCAGACGTTTCATGATGATTACCTTCAGGTATCGCGAGAGCGTGATCGTAGTAAGGAAGAACAGCGTGTATTTCAAAATAAGATGGACGACCTGAAAGACGAAAACACACTTCTTCAGATTCAACTGGGCAATGAAAAACAGAAAGTTGCTGATCTTACCAGTAGTCTGCAAGCGCAGCAACAACAGGCGGCACAGAAAGAGAAGGAAAGCGCAGGGGTTCGCTACTTTATCAATCCGTTTGTCATTGCGGGAACGATAGAGAGCAGCGACATTGATGATCTAAAAGAAATAAAAGGCATCGGTCCGGTGATCGAGAAAAAATTAAACATGCTAGGCCTCGTGAGTTTCAAACAGATCAGTGAACTCAACGAGGAGGCTATTGACCAGATTTCGCATACATTGAAATTCTTCCCCGACCGCATTATACGTGATCATTGGGTACAACAGGCAAAAGAGTTGACGAAAGTGAGTAGTAAAAAGTAAGTGGATATCAGTAATAGATTGATATTGAGAAGTTGGAAAAAACTTCAACTAACAACGCCACCCTGCAGTTATGATTCCTGACTTAAATCAAACTAAAGAGAAACGCTAACAGAAAACCAGCAATAGTGGCCAAGCCAACTTCTGAACCACCATCTTCATAAGCTTCGGGCATCATCACGGATGCGACCATCGCCAATATGGCGCCTCCGGCAACGGCCTCAACAAAGGAAATAATCATGGGTGAGGCAGAATGCAAGAATACATTTCCAAGTATTGCTGCGATAACTCCCGCAATGATCATCAGGCTCCATAAGGTGAAAATTTTCTTTTTACTAAAACCCGCAGTTATCATCGCGTTGGAACTCGCCATCGCTTCGGGAAAATTGGCGAGAAATACGGCAGCGAGAAACGTATAACGATAGGAGGCAAAATCATTAAAGCCCGCCCCGATTACGATTGATTCTGGGATCAAGTCCATCAGTGCCCCTAAAAAAATTGCGAAGGGAGCTCCTTTAGGCACCTTGTTCATGTAAGAGTACTCTTCAGTTTTACTGAGCCGCTCGATGTTAGCGAGTGCGATTCTTAACCAATGCTCCTTATCCATGTGCACAGTCTGCACATTCTTCATAAGGCGTTGCGAGTTAAGTTGCTCAATAGAATGCCTGAGGTAAGGGGAAACTTTTATCAGTGAGTTGAATTGAGATTTGTCGATTTTCAATAAAGCGACAGAAGAGGAGGCCCGGGCACTGGCATAACGAGGCTCACCAGTGAGTAGGGCCATTTCACCAAATGATTCTCCTGCTGAAAGCGTAGCCATCACATTGCCATCCTGCTGATCAAGAATTTGTACGTTGCCATCAATGATCAGGTAAAGGCCATCGGTGGCATCCCCCTTTCGAAAGATAAATTCGCTCTGTTCAAAGGACACTGGCCTCACTGCTTCCAACACCAGTTCCATGTCTTCCGGTGGCATGGAACGAAGTAATTCAACATTTGAGAGTTGCTCGAGCACACGGGATTTTTCATAGCGCTTCTTTTTCAGAAAATAGAACTTAGCCAGGGCCGGGTGACGAATAGCAGCTCCTTGTTTTTCAAGTGCCTTGTTGGTAAGATAATATGCGAGACCACCGATAAAAAATCCAATTGAAACGAGTAACCAGGCAGATATACCGGAATAGTGTAGTAGCTCGACTAAACGATTGGCACCATGATAAGCAAGATCAATGGACAAAGCCTGAATGAGCGCTCCTGTTCCAAATGCCATGACGATAGCATTGGTTCGTTGTGATGGACGTATGAATATGCCAGCAAATGTACCCGCTATTAAAGCCGACATAGCAAGAAACGAAAGACCTGCAGCAGATAGTACGCGCGTAAAATCAAAAACCAACCCGTTCATCACAAGACTTAATTTATAAACCTACGTAAAAATATCGGATCACCGAAAGACATATCTTCGCCTCTTCTCATTTAGTTGATAAAATTTATTGGAGACTATAATTGTGTGTCAAGGAAAATTTTATAGAGGACCTAAGCCATGAATCTTTAAAACAATTCAATTAATTTTAAAAATCGCTACAGCCATGAAAAAGTATATTGACGGAAAGAAATTGAGGGCAGATGCACCAGTGTTCTATCTGATACTGATTTTTATTTTCTTGCCCTTACTTTCATCGGCTCAACTCACCAGGCAGGATAGTCTATGGCTGCCGTTCAGGAGTTTTATTGGTTCATGGAGGGGAGAATCAGAAGGTCAGCCAGGACATGGAAAATATACCAGAAGCTATGAGTTTGCCCTCAACAAAAGATACATCGAAGTAAAAAATACATCCGTCTATCCGCCATCAAAAAATTTCCCACAGGGAGAAGTGCATGAAGATCATGGCTTCATCAGCTACGATCGTATGAGGAAAACATTTGTATTGCGACAATTTCACATTGAAGGTTTTGTGAATCAGTATAAAATGGAATCTATTTCGCCAGATGGTAAAACGATTGTGTTCGTTACGGAGAGCATTGAAAACATTCCTATTGGATTTCGTGCAAGAGAGACGTATCACATGGTAAGTGAAAATGAATTTACAGAAACATTTGAGCTAGCCGAACCCGGCAGGGATTTTACTGTCTATTCAAAGGCAGTATTGAAGAAAGCAAAGTAGATGACTCCAGGAATTGAATTATTACCCCCTAAAAAAATAGTAGGGAAACATATTATCACGTCATTGATTAGCAATCGAACAGGTGAATTATGGCGGTCATTTATGCCACACCTAAAAGAAATCAATCATATTGTCAACAATGGGTTGTATTCGATTGAGATTTACGACCCTTTGTATTTCCAGGATTTCAGCCCTGAAAAAGAATTTGATAAATGGGCGGGTGTGGAGGTGAGCGATTTCAGCACAGTTCCGTCTGGAATGGAGATGATGACTTTGCCCGGAGGTCAATATGCAGTCTTCCTATATCGAGGTGCGGCCAATGCCGGTGCTGAAATGTTTCAATATATTTTTTCTTCGTGGCTTCCTGCTTCTGATTATGTGCTAGACCACCGGCCTCATTTCGAACTGATGGACGTGAAATATAAGAATGACGATCCAAACTCAGAGGAAGAGTTCTGGATTCCGATTATGCAAAAAGAATGAGCATGATTAATTGAACTGGCTACAAGGTTAGTTTGAATCAAGCTTCAGTACCAGGTGAAACTTCACATTTAAATTTTCCTTCACTTTGATGGTACCCATCATACGGCTGGGAGGTTTCAGCCCAAAATCGGCAAAGGTAAATTGCCTTCCTCCCTTTAAATGGAAGAGTTCGTTAGACTGAGTTTCAATGAAGCAATCCACCTCAAATAATTTGGTTGCTCCGGCTAATGAAATTTTTAAAATGCCTTTAAACTTCTCTTCGCCTTGCTTATAGGTTGGAGCACGCTCGAAGGAAATGAAGTCGATAATAATGGCGGGGTAAACGTCAGATTTAATGGTCTTCCTGAAATCAGAAGTCATGATGGCCATTCCGCAATCAAACGTAGAAGCATCCAGTTCTACGGAACCTTTTACAAAGACAGGCCTTACATTTCTTCCACCTTCGTGAAGCACCAACGTATCCGTGCCATAATATTGGGCAATGGAGCAGGTAAAGGAATTTACATTGGTTTTTCCGTCTATTGAAAGTTTGCTGGCGGGCAGTACAATAAAGCGATGTACAAGCGTGGCATCACTAACAAGAAATGCGGAGGAGAGTAAGAATATTAAAAGACCAATAATCAGCCTCATCATTAGAGATCAATAAAAATGATACCAAATATAAAAAAACCGGCCGGCTCAACGAGCCGGCCGGAGGAGTGTTCCTAATAAACCTATGTTAGAAAGCGATTGAACCTTGTATCACCACTCCATTAAATTTGCCTTTATAGAATCTTTCTGTGTCAGGATATCCACTATAATTCTGAGTTACATATTCGCCTTTCAGCAAAACGTTGCGAGTAACAAACCAACCAGCCGCTACGGAGGTACGGTCGATAGATACAGCGTAGAGCGTACCAGGGTTAGAAGCGGTTTGTCCAAATGCTAAGTTAGAAGTCAATTTCTGATAGCGGGCACCTATATATAGATTTTCATTGTTACCGAAGCGATACAAAAGTTCGGCTGAAGTTTGGTGAGATTGACGATTGTCTAACTTACCATAAGTTGAACCTTCACCATTTTCTATAGCTTTTTTCCCGTAAGCATATTCCCAGGTTCCAAAAAATTCAAGACCGTGGAATTTGACGAATGGGTTCACCATGAAGGCAGTGATGTTATCACCATAGCCAGGATTGAAACGACCCGAAAATGCATTACCGGTTAATGAAGGAGTTGGGTAGTTGGCTTCCATTACATACTGATAGTTAGAACCAGTGCGGTCACCACCCAATAATGTATTACTTATAGAAGACTTGGTAGTCATGGCTGATCCGGATAAGCGCACGCGTAGATCTTCACTTAAATTTCTGTCAAATGATACTTTGCCGTATAAAGAAGGGCTGCGTTTTGAAATATTAGGTTGTGAAGGATTAAATATGTTACCTTGAATTTCTCCATCGGTGTAAGCGCCCATAATCATGAGGCCATTCTTGTGCCAGTATAATTCTCCACCGATTTCTGTTGTGAATTCGTCCATAATATTGTTATCTATCCAGGGATTCCACATGGTATTTCCACCATCGCTTCTGCGGAAGTGAGCATCGCCATAATTAACTTCCATGTGCCCTACTTTCAATGTCAGATTTTTCCAAATTTTGTCAAAGAATTCGCTGTGTAAGAAACCTACTTTGTCAATTTGCAGGTAGCCACCTTTTACCCAAAATTCATTGTGGTGGTGGGATGACATATAAGACACCAGGTTAAGGCGAACACCGTCTGCAATTTGCACATCAATGTTGAAGTTTGCCATGGCAAGCGGGAAGCCACCACCCATTTCATATAATGCATTGCCGTTAGTGTAGGCATTTCCATTATAAGTGTATCCTGCATAGACAGTTGGGTTTGCAGTTACACCAGACACAGCAACCCCAGTGGAGCGGTTTACAAAGCTACCAGAACCTGGAGAGGTTTCTATGAGCGTTGGTGCTCCTGTCGTAGAAGAACTCAATATCGCTTTTGCTCCATTTTCATGTTTTAGATTTTGATACCCTTGAGTAAATCCGGCACCAAAGCGAACTTTAAAGCCATCGAATTTAACAGTGTCTTCTTTTGAAGTTTCGAACATGTTAATACCACGTTTATCATAACTTCTGAAGTATTGAATTGCAGGTTGTTGCGCAAAAGCAACAGCGCCTGCAAAAAGCAGCCCAAGTGTCATCATCAGACTTTTTAGGGAAACTATTCTCGTTTTCATAACAATTAAAAATTAAGTTGAGTATCTGTAATAGGTTTAGTATTTAAAGTTTAGTTGGAGCAAGAGTAACATCAAACGTGATGGTGATCTCATCTCCTGTTTTTATAGCTCCAAACATAAATGTGGGTGGATCCACTTTGAAGTCGGTCATTTTTATTTTCCTGGATCCTTTGCAAATCAGGTTACCATTTTTTGCTTCGTACACAACATCCACTTCAAAGGGCTTGGTAGTTCCGGCAATCGTCAAATTACCCGTGCAGGTAAGGGTCTTTTGAACAACCTTGGCAGATGTCAGCGTGAAGGTGATATCCCTATACTTATCTGTCTTTAAGGAGTTATAGGCATTCTTGTCCATTGCTTTTTCCTTGCTCTTTAAACTTTCTGCAGGAACAGTAACGCTTACTGAGTTAAGAGCGGAAGGTGTGCCATCGGCATTTATCTCAAAGCTGGCGATGTAGTTGGCCCCTTGTGAAGTCATCGTCCAATCGTGCATGGTGGAGGTGCCGGCAATGGTGATGTTGGTAGTGCCACTTTGTTTATAATTTGTCTGACCATAACTGCAGGTAAATAGTGACAGTAAGACCAATACCTGAATCCAGGTTTTCGCCCAATTTTTTTTGGTTTTCGTTTTCATATCGCTGTTGGTTTATTGGCTGTTAAAGCGATACAATGTTAGGACAGCTTGAACTGCTGCCACATGACTGTTGAACAACTAGCAATATGATCTTTGTCATGTAATTGCTGACTGGCAGCAATACGAGTTACCAAATGCCTGAAAATGAACGAGCTTTTCTAGGCTAAATCGTGATAAGCTGATTTCCAGGCAAATTTCCCCTTACCAATCGTCAGTCGATTTTTAACAAAATGAGATAGAATTTTACTGACTACTTGTGATTTTTCAATATAGGATACCGTAACCAACGACCGGTGTTGATATCACTCCATAGTAATTCGATTGTTGTGGTGAGCATATCCACTCTCGTCATAGATAAATACGATCACAGCTCCTTTGAGTCTGTCATTTTGCCTATGCTAGTTATGAAGGGATTTGTAAACACGGACTGAGAAAAATTTCCGAAATTAGTATGCATGCATAACATTTTATTTTACCTTCGTTATCGATTGTATTGAATGAAACGCGAGGAAACCATTGATTATAATATAAAAGCAGCCTGGCACAGCATTGCCCGCATGTACAATCAGCAGGCAGCAAAATATAATGGCACAATGTCTATTGGGTTTGCCTTATTAAACATTCATTCGGAAGATGGAACGCCCGCTACAAAGATCGCTCCCATGATGGGTCTTGAAGCCAGAAGTTTAACACGTTTGTTAAAGTCGATGGAGGAAAAAGGATTCGTTTATCGTAAAGCCGATAAGTTAGATAAGCGTTCGGTGCGGATTTTTCTTACCAAAGAAGGAAAGAAGCACAAAGAAAAATCAAAGGAAACAGTGCTTCGGTTTAATGAGGTCGTTCGAGAGGAAATTCCAATGAATAAACTAAACGTTTTCTTTGAAGTAGTGCAGGAGATCAACCAGTTAATTGACGACAATAAAATCTACGATAAAGTTTTACAATAGAATCGTTGCTAGTTGGTGGCGGTTCATTGCCCGGATGCCATCAGCCAACAACAAATAACGAACAACTAAAAACGATATGAATAGAACCATTCGCAAAGTAGCTGTATTAGGATCAGGTATCATGGGTTCGCGAATCGCATGTCACTTCGCCAACATCGGTGTAGAAGTGCTCTTGCTTGATATCGCACCAAAAGAACTCACTGAAGAGGAAAAGAAAAAAGGACTCACGCCAGATCATCCCGCTGTTAAAAACCGGATTGTGAACAGCGCTTTCGATGCTACGCTGAAAGCCAATCCCGCTTCGCTCTTCAGCAAAAAATTCGCATCGCGCGTCACGCTTGGCAACTTCACAGACGATATGTCCAAAATCAAGAACTATGATTGGACGATTGAAGTGGTGGTGGAAAATCTCGACATTAAAAAGAAGGTGTATGAAGAAGTAGAGAAATATAGAACTCCTGGAACGCTGATCACGTCCAACACTTCGGGCATTCCAATTCATTTAATGGCAGAAGGCAGAAGCGAAGATTTTCAAAAGCACTTTGCGGGCACGCACTTCTTCAACCCACCTCGTTATCTCAAATTACTCGAGATCATTCCTACCGCTAAGACAGATCCCGAGATCACCAAATTCCTGATGAACTATGGCGATCTCTATTTAGGCAAGACCACCGTTCTTTGTAAGGATACGCCTGCCTTCATCGGCAATCGCGTTGGTGTTTGGGGCCTGCTGAAAGTTATCGACTCCATGCGCAAGTTTGATCTCAACGTGGATGAAATTGATAAACTTACCGGGCCTGTTATTGGCAGACCAAAGTCAGCCACCTTCAGAACCTCAGATGTCGTGGGCCTTGATACGTTGGTAAAAGTAGCTAACAACTTATATGCAGGCCTTGTGAATGACGAAGGCCGCGAGATGTTTAAACTGGGTGAAGAGGTAACCAAACTTGAGCAGAATAAGTGGCTGGGAGATAAAACCGGCCAGGGTTTTTACAAGAAAACAAAAAATGCAAAAGGCGAAACCGAGATTCTTACACTCGATTTGAAGACATTTGAATACAAACCCAAAGCAAAAGCAAAATTTGCGACTCTCGAAACCACCAAGACGATCGACAATTTAAAAGATCGCTTTAAAGTGTTGCTTGCCGGCAAAGACAAAGCCGGTGACTTCTATCGCGATTGTTTCTTTGGATTATTTCAATACGTAACCAACCGGATTCCCGAAATAAGTGATGAACTGTTCAGAATAGATGATGCTGTATGTGGCGGTTTTGGTTGGGATCTTGGTCCCTTTGAAACATGGGATGCCGTAAGCGTTGATAATACAATTCCTTTGATGGAGGCTGCAGGGTATAAACCTAACCAATGGGTGTATGACATGCTGGCGGCTGGTAACAAATCATTCTATAAAGTAGAAGGGGGTCAGAAAAAGTATTACGACATCCCATCAAAATCTTATAAGTCAATCTCAGGAAAGGAAAGCTTCATCATTCTGGAAAACAAGAGCGATAACATTATCTGGAAAAATGCAGATTCCAGAATCATTGACCTGGGTGATGGTGTGATCAATTTCTCCTGGCATTCGAAGAGTTATACATTGGGTAGCGCTGTGATTGAGGGAATGAACAAAGCCATAGACATGGCAGAAAAAGATTACAGGGGATTGGTTATCGGTCATCAAGGTCCTGATTTTTCACTTGGCGCCAATCTTGGATTAGTGTTCATGTATGCAATTGAGCAGGACTATGACGAGATCGATTTCATGATCAAGGCTTTTCAGCAATCTGTAATGCGCTTACGTTACTCTTCCATTCCTGTTGTGGTTTGTCCACAAGGACGCACGTTGGGGGGAGGTTGTGAGATGACTTTGCATGCAGATATTGCGCAAGCAGCAGCAGAAACCTATGTAGGGTTAGTTGAAGTAGGCGTAGGGCTGATTCCAGGCGGAGGAGGAACCAAAGAATTCACCAAACGCGTTAGTGATGCCATGGAAGAAGGAGATGTGGAATTGAATGCATTGCAAAATGCCTTCATGACTATCGCGACAGCCAAGGTGGCAACTTCTGCCGAGGAAGCGCGTGAGCTAGGCATCCTTAAAAAAGTAGATCGCGTATCAATGAACCGCGACCGCCAGATTGCCGATGCAAAGAAAGCAGTACTTGATTTGGTAAATGCGGGATACACCATGCCACAGCAGGCAAAGAATATTAAGGTGCAGGGTAAATCAGGTCAGGCTCTTTTCCTGGCAGGAGTGCAAGGTATGCTCATGGGGAGATACATTTCTGAACACGATGCCAAAGTAGCTAAATGGATTGCCAACATCATGTGTGGTGGCGACC
The DNA here is from genome assembly GCA_043774805.1 of Cyclobacteriaceae bacterium. Classification (GTDB taxonomy): domain Bacteria; phylum Bacteroidota; class Bacteroidia; order Cytophagales; family Cyclobacteriaceae; genus ELB16-189. The sequence goes on along the minus strand of JAYVTB010000080.1, from coordinate 105,118 downwards.
TCAGCTATCCGCAGGAAGTAAGTGAACAATATTTATTGGATCTCGAGCGCGAAGCCTTCTTGTCGCTGACAGGTGAAAAGAAAACCCTGGAGAGAATTCAGGCGATATTGACGGGAGGGAAGCCTTTACGAAACTAAGTAGGCAATGGGCAAATAGCAATAGGCAAGAACACTAAAGATTATGAATGCGAATCAAAGTTTTAGGGACTTGACGGTTTATAAGAAGGCATTTGAGCTGGCGATGGAAATATTTGAATTATCAAAACAATTTCCAAAAGAAGAAAAGTATTCTCTGACAGATCAGATTCGTAGATCCTCTCGTGGCGTTTGCAGTTGCATTGCTGAAGCGTATAGAAAAAGAAATTATCAAGCCTACTTCGTGAGCAAATCCTCAGATGCGGACATGGAGAATAGTGAAACACAAGCCTGGCTTGATTTTACTCTGGCATGTAACTATATGGATGAAACCGTTTATAGAGAGTTGCTCAACAAAGCAGAAGAAGTTGGTCGGATGCTTAACCACATGGTGGAATATCCTGAAAAATATGTAAGACAAAAAGAAAAGATAGAGTATTAACAATTGCCTACTGCATTTGCCTATTGCCTACTTTAAATAAACTGAGAATTAAAACATAACTAACATGGACGCATACATAGTAGCGGGTTTCAGAACAGGAGTTGGAAAAGCAAAAAAAGGTGGTTTTCGTTTCACCCGGCCTGATGATCTGGCTTCGGAGGTAATCAAGCATCTGGTAAAGTCAATTCCAGGACTTGAAAACAAAATGGTCGATGACCTGATTGTTGGTAATGCCGTGCCGGAAGCAGAACAAGGCATGCAGATGGGGCGCATGATTTCATTGCTTGCTCTCGGGATTGACACACCGGGAATGATCGTGAATCGTTATTGCGGGTCAGGTGTTGAAACCATCGCCATTGCGAGTCAAAGAATTCAAGCCGGAATGGCCGATGTAATTATTGCCGGAGGAACAGAGTCAATGTCACTCGTGCCAGTAATGGGTTTTAAGACTGCTCTGAATTATACCATCGCAAAAGAAAATCCTACCTACTATACCAGCATGGGATTAACCGCAGAAGAAGTTTCAAAGCAATTCAAAATCACGCGCGAAGAGCAGGATCAGTTTTCTTATGAATCGCACATGAAAGCAGCCGCAGCCTGGAAGGAAGGGAAATTCAAAGATGAAGTCGTTCCCATCACCGTTAAGGAAACGTATGTAGATGAAAATATGAAAAAGAAGACCCGTGAGTTTGTCGTGGCGATGGATGAAGGTATCCGAACAGACACCACGGTAGAAGGTCTGGCAAAACTGAAACCCGTATTTGCAGTAGGCGGCACCGTAACAGCAGGTAACTCATCGCAAACTTCGGATGGTGCAGCATTTGTAGCGGTAATGAGTGAGCGCATGGTGAAACAATTAAACCTCAAACCCATTGCGCGCATGGTGAGTTATGCGACAGCCGGAGTTGATCCTCGTATCATGGGTATTGGTCCGGTAGCGGCTATACCAAAAGCATTGAAGCTTGCCAACATGAATCTCAACGACATCGACCTGATTGAACTTAACGAGGCTTTCGCGGCACAATCACTTGCCGTAGTAAAAGAACTTGGCATTGATCGCGCTAAGCTTAATGTGAACGGTGGTGCTATTGCCGTTGGTCATCCACTTGGCTCGTCCGGTGCTCGCTTATCCGTGCAACTCTTCAACGAACTCAGGAGACAGAAAAAGAAGTATGGAATGGTGACAGCCTGTGTAGGTGGAGGACAGGGTGTGGCGGGGATTTATGAACTGTTGAATTAGTTGTTTGTTATTGGTTATTCGTTATTCGAATGGGAGTAATCGTTACATATAAGGATTTAGATGTTTGGCAACAGACTCGTATTCTGGTAAAGACGATTTATCAGGTAACAAAAAAATTTCCAAGAGAAGAACTGTTTGGACTAACCAATCAAATAAGGCGAGCAGTAATATCAATACTCTCCAACAGTGCAGAAGGGTGCGGGCGTAATCATTCTAAGGATTCAATACAATTCTTTTTTATAGCCCGAGCCTCACTTTACGAATTGGAGACACAGATAATTGTAGGGTGTGATTTAGAATATATTTCGGAGCAGTAATTGATAAGTGTAACAGAACAGATAACACGTTGTAAAAAACTTTTGAACGGGTTTATCAATTATTATCAAAAACAATCCAACAACTAACAACGATCAACGAAATAATAGAAGAATATGGAAGCAGCAACAAAGACTAAACAAGCAATCAAAGGGGGAGAGTTTCTCATTCGTGAAACAGAGGCAAGCGAGATTTTCATACCCGAGGAATGGAGTGAAGAGCAAAAAATGATCGCACAAACGTGTCGTGATTTTATTAAACAGGAGATCAGTAGTCGGTTAGATGAAATTGATTCCCTGAAAGATCCTAAACTCATGCCTTCATTGCTGGATAAAGCAGGAGAGCTGGGAATACTTGGAACATCAGTGCCGGTAGAGTTAGGAGGATTTGGAATGTCATTCAATACCACCATGCTGGTAGCTGAAGTGTTAGGCTCAAGTCACTCATTTGCGGTGGCCTATGGCGCCCACACCGGAATTGGCACCTTGCCAATTTTGTATTATGGCACGGAAGAGCAGAAGAAGAAGTATGTTCCAAAATTAGCTACCGGTGAATGGAAAGCTTCCTACTGTTTAACGGAACCCGACTCTGGGTCGGATGCCAACTCAGGAAAAACAAAAGCAACGCTTACTGCTGATGGAAAGCATTACCTCATCACCGGACAGAAGATGTGGATCACCAATGGTGGTTTTGCAGATGTATTCATCGTGTTTGCAAAAATTGATAATGATAAGAACCTCACGGCATTCATCGTGGAGAAATCATTTGGTGGCATCACCATGAATGAAGAAGAGCGTAAGATGGGGATTAAGGGATCTTCAACGCGCCAGATATTTTTTAACGACTGCAAAGTGCCGGTAGAGAATATGCTTTCAGAACGTGAAAACGGTTTTAAGATCGCGGTAAACGTGTTGAACATCGGTCGCATAAAATTAGGGTCGGGCGCTGTTGGTGGTAGTAAAGCCACGATCTCCTCAGCGGTGAATTATGCAAAAGAGCGCAAACAGTTTGGAACATCCATTGCAAACTTTGGGGCGATCAAGCACAAAATTGCTGAAATGACTACCCAGGTGTTTGCATCTGAATCCGCGCATTATCGTGCCGGTCAAAATATTGATGATGCTTACGATGTATTGGTTGCTGGTGGTATGGAGCCAGGCAAAGCAAGACTGAAATCATTGGAAGAATACGCCATTGAATGTGCCATTCTGAAAGTCCATGGATCAGAAGTATTGGATTACGTGGTGGATGAAGGTGTGCAGATTTATGGTGGTATGGGTTTCTCGGCAGAAGGCCCGATGGATCGTGCTTATCGCGATGCGCGTATCAACCGAATCTTTGAAGGCACGAATGAAATCAATCGCATATTGACCATCGATATGTTAATGAAGCGTGCGATGAAGGGAACGCTGGATCTGATGAACCCCGCCATGGCCGTTCAAAAGGAATTGATGGCGATACCGGATTTTGGCGCAACGGATGACACCGCCTTATTTGCTAAGGAAAAAAGAGCATTACGCAATATGAAGAAAGCAGGCCTCATGGTTTCCGGTGCAGCCGTGCAGAAGTTCATGATGAAACTTTCTGAAGAACAGGAAGTGCTGATGCATCTTGCCGATATGCTTATTGAAGGGTATGTAGCTGAATCCACACTTCTTCGCGTGGAAAAATTGATTGGTCTGCGCGGAGAAAAGGCCTGCGTTATAGAAAAGGAAATGGCGATTATTTATTTACATCGTGCAATTGAAAAGGCAGCATCCGCAGCCAGGGAAGCCATTTATGCTTTTGCAGAGGGTGATGAGTTGCGTTTCATGATGCTGGGACTAAAGCGCTTTACCAAGATCGATGCATACAATTTGAAAGAAGCCAGGAGAAAAGTTGCGAATCATGTGATTGAGAAAGGGGAGTACCCATTTTAATAGCAGCCATAAGACTTAAGGGTAGATAAATACTCAATCCGTGGGATACGCCTCACAATTCATTGCAAAGCCCGGGAGCAATTCCGGGTTTTGGCGTTTAGGTACTATCAATAATCTAGCTCCTGACATTCCCATTTGCAGTGGCGGGTTAAGTATTTTAACTTGAACATTATTTTGAATGACAATGAACAGAACAAAAAAATCAACCAGATCAATAAAGCCCCTGATCCATGAAACCGAAGTAGCACTCATTGGAGCTGGAATCATGAGCGCAACGCTGGCAGTGATTTTAAAAGAACTCAATCCCGATCTTACCATACAGATTTTTGAACGACTTGATGAAGCAGGCATGGAAAGTTCTGATGCCTGGAATAATGCCGGCACCGGCCACGCTGCATTTTGCGAATTAAACTACACTCCTGAAAAACAGGATGGCTCAATAGATATTAGCAAAGCAATTAAAATATGCGAAGCGTTTGAAGTATCGAAAGAGTTCTGGTCTTTCCTGGTGGAGAAAGGGTATATATCAAGCCCCACTTCGTTTATCTCAAAAGTGCCGCATATGAGTTTTGTATGGGGCGAGAACAATGTTGCCTATTTGAAGAAACGTTTTCAATTGTTGAAAGCAAATCCACTTTTCAGCGATATGATTTATTCAGAGGATCCCGAGCGTATTAAAGAATGGGCCCCTTTGATTATGCGTGATCGTCAGGTCGGTTATCCAATAGCAGCCACACGGGTTGGGATGGGCACCGATGTAAATTTCGGAGAGTTGACGAGGTCGATCTTCAAAAAACTCGAAAAGATGCCGGGCGTTACTATGCACTATAATTCAGAAACACTAGACATCGACCCGCACAGCAAAGGAGGATGGAAAGTGATTGTGAAAAACTTATTGCACGAGCAAACCGAAAATTGCCGGGCACGTTTTGTATTTCTTGGAGCAGGTGGCGCAACGCTTAGCTTGCTAAAGAAAGCAGAGATCAAAGAGCGTGATGGATACGGTGGCTTTCCGGTCAGCGGTTTATGGCTGAAGTGCAAGAATGAAGAACTCATCAATCAGCATTATGCAAAAGTGTATGGCAGGGCAAGTGTAGGTGCACCACCCATGTCGGTGCCGCACGTGGACACGCGCAGGATTGGCGGAAAGAAGGAATTGCTGTTCGGTCCGTTTGCAGGATTTTCAACCAAATTTTTGAAGGGAGGATCTCACCTTGACCTGGCCAAATCAATTACGTTCGACAATATTAAGCCAATGATTGCGGCAGGATTGCGAAACGTTCCTCTCACTAAATATCTCATTGAACAAGTTCGTCTAACACATGAAGATCGTGTGGAGGCACTGCGTGAATATGTACCCTTTGCAAAGCTTGAAGATTGGGAACTGAAAGATGCTGGCCAGCGGGTGCAGGTAATTAAAAAACATGAAGAGCAAGGTGGTGTTTTGGAATTTGGAACGGAAGCAGTTGTAGCGGCCGATGGAAGTGTCGCGGCCTTGTTAGGAGCATCACCAGGGGCGTCAACGGCAGCGGCCGTCATGTTTGGTATAATTCCTCGCTGCTTTAAGGAAGAAAGTAAATCTCCTGTGTGGCAACAAAAATTAAAGGAGATAGCTCCTTCGTATGGATTGGATCTTTCGAAGGATGAGAAGTTGATAAGGCAAACACGCGAGAGAACCGGGAAGATATTAGGGCTTGATTGAGAATCTTTTTGGCTTCACTCTTAAATTGAAGTTTAGGAGTATTAATGCATCAGGCCTTGTTCCAATAAAGACTTGAAATCGTCTTCCAATGCAGCATCAAGCGGGTGCTTGGCTTTAGGGTCAACTTCACGACCATCTTTTGAGATCAGAATAAAAGTGGGTGTTTCTTTAATTTTATAAAGCCTGGTTAATTCAGATTTTTCATCGATTCGATAATTGATGATGCCATCGGAGAACAGATTGTATTTCTTCTGAATTTGCTCCCAACGCATTTCATCGCTATCCACTGAAAGAAGGATAAACGTTATTTTGTTTCTGTATGTCTTGTTCAATTTCTTAATCTGTTCCAGTTCTTTTATGTAGGGCTGGAAATTGTTTCCCCAGAAACAGAGATAAAGAATGCGCCTGTCCTTGCTATCCTCTTTAAACCAGTTGAATTTTTCCACGCCATTTTTTCTACCATTTGAGGTGCTCCACTCGTATTGCTGATAGCGGTAAAACTGCTTGTTCAAGGAACTTCCCCCTCCTAAATCATGAATGATTTTGTCTTCGAGCGGTGTGGTTTTCAAAACGGTTTGAGTACTCCAAAAAACTGAATCATAGGGTATTTTCAACAGCTCTGATTTTCCTGGCTGGCGGCCTTCAAATTTTTCTTTGGGGTGATTTTGTATTTCTACAGACATCAATTCGATATGGAATGAATGATTATGATTATCGGGAAAATTGCTTTCTCCGGCACGGATAAAATGGTATGGATAATATTTGTCACCATATTTTCGGTAAAAGGCGGAGGTCGTAATGATATTTGGTCCAAAGTATTTTACATCCTCTGTTTTAAGAAAAGCATAACTATCCGTGGTGATAAATAATGATCCGGTGGCTTTAGGTGCAGGCATATATCCGGAGGTCATAAGAATGGAATCTTCTTTATAGGTATAGTTTATCTTATATACTTCCTTTCCATCATACATGGTGATCCCCTCCACGGTATAGATATAATTTTCAAAATCTGTTTTCAGATTACTGGCTTCGTCATAAAATCCTAAGTGCATACTTTTTTCTGAGGTTTGAAAACCGGCAATATCGGCTTGTAAAATATTCTCCACCGAAATGGGTTCGTGACCTTGAGCCATAATTGTATTATCGAGACTCCTTCTAAGTTGGGTGATGCGGATTTCCTCTCTATCGCCAGCGGATTTGCGTAGGTTGCGATATCCCTGGTGCTTCAAAATATCAACAGAAGCTTCTATCAGACGACCATAAGCAAAGTCATCCTTGCAATAATGGCGGTAGAAGAATTTTTGAAGGAAATCTTCCCTGGAGTAGTTTCTTGAAATGTTGGAGAAGGCTTTTCGGACAATGGCCCGTGGATTCAACACTTTATTGGTTATAATCACTTCATTGAGTTGGGTAATATCAGGGGCAAGCTGAATCAGATGAATGTTATCGGATGAGTTTATAGTCACGGACACGTACCCAATGCACGTAATTTTTATCATAACAGCACCAGAAACAGCAATTGAAAATTGCCCATCGAGGTTGGTGCTTGTTCCTTGGGATTTTCCGACAATACCTACGGAAGCAAATGGAACAGGGCTGCCAGTTTCTTTATCCACTACACTCCCATGGATAATCTGTTGACTAAATGCCGTTGTACTGACTACTAAAAGGAATATTAACCACCGCGTCATGTTCTCCCATTTCATTTTAAACCGCTATTGACCAAAATAAATTTTGGCGCAAATATAAAAGGTTTGGAAAAGTATATCACCGAATGCTGCTTTTTGCCACTTTTTTGATGTTTTTGGGAAGAATTGAAGTCCAATGCAACCATTGATTTGAACTATCCGTATAGTTTTACATATTTGTTAAACAATATTGTTAATTATGGAGGCGGAAACCAAGGAGGCAACGGAAGAGCGAATTTTGAATGCGGCCATGAAGGTATTTACCCGCAGGGGTTTTGCGGCAGCCCGGATGGAGGACATTGCCAAAGAGGCAGGTATTAACCGGGCTTTGTTGCACTATTATTATCGCGATAAGCAAACCATGTTCGATCTCATCTTTGCAACGCGGTTCAAAGAATTTTTCATGGGCCTGTTTGTTATCTTCGATTCAGACAACCTCACTCTTTTTGAGAAAATCAGACGCATGGTGGAGCATGAAATCAACACCCTGATCAAGCATCCCGACCTGGCTCGTTTTATCATCACAGAAATTGCCCAACATCCTGAGCGATTGCTAGAGCATGGCCAGAAAATTGGCCTCAATCCGCGTCTCCTCATCTCCTCGTTTCAGGAACTAACTCAAAAAGAAGTCAACCAGGGGATTATAAAGCCAATTGAAGCGAAGCAGCTTCTGCTCCATGTCATGTCATTGTGCATCTATCCTTTTGTGGCAAAGTCGATCGTGCAAACGATGATGCAGAAGGACGACAGCGACTTTCTTGACATGATGGAGCAACGCAAAAAAGAAGTGAGTGAATTAATCATTAACGGTATAAAAAAATAAGTATGCGTTCGATTGTATACAAGTTAGTTGTCGTGATTCCTCTTTTATATGCAGGATCGCTTCTTTCACAACCCTATGGTTTAGAGAATTGCCAGGCAAAAGCCCGCGCCAATTATCCGCTGGTGAAGCAATATGATTTGATTAAGAAATCAACAGAGTTCACGATCTCCAATGCGAGCAAAGCATATCTCCCGCAATTCAATGTAACCGGAATAGGAGGCTATATTATTAAAGGTCTGCCCTCTTTCATTCCAGGTGCTGAATCAAATGATAAGGTCCAGTTTATTGGAATTGGTCAGCTCAATCAAACAATATGGGATGGCGGAGCTACTCGCGCTCAGAAGGAAATTGCCGGAGCTTCCGGAGAAGTTGACAAAGCCAATGTGGATGTTGCCTTACATGCGGTAATAGAAAGGGTCAATCAGCTTTTCTTCAGTGTACTTCTTCTTGATGAACAACGTAACCTGCTCAACCTGCTCACCGAAAATCTGAATCGCAATATAAAAGCAGTTAAACTATCCAACGAAAATGGCCTTGCCTATTCCATGGATGTAGATGAAGTAAAAGTTGAAATCCTGAAAGCAGAGCAGCGACTCGCGGAACTCGTTTATGCACGCCAGGGATACTCAACCATGCTCGCCTTAATGATGGGGATACCTCCGGATGGCAATATTCAACTTGTTAAACCGGAAATCCTGACCTTCAATGAGAGCACTACCATCATCCGGCCTGAGCTTAGTTTATATCAATATCAACGCAAGCAAGTTGAGTCGCAAGACAAGATGATAAAGGTGGGTAATATGCCAAAAGTGGGATTGCTGGGTGCCGGAATCATGATCCAGCCAGGCGTTGCTTTTGGCACAGAAAAGCTGAACTCATTAGCAATTGCGGGATTGAGCGTATCATGGAATACCCGTAGTCTATACACCAACTCAAACAATCGTGAACTTTCAAAAATAAATCTGGATAGAATAAACAATCAGCAGGAGACCTTTTTGTTCAACACCAACCTTCAGCTTACCCAGGAGCGAAGTGATATTGAAAAACAGAAGAATGTCTTATTGAAAGATGACGAAATCGTTAAGCTGAAATCCAGCATCAAAAAAGGGTATGAAGCAAAATATCAGAATGGCTTCTGCACCATGAACGATTTGTTGACGGCCACCAATGGCGAAAGTGACGCATTTGCTAATCGTGCTATACATGAAATCCAGTTATTGATGAGTGCCTACGACTATAAAACAACCTCAGGAAATTAATCTGATACATATGCTGAACCACAACAGAATTTTAATTGCAATGACACTTTTGGGATTAACCCTTGTTTCCTGCAACAATAATAAAAATGAATTTGATGCCACCGGTACGTTTGAGGCGAACGAAGTAATTGTTTCCGCAGAAGCATCAGGCAAAATTCTTGCCTTCAACCTCGAAGAAGGGCAGGAAATAATGCAGGGCAAGCAAATAGGTTATATCGACAGTGTGCAATTACACTTGTCAAAACTTCAATTGCGGGAAAATCAAAAGGCCGTATTAGCCGGTCGGCCAGATACCCGCACACAGATTGAAGCCACCAAAAGAGAAATCGAAAATGTTCTCCTGGAAAAGAAACGAATAGAGAATCTGGTTAAAGGTGAAGTGGCCTCTCAGAAACAACTGGACGATATCAATTCAAAATTAGCTGTGCTTGAAGCGAGACTTGCGGCTCAACAAAACAGTCTTAGTACCACCACTACAACACTAAACGAACAAAGTAATGCGATTAATATTCAGTTGGCCATTGTACAAGATCAACTTCAGCGTTGTAAAATTATTAATCCGATCAGTGGAACGATCCTCGCCAAGTATGCGATGCAAAATGAAATGACGATGCCCGGCAAAGCACTCTATAAGCTAGCAGATCTGAATACGGTTATTCTACGGGCTTACATTTCTGGAAGTCAGTTATCACAAACAAAATTAGGCCAGCAGGTGAAAGTGCTGGTGGATGCACCTGATGATGGATACAAAGAATACGCAGGTACGATTAGTTGGGTATCTGACAAAGCAGAATTCACACCCAAAACGATTCAAACGAAGGATGAGCGCGCCAATCTCGTTTATGCCATGAAAATCAACGTGAAGAATGACGGGTATTTGAAGTTGGGGATGTATGGAGAAGTTAAATTCTAGTTGTTCGTTGCTGGTTCTTTATTGTTCGATTATAGCAGATTTACCAGCAACTAACAACGATCAACCAATAACGAAATGATCGCTGTTGAAATAAAAAACATAAAGAAGACCTTCAAGGCGGACAAGTCAGTGGTGACGGCACTCCACGATATTTCCTTTGCGGTAAACCGTGGTGAGTTGTTTGGATTAATTGGTCCGGATGGTGCGGGTAAAACAACGTTATTCAGAATACTCACAACGTTAATGATTGCAGATAGCGGCTCAGCTTCGGTAGATGGATTCGATGTGGTGAACGACTACAAAGCCATACGAAATCGGGTTGGATATATGCCGGGTCGTTTTTCATTGTATCATGACCTGACTGTAGAAGAGAACCTTTCCTTTTTCGCCACATTATTTAACACTTCAATTGAGGAGAACTATGATTTAGTGAAAGATATTTATGTGCAAATCGAAAAATTCAAGACCCGAAAAGCAGGAGCGCTATCTGGCGGGATGAAACAGAAACTGGCATTGAGTTGTGCGCTTATCCATCGGCCATCTGTATTGTTTTTGGACGAACCCACGACCGGAGTAGATGCCGTTTCACGAAAAGAGTTTTGGGAACTATTGAGAAATCTTCAAAAGCAGAATATCACTATTCTGGTTTCAACGCCTTATATGGATGAAGCGAGTTTGTGCGATCGTGTGGCCCTTATCCAGGAAGGAAGGATTCTTGACATCGATACACCGGACGATATAAACAGAAAGTATAAAGATCCGATCTGGTCAGTGCGCGGTGATAATATGTATCAGTTGCTGCTGCAGCTGAAGGAGATGAAAGAAATAAAATCCTGCTTTCCTTTCGGCCAGGAACACCACGTGGTCTTTCATAGCGAAGAAGAGAAAGACGAAGTAGAAAGAAAATTATCAGAGCTTGGGCATAAACAAGTAAGCTTTAACAAAATAAAGCCTGGTATTGAAGATAGTTTTATGGCTTTAATGAATCAGCGGTCATGATAAATGAAAAAGCCATATCCGTTCAAAAGCTTACCAAGCGGTTCGGTTCATTCACTGCTGTGGATCACATCACCTTTGATGTGGAACAAGGTGAAATCTTTGGCTTTCTGGGTGCGAATGGCGCAGGCAAAACTACAGCGATGCGCATGTTATGTGGCTTATCGATGCCCACCAGCGGAGAAGCAACCGTAGCGGGATATGACCTCTACAAGAATGCAGAGAAAATCAAGAAGAGCATCGGCTATATGAGTCAGAAGTTTTCCTTGTATGAAGACCTGACGATACGTGAAAATATTCGATTCTATGGAGGGATTTATGGATTGGATAATGCCACCATCAAATCGAAGACGGAACATTTGGTAGCTACACTAAAACTGGAGGATAAGGTTAATACTCTCGTGAAATCACTGCCATTGGGATTTAAACAAAAACTCTCTTTCTCAGTGGCAATGATCCACGATCCGAAAATTGTTTTTCTCGATGAACCAACCGGTGGAGTTGATCCTATCACAAGGCGCGAATTCTGGACCATGATTTTTGAAGCGGCACATCGTGGCACTACGGTGTTTGTGACGACTCATTACATGGATGAAGCCGAATACTGCAATCGCGTTTCCATTATGGTAGATGGACAAGTTGAAGCGTTGGGTACACCCGATGAATTAAAAGCAAAGTACGCAGCTAACGATATGGGTGAAGTGTTTTTGCAATTAGCGAGAGGAGCAAAGAGAGGGGACGATTAAGAATCGTTATTCGTTGTTGGTTGTTCGTTATTTAATATGGAAGGACGAACAACCGACAACCAGTAACCAACAACGAAATAAATGAAGCAATTTCTGTTTTTCATTCGCAAAGAGTTCCTGCACGTGTGGCGTGACCAGCGGACGATGCTAATATTATTTGGGATGCCCTTGATGCAAATTTTGATTTTTGGGTTTGCGCTCACCAACGAAGTGAAGAACACCCGTATTGGCATTCTCGATCACTCAAAGGACGAAACCACCCAGGCCATTATTCATCAACTCGAGGCCAGCCGTTATTTTGATATTGTTGAAAACATTCCTTCAAATTCAAAACTGGAGTCTTCCTTTCAGGCAGGCACGATAAAATTGGCCGTTGTCTTTCCTGCCAAATTTCAGGAGCAACTTCTCCATAATAACGCGGCACAAGTTCAGTTGATTGGCGATGCTACCGATCCCAACACCGCCAACACCTTAATCAATTATGCTTCTGCGGTGATTATGGATTACCAAAGTAATTTGCGCAATCAGCCTAAGTTTCCTTATTCGATTAACACGGAGTTGCGCATGCTTTATAATCCGCAACTAAAGGGGTCCTACAATTTTGTGCCTGGTGTAATGGCGATGGTCTTGATGCTGGTATGTGCGATGATGACTTCGATTTCTATTGTTCGTGAAAAAGAAATGGGAACGATGGAAGTGATTCTGGTATCACCCATTGTGCCCATTCGCGTAGTGATTGCCAAGATGGTTCCATACTTCATTTTATCGGCCGTGAACATTGCCAGCATTTTACTGCTGAGTGTGTTTGTGCTGGAGGTACCTATTCAGGGAAGTCTCATATTGCTGGTTGCCGAGTGTTTGTTATTTACCATTACAGTATTGGCATTGGGTCTGCTCATTTCTTCTGCTGCAGACTCGCAACAAATTGCCATGCTGATTTCATTGATGGGTTTATTTCTTCCTACGATCATGCTGAGTGGGTTCATGTTCCCTATAGAGAATATGCCTTGGCCGCTACAAGTGATCTCGAATATAGTGCCAGCCAAATGGTTCTTTACGATCGTGAAGAACATCATGATCAAAGGCGTTGGGTTTGAACATGTTTGGAAAGAAACAATCATCCTCATAGGAATGACCGTATTCTTTATGGTGGTTAGTATCAGAAAATTTAAAACGCGACTGGAATGAGAGCCCTGCTGATTTTACTGGAGAAAGAATTCCGGCAAGTATTTCGCAACCCGGCCATATTGCGGATGATGTTCATAATGCCCTCCGTGCAATTGCTGCTCATGCCGTTGGCGGCAGATTACGAAGTGAAAAATGTGAACATCTGTGTTGTAGATTATGATCACTCCAGCTATTCGCAGAAACTGATTCGCAAAATTACTTCTACCGACTACTTCACCCTGGTCGACTACACTGACTCCTATGAGAAGGCGCTGAACTACGTAGAACATGATGAAGCGGATCTGATACTACAAATACCATCCTCATTCGAAGCGGATTTGATTCGTGAAGATGAGGTAAATTTATTTTTAGCCATTAATGCCATCAATGGCGTGAAGGCTAATTTAGGTGGGGCTTACCTACGAAGCATTATTTCTGATTTTAATAATGAAGTGCGATTAGAGTGGTTTCAGCTACCGCGGCAAAATACTCAACCTGTGATTGAGATTGCATCCATCAACTGGTTTAATCCATTGATGAATTATCGTTATTTCATGGTGCCTGGCATTCTGGTAATTCTGGTAACGATGGTAGGCGCATTCTTATCAGCGCTGAATATTGTCAAGGAAAAAGAGATCGGTACGATTGAACAGATCAACGTTACACCCATTCGCAAATATCAGTTTATACTGGGCAAGCTTATTCCGTTTTGGGTGTTGGGTTTGGTGATCCTTACCATTGGCCTTCTGATTTCATGGATTGCCTATGGCATAGTGCCAGTCGGCAGTGTGCTCACGATTTATATATTTGCGGGGGTATATCTTATTTCGATTTTAGGGCTTGGCTTGCTGATGTCAACACTCGCTCATACACAACAACAAGCCATGTTACTCTCTTTCTTCATGATGATGGTTTTCATTTTGCTGGGAGGATTATACACATCTATTGACAGCATGCCGCTATGGGCACAGATTTTTACAAAGTTCAACCCGGTATCCTATTTCATTGAAGTGATGCGCATGGTGGTGCTTAAGGGCAGTACACTTTATGATATCCGCTATCATTTGGTGAAAGTACTGTTGTTTGGATTAGTGCTCAATGGTCTCGCAGTTTGGACCTACCGCAAGCGCAGCTAGTGTTCATTTTTGCAAATAGTCTTGTTCAGATTTATACAGTTCTGAACAAACATGAAGTTAAAACCCTTGATTTTATACCGGTTTTCAACAATTGAAAATCCTGAACGATTCTTGCTCTGAATTTTTCATCCTTTGAAAGATTTATAAAATCCCAATACTATGGCAACCAAAAACTCATCTTCTACTTCACCGTTGTTGATCGCACTAATCCTGATCATCACCTTTCCATTCTGGATTGCCATTGGAGGATTGATCATCGGATTGATCGGGGGAATATTCGGTATCACCTTTGGTTTGCTAGGTGCAATGTTGGGCGGAATATTCGCATTGATTACGCTTCCTTTTAAATTGCTCTTCGGTTGGGGCGATTGGTCCTGTGGTTTTCCATTTGGATTTTCCGGGTCTCACCACAATGGATTTGTTTGGCTGGCATTATTGATTTTTGTTGCCTTGCTTATCAGCAAGCGAAACAAATAAGCGCTCTCATTTTTTGTTGAGATAAGACGCCCTTCCCTTTTTGTCAAAATGTTCAATCGAATAGCGCAGCATTGTTCGAGGCATTTTGTGCGCATGCTTATCAAGAAAGGAAATTAGTTGTTGTTTGTCTTTCGCACCGGCAGCGCGTAGCCAACCACCGGCTGCTTTATGGATCAGATCTTCTTTATCTTTTATTAATTGTTCGGCTATTTTAAAAGTGTCTGTCACCTCTCCTTGCCGGATGAAATAGAAAGTACTTACGATAGCCGTTCTGCGTTCCCACATGTTTTTTGATTTGGCAAGGCGGTATAATATTTTTCTTGGCTTATCAAACAAATAACCACCTACCACATAAGGAGCACTTCGATCGACAAGATCCCAGTTATTAATTCTATCGTGCCTTTTTAGATAGAGGTCAAAAAGTTCTTTCCTTCTGGAATCTGAAATTTTCTTTGACCGTGCCTGAAAATCCATAATGCTCACGGCACCTGTCCTCACTTCGTGAATAGCGCTCTCCAAAAGTTTTTCAATTTCACCCGGTTCCATTTCCATGAACTCTTTGGCGAGGGCAAACACCTTACCCATCCTAACGCCTATAAACTTATCACCTTCTGCATACTCACCGGCTTGCGATTTGAAATAGCGTTGAATTTTTTTCAACTCTGCATCCGACTGATAAGTGTAAAGTTTGTGTATAAATTGCGTGGCTGTTGGGGTTGTCTTTGCATCAACTAACTTAATTTTCTTCAAGCGTATTATTAATTAGTTTTTAGTCAGTATTATGGATAACAGGTCTAAAACTTAAGCGCTTCTCTCATCGCTTGCAGATGATTTTTCAAGGCTTCCTGCCAGGTGATATCAGCATCCCAGCCTTTGCCCATAAAGATGTTTCCGTATTCTAGGTGTTTCACATAAAATTTATAAACGGTTTGATTGGCCGGAATGGTCTTCACGTCCGCCTCTCCGTTTACGAAATAAATAGTACTTAACGAATTCGCTAATTGCGAAAGATCATAGCCTAAAATCTCTTTAGCCATATTTCCGGGTGTATGCACAAAACGTAATACCGTTCTGAATCCCCTGTTGCTTAACTCGCGTTCCTCCATCTGTGGATTAACCAACTCGTATTTCACAGGAAAATGTTCCTTCAGAATTTTTTCCAACTCAGCATCCGCCTTTTCATCACCCCATTTTGCAACAGCCACTTTAAAGGATACGACATCCGATGTAAAGGTCTCGTTCCGCCTGCCGGTAAAATATTTCAACGTTACATCGGTTTCCGGATAATCATTCACGAGGAGGTTTTGTTTTTTCTGATTGCTGATGGCAAATCGAAAAATAGTTGTCAGCATTTCTGTCAGTGAACTATTCTTCTGCCTCCACGCAGCCGCAGAATTGTCGACCAGGTTTTTAGTATTGTTATATCGCACGAAAGTGAGCGCATAATCTTTTTTCTTCTCGAAGAAAATCAGAAAGTCGATAGCACGAGTGGTTAGGTAAGTAGAAAAAGCTCTCAACGGATCAGGTCCAGCCAGTACGTGATCCGTAACAACATATGCCACCGCATCAATCCCTGTTTGTTGAAATGCTTTTTGGGTTTCCTCCAGTTCTTTTTTAGTAACAGATTCATCATAAAGAACAATGGCGCGTTTGCTTAACAATCCATCAGGCACCACATCTACATAATTGAGACTGCTTAGTACGGCATCCTTTTCACTAGCAGGTTGTGCAATTGCGTGCACACTAATAAAAATCAGAAGAAGGAACGCCTTTATTTTTAAAATGTTCATGTGGTACTGTAAACGGAAAAACAATTAACCTATTGTAATTATTCAGAGCCCAATATACAACCCATCTGTTTCTTCTCGAATTGGGTAGGTGACTAAATCAGCTGATCGCTCCTGGTACTCACGGCCTGTTTTCAGATTGAACTGATGTCCATGCCATGGGCAAACAACATCACCGGCAAAATTTACCAACCCCTTACTCAATGATTCACCATTGTGCGAGCAGGTATCGCTTACAGCATATAATTGATTTTCTCTTTTCACCAGGCAAATTCTTTTTCCGTGAACGATCAGCAACTGTGGCTTATTTTCCACCAGCCGTTCGGAGGCAGTTTTCGAATCAGAAAATATTTTCACCCATTCCATAAACTTATTTTACGATATGTCTAAGCCCTGGTCTCGCATTGCTTTCCGATAGGCGATAGCAACGGCATCAAACTTCAGGTGTAATTCATCGGCCAGATCAAACGGCACTTGTTCAGGTCTTTGAGATTCAACTATACGTTGGTCCTGGCCGAAGATGGTATCTTCAAATTGTTGAAGCACCGTATCGGGTTGATCAAAATCATAGTTGCGCCCGATGATACAATAGCCAATGCATTGATTTTTGGAAATGGGCTGAGAGACAAAAAAATAAACCATTCCCTTTTCTCCTCCCCAACCAAGCCTTAGCACGATGGTGTATGGCAAGTGAAGTTCATAACGGCTTCTCCGTTCTGGCTTAACGGCCTTCTCATTGGCAAACACAGGAAAGTCTTCTGAGTTAGGAGCCTCTGGCCGCACAACGGTGTAATGAAGTACGTGTTGGTTTGTTTCCACTGAATAATCGGGAACAACGGGTCGATCCACATCACCTAATAATCCTGGATGCACCCATGGAAAATGCCCGAAGTCAGTAAAGTTTTCTACTTGTCGTGAAGCATCACTCTTCCAAACAAAAGGACCTGTGTTCACGATTTTCCAATGGTCAGATTCAAATTCTGGTATTTCCGGAAGTGGATATTTTGGTTCTTCCAAGGCAATCCAAATAAGACCATAGCGTTCAGTGCTCCTATAATTTTTAATGCATGCCTTGGCGGGAATAGTTTGAGAGGCACTCTGTGGAATGGCCACACAATTACCTTTTGTGTTGTAGCGCCATCCGTGATAAGGGCAAACAATGTTGTCTTCCGAAACCCAGCCCAATGAAAGCGAGGTGCCCCGATGAATGCACAAGTCTTTCATCGCATGAGCTGTGCCATCGGAAGAGCGCCAGATCACCAAATGTTCGTCTAAAAGCTTTACTCCATGGGGTTTGTCTAAAACCTGGTCGCTATAGGCAACAGGATGCCAGCAGTTTCTTAACGAATTGACCTCAGCCATTTTAAATTAAAGGAGTGTAGGTGTAATGCAAGATAGAACCGTTTTGCATTTATATTTAACGGCTACTCAAACAAAGCACTTATTCGCACAAAAGGCACGTGTTTCATATTCCTATCAGAAGAAATAATTGAGCCTCGTTGTTAAGTCCGCAAAGGTTTTTTACCCGCACTATAATTTCCCTTGTTTAAGAAAAAACGTTTTCTCTATCTTGATTTAAATTAACCAGAACTCATTTGAAAATTTTTCAATTTATTTCGCTTCTGTTACTGCCGGTATCTTTATCGGCTCAGGTAAACCCAACGCTTCGGGCTAAACTCGATCAGCAAGCCAAAGAGATGGAAGCCAAAGTAATAGAATGGAGAAGAGATTTTCATCAGAATCCGGAGTTGGGTAATCGTGAATTTAAAACAGGAGCAAAGATTGCAGCGCACCTTACATCATTGGACATCAAAGTTCAATATCCGGTTGCCAAAACGGGTGTCGTTGGTATTCTGGAAGGAGGGAAGCCCGGACCCGTTATCGCATTGCGTGCTGATATGGATGCATTGCCGGTAACGGAGCGCAACAGTTTGCCATTTGCATCAAATGTGAAAACAATATTCAACGGACAAGAAACCGGTGTGATGCATGCCTGCGGTCATGATGCACACGTGTCAATTCTGATGGGCGTTGCTGAGATATTGGCAAAAAATAAAAATGAATTAAAAGGCACAGTAAAGTTTTTGTTTCAACCCGCTGAAGAGGGCCCACCACCAGGTGAAGAAGGTGGCGCCTCTTTAATGATCAAGGAAGGAGTTCTTGAAAACCCTAAAGTAGATGTTGTATTTGGCTTGCACATGTTGTCACTTTTACCAAGCGGACAGTTGGGATACCGATCAGGTGGGATCATGGCTGCTATAGATGACTTGAAAATTAAAGTAATAGGATTGGGAGCTCATGGTGCCACACCATGGGAAAGCCAGGACCCGATTATGATCGGCAGCCAGATCGTAAGTGGATTGCAGACCATCATAAGTCGTCAAACGGAACTTACGAAAGCACCGGCAGTGATCACGATAGGAAGTTTCCATTCCGGAAATCGAGGAAACATTATTCCCGAAGTGGCAGAGATGGTAGGAAGCATTCGCAGTTTTGATGTTGATATGCAAAAGACGCTGCACCAGAAAATTAAACTCACGGCAGAAAAAATTGCTGAAAGTGCAGGAGCAAAAGCAGAAGTAAAAATTGAAATCGGATCTCCCGTTACATATAATGATCCTGCCCTCACTGCGCAGATGACACCCACACTGCAACGTACCGTGGGAATCAGTAATGCAATAATTGTTGCGCCTACTACACTGGCAGAAGACTTTTCATTCTTTCAGGAAAAAGTGCCCGGACTTTTCTTCTTTCTTGGAGCATATCCATCCGATATGAAATTGACCAATCGCCCCGTGCACCATACGGCCGATTTTATGATGGACGAAAAATCATTCGTGACCGGAGTGAAAGCCATGTTGAATTTAACCGTGGATTATATGTTTGCCCCGAAGAAATAAAGAACCGATGGATATAAAAGAGAAGATCATTGAAGCGGAGAAAAGAATACGTCCCTATTTAAGAGAGACACCCTTGGAATATTCCTATTCGCTTAATAAAATGACAGGTTGCGAAGTTTATTTGAAGTTGGAGAACATCCAGATCACAGGCTCTTTCAAAGCAAGAGGTGCTTTAAACAAAGTATTATGCTTACGCGATTCAAAAGAAAAAATTGTAACAGCGTCTACGGGTAATCATGGTTTGGGTGTGGCCAATGCCCTGGCACTGGTGAAGAAGGAAGGGATAATTTATCTCCCAAAAAATGCATCACCTGCCAAAGTGGAGGCCATTGGAATGCGAGGTGTGCCCGTAGAATTTTATGGTGACAACTGCGAAGAGACGGAGCAATACGTGCGCAAACTTTCAGAGTCCACCAATCAGGTTTATATCTCTCCCTACAATGATGAGGAAGTAATGGCCGGCCAGGGAAGTATTGGTGTCGAGTTATTCAGACAACTTCCCGATATGGATGCTGTTTTTATTTCAGTCGGTGGAGGTGGTTTGATCGCAGGAATTGCATCGTACTTAAAAGCAGTTAATCCAAAAATAGAAGTGGTTGCCTGCTTGCCTGAAAATGCTCCGGTCATGTATGAATGCATTAAGGCCGGGAAGATTATTGAGGTGGCGGAAAAGCCCACCCTGTCGGATGCTACAGCCGGTGGAATAGAAGCTGGGTCCATCACATTTGAAGTATGCCAGCAATATGTTGACACCTACATCACCGTTAGTGAAGCGGAAATAGTTGATTCCATGAAACTTGTGATGAAGCATCACCACCAGATTATCGAAGGGTCGGCTGGTGTAGCGGTTGCTGCCCTGCTAAAAGCCAAAGACCAATATAAGGGAAAAAAAGTGGTCGTAGTTATTTGTGGAGGCAATGTGAGTGAAGCTGTTCTTAAACGCATAATTTGTGAATAGATGACTGAGATTATTACACTATCAGAAATAAAGGACGTGATCCAGAAAAATTCTGCTGTTGATCTTATACAGGCCATAGAGGAAGGTTTTGTGATGTATTCACGAAAAAAAGTAGTAGTTCCTCCCGTTGGTTATTTAGGATTCAAACATCCACCGGGCGATGTTCACATCAAATACGGATACATTGAAGGTGATGAATATTATGTAATCAAAATCGCCTCGGGCTTTTATAATAATCCATCATTAGGATTAAATACAGGCAACGGAATGTTGTTGCTCTTCAGCCAAAAGACGGGAGAAACGCTTTCTATATTATTAGACGAAGGATATCTAACTGACATTCGGACTGCAGCAGCCGGAGCGGTAGCCGCCAAATACCTGGCGCCTTCAAAAGTCTCTGCTATCGGAATTGTTGGCACCGGCACACAAGCACGATTACAATTGGAATATTTAAAACCAGTAACCCCGTGCAGAGAGGTCATTGTTTGGGGCCGCAGTGAGGAGAAGTTATCCATATTTAAAAATGATCCTTTGCTGAAAGATTTTTCAATTACCACGACCACCGACATTCAGTATTTATCTAACGGTTGTAATCTGATTGTAACCACGACACCATCCAGAAAAGCGTTGTTAATGTCTGCACATATTCGCCCGGGTACACACATTACTGCCATGGGAGCCGATGCTGACGGAAAGCAGGAAATTGATCCGTTGCTGTTTGCCAAAGCGGATATTATAGTGGCCGACAGCAAAGATCAGTGTATCGATCATGGCGATTGCTTCTATGCCGTAACAGGTGGCATAGTTGATCCTTCTAAAATTGTTGAATTAGGTCAGGTAATTGAAAACAAAAATCTGAGAAGAACCAATTACGATCAAATTACCGTTGCTGATTTAACCGGTGTCGCAATTCAGGACATCCAGATTACCAAATATGTATTTTTGAAGCTTGCAAAATAATACAGATTTAAAATATCTTTTTATTTAGCACATTGCCATCAACTATTTTGAAAATGAAAAAGGCTAACCTATTCATCTTTGCTTTTATTGCCATTAATGGATTTGCTCAGACAAACGCTAAACTGAGCAGTAAGATAGAACAACAAGCCAACGAACTTGAGCCCAAGGTAATTGAATGGCGAAGGTACTTTCACGAACACCCTGAGTTATCAAATCGGGAAGTGAAAACGGGGGCAAGAATAGCGGAGCATTTAAAAGGTCTTGGGCTTGAAGTTCAGTATCCAGTTGCGAAAACAGGAGTAGTTGCCTTGTTGAAAGGAGCTAAGCCTGGTCCGGTGGTAGCGTTGCGTGCTGATATCGATGCGTTGCCCGTCACAGAGAGAAATTCGCTACCCTTCGCATCTAAAGAGAAAGTAACTTTTGGCGGACAAGAAACCGGAGTGATGCATGCCTGTGGTCATGATGCACACATGTCGATTTTGTTGGCCGTGGCGGAAATTCTCACGAAGAATAAAGCAGAGTTGAAAGGTACTGTGAAATTTATCTTTCAACCCGCTGAAGAAGGAGTTTCTCCTGCCGAAGCGCCCGCTGGTGCTGAGTTGATGGTCATCGAAGGTGTTCTTGAGAATCCTAAAGTAGATGCGATTTTCGGATTGCACATTCAATCACTTTTGCCTTCTGGTCAATTGGCTTATCGCTCAGGCGGATTAATGGCAGCAGTAGATGGTGTAGATATCAAAGTAAAAGGAAAGGGTGCACATGGTGCTACTCCATGGGATAGCGTTGATCCTGTCGTTGTGTCATCTCAAATTATTCAAGGCTTGCAAACCATTGTCAGCCGTCAGACTGAACTGACGAAAGCAGCCGCAGTGATTACCATTGGCAGTATACATGGAGGTATTCGCAGAAACATCATTCCGGAAACAGTCATGTTGGAAGGGACTATCCGCACGTTTGATGACGACATGCAAAAGAAAGTGCATGAGAAAATAAAACTCACCGCGGAGCGCATAGCAGAAAGTGCGGGAGCTAAGGCAGAAGTAACTATTCAAATCATGTACCCGGCAACCATTAATAATGCTGAATTAACTGATAAAAGTGTTTCCAGTTTAGTGCGCACGGCAGGAAAAGAAAATGTAGTAGTCACCCAACCGGTAACTATGGCAGAAGACTTCTCCTTCTATCAACGTAAGGTGCCTGGGTTTTTCTTTTTCCTTGGAGCTTATCCTGCTGATATGAACCTGAAAACACAGCCCACTCATCATACAGCAGATTTTATGATTGACGAAAAGGCGATGATCACTGGTGTGAAAGCACTAGTGAATCTTACGCTGGATTATATGGATATGAATAGCAAAAAATAGCTACATTTCCTTAGTCCTTCTTAAGTGAGAACACTTACAGCGGCTAAGGCTCTGGGAATATTCAAACGAAACACCTTTATGAAATCAGCATTTCATTATGTTCTGAAAACAAAGTTGATTGAATCAGGATCAGATGGTAAGCCGGTTTTTACCGAGAATGAAACAGTCTTCGAGAATGTAAATCCCATCAATGCAAGAATCGAATCCTTTAACTCATTCCAAAACTATGTTGATGTTCTATTGGAAGAATTGGGAAGCCAGTACACATCTGATAAGCAAGCAAGAAGCGAGCTTAAATTTCATAAGTCTTTTGTTAGTTTAGGAATTTGCATTATTCAAGAGACCGAAGAAGAAGATATCCAACGGCTTAGTGAAAATAATGAAATTTGCATTTATTCTATAGGTCCAATAGGTGTTTTTAATTTGGAGATGGAAGATGAGCCTGACGGTGATGAGTCTTACCTAGATTCACTTTGTCATGAGTATAAGCTTTATAAATACTTCAAGTATGAAACGGGTGATCACGAAGTTGTGATTCCATTTTATGAGGATGGAGGCGATTATGATGATTCCGAAACCTTTGATTTTGTTAAAGTTCTCAAAACACCTTTTGACTGGGATGAACACAGTGGACAGAAGCGGTTGAAGTATAAAGCCCTGGAGAGTTTGGATGAGGCAGAAGATGTTAGAGCCATTGCGGAAAAAACTCTTGAATACTCGGAGGAGTGGTTTAACGAACAGATAGCAAAAGGTGAAAGCGATACGACTGAATTCAAACCAAGCCTTGTCTATAATTATTTGACACAAACAGGTGGAATGGGCATCAAAGCCATCATTGCAAAAGCCATTTGCGCGTTTCTTAACACTAGAGGTGGAATATTGTTCATTGGAGTTAAAGATAATGGCGAGATTCAGGGACTTGAATCTGATTTCAGTCTTTCTTCGAGTGATAAAAAGCCTCTAGACTTCTTTAGACTGGAATTTGATCAGATGGTAACTCATTTCTTTGGTCGATCAATTTACAGCAATATTATTCCAAAGATGTTAACCATTGGAGAAAAGCATGTTTTTGTGGTATCTGTGTGGCCTTATAAAAAACCAGTATTCATTAAGGGAAGAGATTCGAATGGTAAAGAAAGAATGGAATTCTACATCAGGGGGGCAGCCTCAACCCTTCCATTGCATGAAACTCCAGAGAAGCTTGTGGAATATTGCTTGAATAAATGGGGCACTAAAGATTAGATCAAAAATTTAATAAGTAAAATTATGGATAAATACAGAGAATACTGGAAGGAAAAAATGCCCGAGGTTATTAATAAACTCAAGGCTGCTTCACAAATAGAAATTGGTATTACAGATATAGTTAAAGTTAGCAACCGTAAGTATAATGCAAAATTCAAAATTTTAAACCAAAAAACTTACACTGCAATTACTGGAGTTGAATCTATTGATGCACCTAAAACATATGGACATGATTTTTTTGAAGAGCTAATGGAAACATTGTATTTCAAAATGCATTTGGTAGACAAAACCCTACTAGTAGAAATTTCGGATCGTGATAAGGATAAGTCGATTCCAATCAAATTGAAAGTGGTGGTCGTCCAAAGACTTTAATCATCTGATTCGGAAATTTCATCATCAGAAGGCAATTCTATCTCAGATGAGCCATGAATTCTATCATGACACTTTGTGCATAATATCATTATGTTACTTACTTCACTTTTTCCACCATCAATATATCTATCTTTGTGGTGATACTCGGCCTCTTTATAGTCTTTAAATGTTATCCCACAAAGTTCGCACTCCTTTCTAGTTGAAAAAACAGAAATCTTTTCTTCGTCTGTGATTTGTCTTTTGTCATCAAGTTCTAGTATTGAGTTTTTTGAAATGAATTCCTTTATCAAAATATCTCTCCGTAATGCAATTATCTTCTCCGACCATCCACCCCTTACATTGTCGTAAAATCTTTGATAGAGTGGTTTCGATTTTCTAAAGTCTTCATTATAGACTTTGCTATGAAAATCAATTATAAAATTACTTATGTTTTGCTCCTGATTTGTAAGTGAATGGCTAAGTTTCAATTCTCTTACCAATGTATAAACGGCTAAGACCCAAGCATGTTTTTCAAGATGTTTGTACTCACCTGGATCAGCCGGAAAACATTTCTCAAGATAGTTCAGAGCAGCAAGTGAGTTTTTATACTCCTTAGATTTTTTATCCAAGTCCTTATAATTTTCAAAAAATTCGTACAGTT
The DNA here is from genome assembly GCA_043774805.1 of Cyclobacteriaceae bacterium. GTDB lineage: Bacteria > Bacteroidota > Bacteroidia > Cytophagales > Cyclobacteriaceae > ELB16-189. The sequence continues at coordinate 79,938 of JAYVTB010000080.1, read as the reverse complement.
CCTGTGAACCTGATTGCTTAGCTCCAAATTTCTCGTAAAATAAGATTCTTGCTGCGTCAGGAAAGACCCCATACCGATTTTTAGCAACTCCAATAGATTTTGACATAAACGGATGATTTGCTAAATCCCTCATGCATTCAACTATTTTTCCGGGTTCTGCATTTAGTCTTTCTCCGAGTGCTAAGGGTTTCCCTCTCTGAAGTCGAGAGAATATCAACCGAACTCGTTCGTCATTGTAGTCCTCCATTACATGGAAATTTAAATTGTATTGGAGGAAATTGTTCTTATCGTCATCATCCAATGAATTTGTTCCATTAAATGTTTTTCCATCATTCGCTTTGCCGGAATATTTTTCGGTTAACTTAATTTTGTTGTCGTAAAAACCTGAGATACAACTTAAACGCTGTTGTCCATCAACTATGTAATAATTTTTCTCGTCCGACTTATAATTTAGAAAAAATATGGGGATTGGTTCTCCTTTTAATATTGTATCTATAAGACACTGCTTATCTTCTTTTGACCAAGCGTTGTCAGGACGTTGATATGTATAATCAACTTTATATTTGTTCCTGTTGTTAATGTAATCTTGAATTGTCATAGGTCAATTTATTTAAAGTTTTCTCAATCGAAGAAAATAGATACAGCTATTATTGAATAAATCGCGATTTCGATAAATTCATTTTCAATATACTTAAATTGTATTCTGTAGTATAATTCTTATACTCGAAAATAATCCTCCAAAGGCATTTACGATCGGCTTTCAAAAAACTTAGATAAGCATTCGATTTTTACTATTTTTGGTTTTGCTCTTGCTTAAAGTCTTCAACGACCGAAATAAAACTAAACATTAATCGTGGAAAAAATTATCCTCTTAGTTCTCCTCATCACTGCGCAACAGACAAACGCTCAGCTAAACTTTAAGTTACAAGCCAAATTAGATCAGCAAGCCAAAGAGGTTGAAACAAAAGTGATCGAATGGCGGAGGCACCTTCATCAAAATCCGGAGCTTTCAAACCGTGAAGTAAAAACGGGAGCCTATATCGCTGAACATTTAAAGTCATTAGGTTTAAAAGTACAAACCGAAGTAGCAAAAACAGGTGTTGTTGCTTTGCTTGAAACAGGAAAGCCAGGTCCTGTCATCGCCTTGCGTGCAGACATGGATGCACTACCGGTAACGGAACGCAATAGTTTACCCTTTGCTTCTAAAGTTAAGACTACATTCAATGGACAGGAAACCGGAGTGATGCATGCCTGCGGACATGATACACACGTAGCGATGCTGATGGGTGTGGCAGAAATTCTGACAAAGAACAAAGCAGATCTGAAAGGCACCATCAAATTTATTTTTCAACCGGCTGAAGAAGGGGCTCCGGTAGGTGAAGAAGGTGGTGCAGATCTAATGGTAAAAGAAGGTGTTCTTGAAAACCCAAAAGTGGAAGTGATCTTTGGTTTACACATTAGTTCAGTCACTCCACTAGGGCAAATTACGTATCGCCCTGGTGGAATCATGGCGGCAGCTGATACTTATAGTATAAAAGTAAAGGGAAGACAAGCACATGGTTCAACACCCTGGATGAGCGTTGACCCCATTGTTGTGTCGGCTCAAATTATCATGGGGCTTCAAACCATCATCAGCAGACAAACAGAACTCACTAAAGAAGCAGCAATAATCACGGTAGGCAGAATGCAATCAGGCATTCGCGAAAACATTATTCCCGAAGAGGCACTGCTGGCGGGAACGATTCGCACACTGGATACGGCCATGCAAGATAAGATCCATGAAAAGATTGTTTTAACGGCCACTAAGATTGCAGAAAGTGCTGGAGCAAAAGCTGAAGTTTCAATCCGCAGAGGCACACCGGTTACCTACAATGATCCAGCGCTTACACAAAAGATGGTGCCGAGTTTGCAAAAGGCGGCAGGTGCTTCAAATACGTTGTTGATTAACGCCATTACCGGGGCCGAAGACTATGCATTTTATCAGAAGAAAGTGCCGGGTTTATTTTTCTTTGTGGGAGCGATGCCTCCCGATCAGGATCCCAACACTGTTCCTTCGCACCACACCCCTGATTTTATGGTAGATGAAAGAGCGTTTGTAACAGGTATTAAGGCAATGCTGAATCTCACTACAGATTATATGTATATGTCAAAATCAAAATAACCACGAAATTCATTACGCAGGAATAATTGAAGAGGGGCAATAAGCCCCTTTTTATTTTTACTGTTGATAACCTACCTGTCATTATATAATATTCCCTTCATCATTAAACTCACCATCTTTAGCCAGTGCTAAGTCGAGTAAGGCGATGGCATCATAAAGGAATTGTTCGCGTAGTGGAGATAATTCAGAGCCGTCAACTATTTCAAGTTGAAACTCTTCTTTTACTCGTTTCAATTCATCGATTTCGTTTGAGGTGTGTTGAACTTGTAGTTGGATCATTGTTAGAAGATTTTGAAAATGGAGTTAGTAGAGTTAACGCAGCCGTTTGAATATTTTTTTGTCATAATTCAATAATCTATAGAACGGAAACTGATCATATACATTCAATGAAAGGAGTGATTGTCGTTAACGTGAAATTTTAACCGATTAATGCCTGAATAGATCGACTATTAAAAAACGGGATTCATCAAATGTGAAAAAGCAGACAAAGACCGCACTACTTGATGGTCATTTTTTAGTGTAAGATGTATGTATGATTTCTACTAAAGACACTAACTTCGAGTTATGAATCGCCTCGATCGATTAACTTCTATCCTGATACAACTACAAACAAAGCGGGTTGTAAAAGCGGAAGAGATTTCCAAACGTTTTGAAATAAGCCTGCGCACAGTCTATCGTGATGTGAAATCGCTTATGGAAGCGGGTGTGCCCATCGGTTCTGAGGCGGGCAAAGGATATTTTATTGTGGACGGATTTCACTTACCTCCGGTGATGTTCACTCAAGATGAAGCCAGCGCCATGTTACTGGCCGGAAAGCTGGTGGATAAGATGGGCGATAAATCAGTGCGTACTGCGTTCGAGTCCTCCCTGCATAAAATTAAATCGGTATTAAATGAAGCAGAGCGTGATCATCTTGAAAACCTCGATCAGCACGTAGAGGTATTTCTTCGCTCGCGGTATGAGCATCGTGATAAAGAAGAGTTCCCAGATCATTTTTTAACCGAAATTCAACGAGCTATTTCAAAACACGAAGTGTTGAGGTTGAATTACAGCAATGCTGATAACGAGATCAGCGAACGCGAAGTAGAGCCAGCTGGAATTTATTATTACAGTTTGTCATGGCACCTTATTGGCTGGTGCCGCATGCGCAATGAGTATCGTAATTTTCGCTCAGACAGGATTCGCTCACTTATAAACACAGGGCAGAAGTTTGAACCACGCAGTAAACTTTCATTGGAAGAATATTTCAAATCACAAACTCAGTCTAACCCAAACCTGATTCGGGTAGTCGTTTTATTTGAGAAATCGGGCTTACGAGGTCAACAGCTATATGGAAGCATTTCGCAGGAAGACCTGGGTGAGCGCATACGCTGCGAATTTTTATTAGATAACGTGGATTACATGGCGCGCTGGCTGTTGATGTTTGGTCCATCCGTAATCATTGAGCAGCCGGAGGAATTAAAAGAGAGGTTGGCACAATTGAGCAAACAGCTACACGATCATCATCAAATTGCACAAACGGTGTAGCTCCTGACATAGGGTTGTCAGTCGTTCAAAAAAAATAGAAAGAATCATTATTCTGTTGCCATAGGGTTGACACTACCTCATCGTTAATTCGCAGGTAAGAAATGCTCAACATTCACCAAAGAACGGAATCACATGCCGATCAGCAACTGGTTATACCTCTTCTTAGGTGTAGCAACCGCTATTTGGGCCATGTATTACCTAATAACACAACCACTATGAATGTATTGGTATTTAAAACTTCCGTAGAGACACCAGACCATATTCAGTACTTGTCGCCAAAACTAAATGCATTGGCGGGACAAGGTTCGTGGAACTTTGATTTGACGGACTGTGATCGCATCCTTCGTATTGTTTCCAATGAATTGGAGGCAACGGAGGCGGCCATGTTACTGCACAACTTTGGCTTCGCTTGCTGCGAACTGGAAGACTAAGAATTCAGTACTCCACAACTCGAAACAATATACTTATGAGAAAAGTAATTCTGAGTGTAGCCGTTAGCCTGGATGGATTTATTGAAGGACCCCATGGCGAATATGACTGGTGTCCGCCTCCATCAGAAAAAGAGATGAGTGATTTTCTGAATGGCATTGATGTCATTTTCATGGGAAGAAAGAGTTATGAAATGGCAGAGACTTCCATGTTTCCCGATAAGGAGTGCTACGTGTTCTCCAACACGCTTAAAAAAGTGAAGGGTAATAATAAAATTATCGCAGGAGATTTTATAACGGCTGTCAATGTGATTAAGCAAGAGTCTGGGAAAAACATCTGGTTGTATGGCGGAGCAAAGTTGACCACTGACTTCATTAATCATCAGCTGGTGGATGAAATGTGGTTGGGTTTGGTGCCCATTGTACTCGGAGCGGGAACATCCCTTTTTCAAAACATCAAAGACCGACAACAATTTGAAGCAGATGCTGCGTTGGTATCACAGGGATACTTTTCATTAAAACTTAAAAGAAAATCCTAAACATCTCTACCATGACAAACATTGAATTCACTACTTCACTGGAAATAAATTCTTCATTGGCCAACGTATGGGATGCACTCATCAATCCGGAAAAGATTAAGCAATATCTTTTTGGAACCAACGCCCAATGCGATTGGAAAGTGGGCAGCCCGCTGCGCTTCACCGGAGCATGGGAAGGTAAATCGTATGAAGACAAAGGCACGATTCTCGCCATCGATAAAGAAAAACTACTCAGTTATAATTACTGGAGTAATTTTTCGGGCTTGCCCGATTTGCCAGAGAATTACCAGATTGTTACGTTTCGCTTAAAAGAACTTCATGGCAAAACAGAACTGCAATTGATACAGCAAAATATCCGTTCAGAGGAATCGAAGTTACATTCGGAGCAGAACTGGAAAATGGTATTAAACTCGCTGAAGGAGTTGGCAGAGAAGGGATAATATTTTTATTCACGGAGTAATTCCATTCGCTTTTTTTCGATATTGTATTCATTCGGGAAAGAATGATTTCCTGAATGAATAATATGTTGCGCCAAACACCCTGTGAGCTATTAGATAAAAACCTGATCACCAAAGAGCAGTTTGAAAAAATTGATCTCATTGTTTCGGGAAAGATTGTTTCGGTATCCTATGAGCTGAGAATTCTCTTATACCTGGGAGTAATCATGTTTACTACAGGTGCCAGTGTTTTAATTTATCAGAATATTGGAGAACTGGGGCACCTGATCAGTATCATTTTGCTTACCCTCATTATGGTGGGTTGTTTCTGGTATGTAATACAGCATGGACCGAATTATTCCAATGAGCAGGTGGAATCACCCACTGCTTACTTTGATTACCTGCTGCTTCTAGGTTGTCTTTTGTTTGTTTCCATCCAGGGCTATATCCAATTTCAATACGGGTCCTTTACTAGGTTGCTGGAATGGAATACGCTCATTACGGCTGCCTTTTATTTTTTTATTGCTTATCGTTATAACCACCTTGGCGTGCTTTCTTTGGCCATCACTGCCTTTGCTTCCTTCTGGGGCCTGAGAGTTTCTACAAGGAAATGGTATAGTGGAGATTTCTTCGAACATTCGGATTTACACATCACGGCAATTGTGTTTAGCGTGGCACTGGCGGCAATCGTATTTTATTTGGATAAGAGATCGATCAAGAGACACTTCACATTCACGTATCTTAATTTTTGCTTTCTTCTGTTTTTTGCAGGAGCTTTCACTGGCATCTTCCTGGAAGATAGCTATGATTTGATTTTTGTTCTTCTGATTTATGCCGGCTGTGTAATTGCCGGATATCAGGCGAGAACGAGAAAGTCCTTTTTGTTTTTACTCTACGCTTTTCTGGCCGGCTATACTGCCACCACCTACCTGCTTGGCAAATATATTTTTAATGATGAGCCGGCTCTGTGGTATTACTATTTTCTGATCTCTTGCGGAGGCGTGATCTATCTGATCATACGCTATAAAAATCTTTTTAAACGATGATGAAATGCCCATCAGCAAACCAGACCCAACGAAATGATAAACATCACAGGGCATTCCATGTGACCATTAAAAGATGACTATTAACACATGAAAAGCGCCTATAACCCGGAATGGATCTGCAATCTGTTTGTGACCAAGCAGGCAAAGCTTTGGTGTAAACACGATTTGATACAGCCCGAGCAATTTAATGCCATTTGTGATGCTTATAAAACACCTCTTTTTCATCCCAACATCGCTATTCGTTTGTTGCTCTTTATCGCAACAATAATTGCAGTATCGGGGGTATGCGGATTGGTTATGTTGGTTTTCTCAGATGCAGGAGAGTCCGTCATTGGAGGTGTATGCATAGCGCTTGGGATAGTAGGATTTATGATGCTTGAACGCGTCTTCATAACCAAAAATCACTATAAATCAGGTGTTACGGAGGGTATTGCGTATATGTCCTGTGGGTTTGTGATTGTTGGAATTGCAATAATGTCAGACTTTGATCAGCTCACGCTGATTCAATTTACTTGCCTGCTTGTCTTTGGCTATGCGGCATTTCGTTACCTGGATTTAATACTCACCCTTGCATTCATGTTCTCTTTTTCATGGATGATATTTTATCATTGCTATGAAGGAGGAGAAATGTTAAAAAGCATTATTCCTTTTGTGTTCATGATCACGTTTACCGGGATTTATTTTTTAATACGGAAGTTTAGCCAGCGCGATGAGTTGAAATTATGGAGCGACAATCTGTTGATACTGGAAGGAGGTAGTCTTTTATTGATCTATGCGGGAGGCAACTATTTAGTCGTTCGGGAACTGAGTGTGAACCTGATGAATCTTGATTTGCAACCTGACGAAGATATTCCTTTCGCGTTTCTGTTTTACTTTTTCACCGTGATTATCCCCCTCGTATTTCTCTGGATGGGTATTAAAACCAAAGACAAGGTATTGCTTCGAATCGCATTGATTGTTTTGGCCTTTTCTGTTTTCACCTTTAAGTATTATTACAGTTTTGGTCATCCGGAAATTGCGCTGATGATTGCCGGGATTATTTCAATAATGATTGCCGTGTTGCTTCTGCGTTATCTCAAAGAATCGCGAAACGGATTTACCAGTGAAAACATACTTAGTTCTTCCTGGGCCAATGTAAATGCCGAAGCATTCATTTTATCCCAAACCATGGGAGGGAATCAGCCCGGAAAAATAGAAGTGAAAGAAACAGGTGGTGGCAGCTCGGGTGGAGGAGGAGCATCATCAACATTCTAATCCTATTGTGCCTTCCAGACTAATTGAGGATTGGTTGCTGTAGTAAAGAAGTCCGCACATTTTCCATCGCCCTTTCCGGTCAGGCCACCACCCGGTGCACATATGCTAGCGCAACTGACAGTATAAACCTGTTCGTATTGATCGCAACAATCGGGCTTCACTAGATACACCAATTGATCAGTGTAATTATATTGCCAGATTTCAAGCGGTGGGTTTGCACTTTTTATTATGGATTGAAGACAGGAAGGAAAGTTCTCTTTCGAAATGATCTCTGTTTTATGACAGGACATCAACATAAAGACAAGCGATAAAATAAATATGCTTTTCATCATTTACTCAATCGAGATGTTTTCTTCTATGCAGGTAATCTTCACCACTTTTCCAACCATGCAAATGCTTGCGGCTTCTGTAATCTCTTCATAGGCAATGCGCACTTTTTTGCCATCAACAAACTGAAAATTGTACAAAGGATCTTCAGTAACTTCTTTGGGTAGCGGTGGTGTACCGCAACGTATAAATGGACGAACTGGCTCTAGTTTTGATCCATCGCTCAACTCAAAAACAAATCCACAGCCATCCAGGCCGGTAAGATCTTTTACCGTGGCTAAAACTCCTGGCTTGCACGAAGTGTTGGTGATTTTATTATCCTCGCAACTCCAAAATAGGCTTGAGAAAAAAGTGAAGAATGCGATTATCGTAAGTGTTTTCATAATTCAAGGTTCCTGCTGCTTTAGACACACCTCCCTTCACAAAGGTTGGAATAAGTTACCAATTCTCCTCTTATGTAAAGACCTCATTAATGCCGTTGGTTTTAGTTTGAATTTTCACAACCATTCGCTAATCTCAGCAATTATTTGAATCCCTTACTTTATGAATTATAAATTGAAATCAATCAAAGCAGTTCTGATAGTAATCCTTTGTCTTACCAGCTCTGTTTTTGCGCAAACTCCCGACAAGGCATTAAAAGGTATGAAGTGGAGGCCGATTGGTCCGGCCAATATGGGTGGTCGTGTAACAGACATCGAAGGAATCCCCGGAGATCCAACCACATTTTATATTGCTGGTGCTGATGGAGGAATTTTTAAAACCACTAATGGTGGAGTAACCATGACTTCGCTCTTCAACGATCAGCGCGCTTATTCCATTGGAGAAATTGCCATCGCGCCCAGCGATCATGAAGTAATTTATGTGGGCACGGGCGAAGGAGATCCCCGCAACAGTGTGGGTTATGGTAATGGGGTTTATCGTTCCAATGATGGTGGAAAAACCTGGCAGCATATAGGTCTTGAAAAAACAGATCGCATCAAGCGAATTGCCGTGGATCCAAGGAATCCGGATGTGGCATGTGTGTGTGCAATGGGTCGTGAGTGGGGACCTAATACAGATCGCGGAATTTTTCGCACTGAAGATGGTGGAAAAACCTGGGCAAAAACTTTATTCATCGATGAAAATACCGGTTGCTCTGATATCGCAATAGAATGGAACAATCCGCGCATCATGTATGCAGGCATGTGGACGTTCCGAAGAAAACCATGGCGCTTTGATGATAGCGGTGAAAAAACGGCTTTATATAAGTCGATGGATGGCGGAAAAACATGGACAAAAATTTCACACAAAAACGGTTTGCCGGATAAGCCGATGGCACGTATTGGAGTTTCCATTGCTCAAAGCCAACCCAATACGGTTTATCTGATTACGGAATTCAAAGATGGGGGAACACTCTTCCGTTCGGATGATCGCGGTGAAAGCTGGAGAATGGTGAATGATGATCGTGAATTAAACTTCCGCCCATTTTATTATAGCGATGTGAAAGCCGATCCATCCAACCCCGAGGTGGTTTATGCACTCTCTGGCGGATTGAGTAAATCCACCGATGGAGGCAGAACATTCAAAGGCATTGCCAATGGTCAGCATGGCGATAATCAAGGGCTTTGGATAGATCCAAAAAATTCAAATCGTGTATTGAGCAGTGATGATGGCGGCTTCCGTGTTTCGTATGATGGCTTCCAAACCTTTCAGACCATCAACAATGTTGAGCTTTCACAATTTTATGAACTCTTTCTGGACAACCAGGAACCTTATTTTCTGTACGGTGGATTGCAGGACAATGGTACATGGACGGGCCCAAGCAATTCGTTGCATCGGTCAGGAATTTTAAAGAAACACTGGAAGCAGATTGCTTATGGCGATGGCTATTATGCCGTGCCGATCCCCGGTCAGGAAAATGAGGTATATGCAAATCTGCAAGGAGGCGTGATTCATCATGTTGATACCAAAACAGGAAATATTCGCGTCATTCATCCTTATCCAAACAAAATTGGGTCACATGGCGATGCGGTTGAAAATCATAAGTTCCGCTTCAATTGGGATTCACCTATTCATGTTTCGCCCAATGATCCAAATACTGTTTATACGGGAGGCAATGTCATTTTCCGCAGCAGAGACAAAGGCTACACGTGGGATCAGATCAGTCAGGATTTAACCACGAATGATAAGTCGAAACAAAAGAGCTCAGGAGGAGAAATTTATCAGGACAATACTGCGGCAGAATTTCATTGTACCATTTTAACTATTGCAGAATCACCTGTGCAAAAAGATGTGATCTGGGCCGGCACGGATGATGGCAATATTCAAATTACCCGCGATGGTGGAAAAACATGGACCAATGTGAAGGCTAACATGACAGGGCTTCCGGCCTTTGCCTGGGTTTCAAAAATACACGCCTCAGAACATGATGCAGGAACGGCATTCGTAGCAGTAGATCAACATCGCATGGATGATTACAAAGCGTATGCGTTTATGACCACTGATTTTGGAAAGACCTGGACGAAGATCAGCACAGGCTTGCCCGAAGATTGGTGTTATGTAGTTCGGCAAGATCCAATTAATGCAAACTTGCTCTATGCCGGAATGGAGCATGGTATTTTTGCATCATGGGATAAAGGAAAGACGTGGACGAAAATCAACAACAACATGCCCCCCGTTTCCGTGCGCGATTTGCGTGTACATAAGCGCGATCATGATTTGGTAGCGGCTACTCATGGCAGAGGCATCTGGATTCTTGATGATATAGCTGCACTTCAGGAATTAAACACACTCAGTTCAAAAGAAGTAGCGATCTCTTCTATTCGTCCTGCAACACTGTGGAGTTACTATTCTTTGATTGAAGAGCAAGGTGATCAGGCTTACCACGCAAAGAATCCAGAGTATGGTGCTTACATCAACTTCTTCTTAAAGGAAGATCCGAAGGAAGCAATAACAATAGACATCACAGACGCGAATGGAAACAAAGTAAGAAGTTTAAAAGACACGTTATCCAAAGCAGGAATAAATCGTGTGATTTGGGACCTGCGCTATTCGGAAGGAGAGAAATTGAATAATGCACCTAAAACCTCATGGGGAGGAAATCCACTACGACCTTTGGTTACACCGGGAGTTTATACGGTTACCATGAAGGCAAACGGGCAAAAGGTAGATTCGAAAATCATGGTTCGTGCAGACCCGCGCATCAAAGTGAGCGATTCCGATTTACAATTGAAAACACAAACAACACTGGCTTTGCGCGATCAGCTATCGCAAACACACAAGCTGATTAATCGTACAGATGAGGCGGTAAAACAATTATCCGAATTGAAGGAAAGGATAAAATCTGCTGGCAGCGAATCAGGAGTGGATCAATCGGTGAATGGTCAGATTGAAGATGCGATTAAGAAACTAAAAACTTATGAAGATGACATTCTTCGCAGACCGCCACCAAACATGGGTTATCGCCAGAGGCCCAGGTTGAAAGATGAAATTTCAGATTTGTTTGGTGCCGTGGATGAAGCTACAGCACGCCCCACTCAACCACAATTAGGGCGACTGGAAGAATTAAAACAGGAAACCCTGGACGCAACAAATCAATTGAATCGCATCATGAATGAAAATGTCTTGCCGATAAATGATAAAGTGAAAAATCTGCCGCAGGTAGTGGTAGATAAAAGTGATAAGAAATTATAGAAGACAAATATGAAGCAGTTACTCACCCTTGCGTGGTTGTTGTTGGTTGTACCCATCACCTTTTCGCAAAAGCAAAAGACAGCGGTTAATCCCAATAAGACCTATGTGATGCAATCTGTTGATAAACATCAGCAAGAATTGATTTCCATCAGCGATAAAATCTGGGCGTATGCTGAAACAGCGCTAAGAGAAAACAAATCCGCAAAAGAGTTGGCTGATTATGCTGAGGCGCAGGGATTTAAAGTGAAACGAGGAGTAAGCTCCATGCCAACGGCATTCACGGCAGAGTTTGGTTCTGGCAAACCGATCATTGGCATCATGGGTGAGTTTGATGCCTTGCCAGGGATTTCACAAAAGGCACAACCTACCAAAGAGTCGCTGGAAGCCGGAGCGGCAGGACATGGTTGCGGTCACAATCTTTTCGGGGCAGGAAGTCTGGGAGCGGCCGTAGCTATCAAAGAACTTATTCAGCAGGGAAAATTGAAAGGCACGATTCGTTTTTACGGGACACCAGCTGAAGAATCAGTGGGCGGAAAAATTTATATGGCACGTGATGGTTTGTTTGCTGATCTGGATGTGTGCCTCGACTGGCATCCGGATGTGCAGATTGCCGCAAGTACACAAAGCTCGCAAGCCATGGTGGATTTCATTGTTGAGTTTAAAGGGAAGGCAGCACATGCTGCTGCCGATCCCTGGAACGGTAGAAGCGCAGTAGATGGCTTGGAAGCATTTACCTATGGTGTCAATATGTTGCGTGAGCATGTTCGCCCCAGCGTGCGCATGCATTATGCTATTGTTAAAGGTGGAGATGTACCAAATGTAGTTCCAGAGTATGCGAAAGTATGGATGTGGGTACGCGATAGTAAACGTGAAGGTGTGGAAGAAGTATTTAAACGAGTGAGAGAGATTGCACAAGGGGCAGGTATCATTGCCGGAGTGGAAGCAAAAGTTACCGTGCAGACAGGAGATTACGAAATGTTGGTGAATCGATCAGGTGCTGCAGCCCTGCAAAAGAATCTTGAAATCGTGGGCCCAATTACCTACACCGATTATGAAATTGCTTTCGCGAAAAAAATACAAGAAGTGCAAGGTGGCCAGCAAACTGGTTTGGATGGCAAAATTTATCCATTGAAAGAAACGCAGGAAAACCCGGCAGGAGGATCTACCGATGTAGGAGATATTAGTTGGATCGTTCCGGAGATTACACTCGTTGCAACAACTGCTCCGGCCAATACAGCATGGCATGGATGGAGCGTGGTGGCGTGTGGTGGAATGAGTATCGGCCATAAGGGAATGGTGCTTGCGGCAAAGTCTCTTGCCATGACGATGGTTGATCTTTTTGAAAACGAACAGTTGCGAAAAGAGGTGCGCGCTGAGTTTGAACAACGCAAGGCAGGCCATGTGTATAAGGCATATATTCCCGATGGACCACCTCCTGTTCCAAACCAGAATTAAATGGATTTATTTTTTTAACATTTAACGTGCCTTTTCGCAAGGGATGCAGGTTGATGACCACCAGTGTAAAATGACTTCATTTTATCATGTCCTTTAATTTGCTTGAAAGAGATTAAATTCTCTTTTATGATCCGTGGTTTTTTATTTCTGATTTTTATTAGCCGGCTGGCGTTCGGCCAGCATGTTCCTACTTTTGAAGAAGTGATATCACTTCGAAGTATTGGAGGAGTTACACTTTCAGCGGACGGCAAGCACATCGCTTACACCGTACAAACTACAGACTGGAATGATAATCGGTTCGATACTGAAATATGGTTGAGTAAAAACGGAGACAAGCCTTTTCAACTGACCAACACTTCAAAAAACAGCAGCACTAATCCGGCTTTTTCACCAGACGGGCAATGGATTGCTTTTTTGGCTGACCGTGGCAACAAGGCACAGATTTATGTAATGAGGATCGAAGGTGGCGAGGCACGTGCGATAACCAGAGAAGAGGAGGGCATTACTTCTTTTGAATGGCACCCATCTGGCAATAAATTAATTTTTCTGAAACCGGAAAAAGAGGATAAAACAAAGAAGGAAAGAGAAAAGCGCTACGGAGGTTTTGAAACGGATGATAGAGAATTCACCCTTTCACATTTATGGCAGGTTGATTTCAAACCGGATATGCCTGACCCATCTGAATTCCCTTGTTATGAGACCGATGATGCGTCAAAACAAAAAGCAGGTTGCATTGAGCTCCCCAAACCAAAGCGCATCACAGAAGGTAATTTCACGGTCACCTCTTTTTCAACATCACCCGATGGAAGTAAAATAGCATTTGGTCATCAACCCAATCCGTTAATTAATTCATTTGTTAAAGCAGACATTTCAGTGGTTGATTTAGCCGATACAAAAGTTACAGCGGTGGTTACCAATCTTAGCTCAGATGCACTGGAAGACTGGTCGCCTGATTCCAAAGAAATTTTATACAATTCTAATCTCAGTGACACTACGTCTAACTTCTACTCGAATTCGAAATTGTATGTGGTCAATGTTGCTTCAAAGGCAACGCGCCAATTGGCCAAAGATCTTGATGAAGACCTGGGAGGATTCTCGTGGGAAGCATCAGGGATATATTCTTCGGTGTGGAATAAAACGAAAAGACCGTTATACAGAATTGATCCTGCAACGGGTAACCATACTGTTTTATTAACCCAGCCCGAACAGATTTATGGGTTTTCATTTTCCAGGAATGGAGCAAGGGTTGCGTTAGTTGGTAGAAATGGAGATCAATTGAATGAAGTATTCGTAACGGACCTCGCTTCAATGCAGCCTGTAAAGATTACGGATATGACCAGTCAGACTTCTGGCTGGAAGACCGCTCAAAGTGAAGTCATCAGCTGGAAAAGTAAAGATGGCGCCATCATTGAAGGAGTGTTGCACAAGCCCGCCAATTATGATCCATCGGTAAAGTATCCGTTGATGATTATGATCCACGGAGGGCCAACAGGCATTGATACACCTACACCGGTGCCGGGTTACGTTTATCCGGTTTTGCAATGGCTGGATAAAGGTTGTCTGGTACTGCGTCCTAACTATCGCGGCTCAGCAGGTTATGGCGAGGCATTCCGATCGTTGAATGTAAAAAATCTTGGAGTTGGAGATATGTGGGACGTCATGAGCGGAATTGATTACCTCGATAAAAAGGGACTGATCGACAAATCAAAAATGGGTAGCATGGGCTGGAGTCAGGGTGGATATATCTCTGCTTTCCTCACTACCAACACCGATGTATTCAAAGCTATCTCTGTAGGCGCAGGAATTTCAAATTGGATGACCTACTATGTAAGCACTGATATTCATCCATTCACAAGGCAGTATTTGAAAGCAACTCCGTGGAGCGATGAATTGATTTATAAAAAAACCTCGCCCATTACCAACATCAATAAAGCAAAGACGCCTACACTAATTCAGCACGGTGAGCTTGATAGGCGGGTTCCTATTGCCAATGCCTATGAATTGTTGCAAGGCCTTCGCGATAAAGGAGTGCCCAGCGAGTTAATTGTTTACAAGGGTTTTGGCCACGGCATCACAAAACCAAAAGAAAGACTGGCGGCCACCTGGCACAATTGGCAATGGTTTAATAAATATGTGTGGTGCGAAAATATTGAATTGCCGGTGGGAGAGGAGAAATAGACCTGCACGGTAGAATCTAATCCTTCCAGCGGATTCCGCAGCCGATAGCCCTTGTCTTTGTAACCGGCACGCGCTTGTTGGCAAGCAACGCATTTACCGCATCTTCTACATAATGCTTATCAACCGATGCAGCATCCCGTGGATTATCATCAATAGTACCAATGTAAGCAACCTCTAACCCTTTGGTCAATACAAAAACATGGGGTGTGTTGGTAGCACCAAATGCCTTCGCCACCTGTTGTGATTCATCATGAAGATAGGGGAATCTATAATTTTTATCCTTCGCCATTCGCACCATATCATCAAAAGAATCTCCATTGCCATCATTCGCATTAATGGTAATGACTGGAAAACCCTTGGAAAAAAAGTTTTCATTTAAGTCAATGATTCGCTGGTTGTAAACTTTTGCGTAAGGACACGTATTGCAATCGAAAATTACGATGAAGCCTTTGGCTTCTTTATAGTCAGCAAGGGATACCAAACGACCATCTACATTTTTCAATTTGAAATCGGAGGCTTTATCTCCCACTTCGTAACCTTGTTTTACCGGATAAGCTGCAATGAATGTTACCAGCAGCAGTACTAACAGAACGTGTTTCATATTCTCTAATTTATTTTTCAACTTCTTCAATCATCTTTTCCAGATCACCCTCGTGCAATTCTTTTTGTATAAATCGCCTCTTTCCGGTTTTTGTATTTACAATCAGGGTTGCAGGTAATGCGCCACTCCAGTTTTTATCAATCTTATCAATCCAGTTGTTGGGATTCCTTTCAGCCAGGATCAGCACTTTTGATTTCAAACTTTTCCTTGACATAAAACGATAGACTTTTTCCGGATTGGGGTCCAGATCGAAATCCATACTGACCAGTGTAACATCAACAGCTTTGTTCTCCTGATTCAATGTTTCAAATAACGGAATCTCCTTTACGCAAGGCGCGCACCAGGTTGCCCAGAAATTTATCACCTGCACCTTATCAGTAGGAGTGGTGATTATTTTCTGAAGGTCTTTAAGTTTGATCTGGTCAGCCTGGGCATTGGCCCCTACAGATAAAACCAGGAAAGTAAGTGTTGACAGGAGCCTCATTGTTTGGGAAGACAAGGTTTAAAACTAATTTGTTCTGACTTTAAAGCGGCTACAAAAATAGTACATGTAAGGGTGATGAATGAATGTTGAGTAAAAGGGTATAATTCAAGCACTTATAAATATGCAAAAACTAACCCAAAAAGAATCCCACAATTGCCGAGAGTTGTCAACATTAGGAGAATATTAAGGCTTAATCGGTTGATTTTCAAATAATTGATGCCATTTTGATTAATCACTTCTTTGTGGACAACTAATGGAGGTCAAAAAGAACCATTTCAAAAAGCGCTTTTCTAAATGACAGATTTTCAAGTTTATAGAGCTGAAATTTCTCACTTAAATAACATAAAATGGCCTTAGATCGAGTTCAAAAGTTATTGGATATTAACATTCCAATCGTTCAGGCTGGTATGGTTTGGTGTAGTGGTTGGCGATTGGCATCTGTTGTAAGTGAAGCTGGGGGTTTGGGGTTGATTGGTGCGGGCTCCATGCACCCTGAAACTCTTCAGGAACATATCAGGAAATGCAAGGTGGCTACATCAAAACCCTTTGGGGTGAATGTTCCATTGCTCTACCCGGAGATTGACAAGATCATGAAAATTCTTGTTGAGGAGCAGGTGAAAATCGTTTTCACTTCGGCTGGTAATCCCTCACTTTGGACGGGTTTCTTAAAAGACAAAGGCATGACGGTCATTCACGTTGTTTCGAGCTCGCGATTTGCAAAAAAAAGTGAACAAGCCGGTGTTGATGCTGTAGTAGCCGAGGGGTTTGAGGCTGGCGGACACAATGGTCGAGAGGAAACCACCACCCTTTGCCTGATCCCAATGGTACGTGATGCCGTGTCCATACCGCTGATTGCCGCGGGCGGTATTAGCTCGGGTAGATCCATGCTTGCGGCAGAGGCTTTGGGTGCCGAAGGAGTGCAGATAGGAACCAGATTTGCGGCAAGCGCGGAATCTTCTGCACATGAATTGTTCAAGAAAAAAATTACCGGATTGAATGAAGGGGATACGACATTGACCATGAAGCAACTTACACCAGTGCGATTGATCAAAAATGAATTTTATCAAAAGGTAGCACAAGCTGAACAACGTGGAGCAACAAGCGAAGAACTAAAAACATTACTGGGCAGAGGTCGCGCAAAAAAAGGAATTTTTGAAGGTGATCTGGTAGAAGGTGAATTAGAAATTGGTCAGGTGGCGGCTTCAATAAAGGAGATTCAACCCGCAGCAGAAATTCTGCAAGAAATCTGGAATGAATACCATGTCATAAAACAAAAGCTTTGTGCATCATGAAGGTGAAGCAAATAAAAGAAACGTGCATCTACACGACAGATCTTTCTTCGGCAAGAAAGTTTTATCACGATTTGCTTGGCTTACCGATCATAGGAGAAGTAGAGGGCAAGCATATTTTTTTTCGGGCCGGGAGTAGTGTCTTGTTATGCTTCAACCCCGATGACTCACGATTGAAGAAAAGTCCACCAGCACATTTTTCAGAAGGCAAGTATCATTTTGCGCTTGAAGTTGCATCCCATGAGTATGAAAATCATAAGCAAGAGATCCTTAAGATGGGAATCCGTATAACAGATACCCTTGTTTGGAGGAACGGGCAGGAATCGTTCTATTTTAATGATCCTATGGGAAATGTAATTGAGATTGTTCCGGAAGGAATCTGGAATTAAATTATTTGATTGTCAGATTACGCGAGCCATTGCGAATATTCTCCGGCTTTATAGCAACGCCATTTACCGTTGGCTGGTAGAATTTCTTAAACCAGTCCTGATAGTCGTGATATTGAATACAGTCATTCAACATGACGTCATCTTCTCTTAAGATCTTGAATATTTTTTCTTTGGAAAAGGAAGCATTAATTCGTGCACCTTGTTCCTTGGGCAGGGTAGAAATCCGTACAAATTCAATTCCCTTATAGACCTCGCGCTCAGTCATCGTAGTTTTAGGTGTATGGTGTTAATAAATGCTGGACAAAATTGGTAACCCTCGGTTTAATTTTAAGCCGATATTGAGTTAAGTTTAGATCATCAAATTATTCAACATTGAAACTCAATCAATATACACTCGTAGGTTGCTTTTTGTCAGTAATTGCAACGATTTCTTGTAACGAGTCGCAAAATGGTGCCCCTGAGGAATCAGTGGTTTCAGACGACTTTAAAAACTATTGGTATTCCGGCAAAGCAGAATTGAATTCGTTTAATCTCACCCAGGCCCGATACGGAGAGGAAAGAACAGGTAAAGCAATGATGATTTTTGTTGCCGAAGATTTCTCAAAAAACAAACAAGTTAAACTCGATAATCCCGATATGGCAGGCACGGATAAAGTAAGCGTGCTGAAATTAAATATGACTAAAAATTTTGTCACGGGAATCTATCCTTACTCCATGATGCTATCGACATTTACACCAGTTGACAAAAATCAGGTTCCACATACCTTGAAGGTTTCTATGAGTTCGCAGGAGTGGTGCGGACAGGTCTACTCCCAGATTAATCTCAGACACGAGAACTATACCATAACCAGCCACTCTTATTTTGAAAGGGAAGCAGATACTGAACATAATTTGAAAGTGACCTGGCTAGAAGATGAACTATGGAATCGCATCCGGCTAGACCCGAAAAATTTGCCTGTTGGTGAGGTGGATATCATACCAGGATTATTTTTTTCCAGACTAAACCACGTTGATCCGAAAAGTGAAAAGGCAATCTGCTCAATTGTTGAAGCTCGCGAGCTTATCACCTACGTCATTACTTTTCCTTCATTTCAACGTAGTCTTGCCATTGAATTTGAGAAGGCATTCCCGCATCAGATTAAAGGATGGATAGAGAAAATTGAGCAAAACGGAACGACACAGGCAACCACCGCTAAACTCGATAAACAACTCTTCATCGATTACTGGACAAAAAACAAAAATGAATTTCTGTACCTGCGAGATTCACTGGGACTTTCTCATCAAAATTATTAATCATGCTAGCGAATCAACGATCTAAATTTTCCTTGCCTTCGGGCAGTGTATACCTGAATTGTGCATACATGTCGCCCATGCTGAAAGCGGTGGAGAAAAAGGGGATTGAAGGCATCCATAAAAAAAGAAATCCAGCACTTGTTACCAGTGAAGACTTTTTCAACGATTCAGAAAAAGTAAGAAAGGAATTTTCAAAGTTGATTAACGCGAATGCCAGCCGCATCGTATTGATACCTTCCGTTTCATATGGCCTGGCCAATGTGGTGAATAATATCAAATTGTCTTCTTCGGATAATATTATTGTAGCCGCAGAGCAATTTCCAAGTAACTATTATCCCTGGCACCAGGTGCATCAGGATTCCGGAGCAACGTTAAAAGTGATTGCACCACCCCATGAATTGCTCAATCGCGGAAAGATCTGGAATGAACAGTTATTAGACGCCATTGATCAACATACAAAACTGGTTGCGTTAGGTAATGTTCATTGGGCAGACGGTACATTATTCAACCTGAAAGAAATCAGGAAGCGCGCCACAGAGGTGGGAGCGCTGCTGGTGATAGACGGAACGCAATCCGTAGGCGCGTTGCCTTTTGATGTGAACGAAATTAAGCCCGATGCCTTAGTGTGTGCCGGATATAAATGGCTGATGGGTCCGTATTCCCTGGGTCTTGCTTACTATGGAGAATATTTTGATCAGGGTAAGCCCGTGGAGGAAAATTGGATCAACAGGCTTCATAGCGAAAATTTTGCAGGACTTGTTAATTACGAGAGTAACTATCAACTTGGCGCATTGCGGTATGAAGTAGGAGAGCACAGCAATTTTATTTTATTGCCCATGTTGCTGGAGGCATTGAAACAAATTAATCAATGGAAGCCGAAAGCCATTCAGCAATACTGTGCAGGCATTACACAAAAACCAGTTCACCTTTTGCAAGAAGCCGGTTATTGGATAGAAGATGAAAAGTACAGAGGTCACCATTTGTTTGGAGTAAGATTGCCCGCTCACGCACAACCTGATAAAATAAAAAGGGCTCTGCAAAAAAATAAAATATCCGTCTCGTTCAGAGGAGACGCCATTCGTGTCTCTCCTAATTTGTATAATAGTGAAGCGGATATGATGAAATTGGTACGTGTGCTTGTTTCCGGAAAGGCATGACAAAAACATCAAAGTCTCAACAGTATTTTCTGAGCGGTGTGATGTTTGCACTTTTTGGTGCCATTTGTTTTTCAACCAAAGCCATTTTTGTTAAGCTCGCCTATCGCGATACCATTGTTGATGCTATTTCATTGCTGGCATTACGAATGATATTCTCATTGCCATTCTTTGTTGTCTCGGCTTACGTTTCTTCCTCCAGCCAATCCAATGTAAAATTCAGTACACGCCAGTGGATTAGTGTTGCCGTGATCGGATGCCTGGGTTATTACATTAGCAGCCTACTCGACTTTTTAGGATTACAATATGTTACGGCCGGAATTGAACGATTGATTCTCTTCATCTATCCAACATTGGTCATGGTCATGTCATCACTGATCTTCAAAGAAAGAATAAAACCGATTCAATGGTTGGCGCTCGTGATTACCTATGTAGGATTACTCATTGCTTTCTTTAGTGAAGCCGATTTGCAATCCGGGCAAAGCAGTCATTTTATTTTGGGATCCGTATTTATTTTTATTTGTGCCTTTACCTACGCAGCATATATCGTGGGAAGTGGACGCCTCATTCCTATAGTGGGGGCAGCAAAATTCAACAGTTACGCAATGAGCTTTGCTTCTATAGGAGTGTTGCTTCATTTCTTTTTTACCACCGAAGTTTCCTTATGGGGATTGCCTTCCCTGGTTTATGTCTATAGTTTTTTGATGGCTATCCTATCAACGGTAATCCCTTCCTATTTGGTGGTAGAGGGTATAAAGCGAATTGGTTCAGACAATGCGGCCATTGTAGGAAGCATTGGTCCGGTATCCACCCTTTTACTTGCTTATTTCTTTTTGCAGGAGAACATCTCTCTTTTCCAGATCATCGGCACGATACTGATATTGTTTGGCGTCCTTTTGGTGAGCGGACAAAAACGGAGAGAATTGATTTAATTTCCTAACTTTCTTTCCCTATGAAAATGCTATTATCATTCGCTTTTCTCGTGTTGTTCACCGGACAAGTAGCAATGGCTCAGTCAGAGCATGTTTTTGTTTTTTTAAATACAAAGTCTGACAAGGCGCAACTTCCTGAAGATGAGGTGAAGAAAATTATGGACGGCCATATGGCGAATATTAAGCGTCTGGCAAATGAAGGAAAACTGATAGCGGCCGGACCATTCGAAGGAGGTGGAGGAATTTTTATCTTTAAATCAAATTCGATGGAGCAGGTACGCGAGTGGTTGAAGACCGACCCGGGCGTTCAGGCCAACCGCTGGAATCTTGAAGTGCTTCCTTATTATCCGAAACTTGGATCGGTATGTTCATTGAATGAGCCTTATCAAATGGTTTTCTATCAATTTATCCGCTACACACCTAATGTTGCGAAATATAACATCAACGATCAGTCCCAAATTTTTAAAAAGCATAACGATTATCTCAAAGCGCAACGAAGTTCAGTCGCAATCATCACTGAGGCAATTTTTGGCGAAACCGATGGAGGAATTCTCGTGGTTAACGGTGAGTTGAGCAAAGAAATAATTGACAATGATCCTGCCGTACAGGAAGGACTATTAAATGCGGAGATAAAGAAGCTCTGGATTGCCAAAGGAGCATTTTGCGAGAAGTGATAGTAAACATCTATTCAGAAATAACCACCGCCAGTTTATCTCCTTTTGAATTTACTGCCAATCGGGTAACTCCTTTCAATAGTTCGCTTCCTGCTTCAATGGTCACTTCCATCCATCTCTTTTCTTTCGCAGGAATGAGAAAATATATTTTGTTGCCATCACTGGAAATGATTTTTCTATCCGCTGTCCACGTGATGTCTTCTCTGCCGGGGAGTGTTTTTGCCAACGATGATACCGTCATCGTTTCCGATTCCAGTTTCTTAATTTCCCAATCGGTGCCAGCATTTTTTTGAATAAAACTGATGGCACGCTCACCCGGTATTTTGTGAAGCGATCTTCCAATGTTTTGTGCAACAATCGTGTCTACTTTCGTTGGCAGTCGTAAATAATGAAGTGTTTGCGGTTCCCCTAAAATGAAAAGGGCGAGATGGCTATTATCGGCCCAGGCATGATAGCCCACAATCATGTTGTCAATAATCACTGATGGTTCACCTCCCTCTACCGGATATTTTCCAAGGTCCTGAGCGCCATTGTCGCGCTGAATGATGCACGACAAGCTCCTTTTATCAGGCGTTAGAGTTGGGGAATATTCACGCTCAGTAGTTTTGGTAATAGCAATTGTTTCTCCGGTTTTATAATTGTAGGATTTGATATCGGCACGACCATCATCATTGAAGGACGAATAATAGAGGATAGGTTGATCGATATGAAAGGAGGGTTGGTTGTCATACCCTTTGTGACTGGTTACATTTTTGGGGTTTGAAATGATGACTTTGTCTTTTTTTATGATCATGTCGAACAGGAGAATTTCTGATCCGGTTTGTGCCATCAGAGCCACGCCTGAAAACAGGCCAATGATCATCATTAGATATTTCATTCAATTCATTTTATATCGAAAGTCGTGAAAAAGCGGACAATTAAAAATGAAAATCTTCAAAGCGGTTCCAATGAGTTCCATCATGCTTCAACAGCGTGAACTGATCAACTAAATATTCTGCTGAAAATTTCTTCTCCTTAAATTCCTCCCAGGCTTTTGCGAACTGATCTTTCTTCACGTCCCGAAAGGCCAGTGTAAGATGTGGATGAAAGGGTAAATCGCGGTATTGGGCATTGAACAAATTTAAATTGATTTTACAGAAGCGATGCAATTCATATTGTAGAGCAGTAAGAGATTCAGATGGCTTTACATCGATGTAAATTACCCTCGGCTCAAAACATGAAAAATCATTTAACGTAAGGGTGAATGCTTTTTTCCCCAAAGAAAATTCACGCAATGCATTTATTAATTTTTCTTCTTTTGCCTCTTTCCATTCAAAAGGCATATGAAGGGTAATATGAGGTGGAGAGTTGAGTGATGCCTTGCTATGATAGTGATCACGAAAATATTCTTTAAGAGCCCATGTTTCTTCTTTAACAGGAGAAGGAGGGATAAGGGCAATAAAGTACAATTGTGTTCCGGGTGCAGGCATAATAGCAACGATGACAGGCTTAAGTTAGCCAATCCAAAATTATGTGATTAATCTTACTTCTATTATATTGAATGATTCCGGAAGTAAAGATCAGATGAAAGTTTGCGGATTTACAATTATCAGAAATGCCGTCAACTATGACTATCCTGTGGTGGAATCCATTCGATCTATTCTGCCAATATGTGATCATTTTATTGTTGCCGTTGGGGATTCTGAGGATAAAACTATTCAGCTGATCCAAAGCATTGATTCTCCTAAAATAGAAATTGTGGAAACGGTATGGGACATGAGTCAACGGAGAGGGGGCCGAGCGTTAGCGATTGAAACAGATAAAGCGTTCCAGATTATTCCGGCAGAATATGACTGGGCAATTTACCTCCAGGCTGATGAAGTGATCCATGAAGATTCGCTACCAGTTATTAAACAAGGTATGTTGCAACATCTGACCGATGGCCAGGTGGAGGGTTTACTCTTGAAGTACTACCACTTTTATGGCTCCTATGAATATGTGGGTAAAGCATATAGCTGGTGTCGCAGGGAAATAAGGGCAATTCGAAACAGAAAAGATATTTTCTCCTACCGCGATGCGCAAGGATTCGGAAGTAGGCCAAACAAGAAATTACGAGTAAAGTTATTGGATGCCTATGTATACCATTATAGCTGGGTTAAAAACCCGGTTACCCAACAGAAAAAAGTGGCGTCTTTTCATAAGCTATGGCATGACGATCGGTGGATAGAAAAAAATGTAATTAAAGCCGAAGAGTTGATTATGGAGATACAGAAGAATTAATGCTTTTTACCGGCACGCATCCTTCGGTGATGGCCGAAAGAATTTCAAGACAGGACTGGACCTATACGACAGATCTTTCACGAAAGTCAGCCTCCTTGAAATACAGACTAAAAAATTTTATAGAAAGCCTTACTGGATGGAGACCGGGTGAATACAAAAACTATAAATTAATAAAAGAGTAGGTGGCTCCTTTATTATTCTATCTTTAACCAGAATTATGATAAGATGGAGCACAAAGCAATCTCACAAGCGGAGAGACAAATACTGATCGGGGCGATGGTTGGCAAACTGATTATGGCCGCGGTGCCTCTCATCATAATTTTATATTTTGTGCTATTCGAGACCACCGAAACAGTAACAATGATTATTGCTGTACTGGTATCATTAATCATAATGATTTCCATGTTGCCGGGGATACTTAAACTGGTATCAGATCTTTCAACAGGAACCGTGCTGGAAGGTGTTGACGAAATAACGCATCAGGGTATGAGCCTGGCAAGTGCCTTTTCTCAATATATTGGACTTAAAGATTTTGAAAAAAGGAAAATTCAGATCCAATACAAAGATTACCATAAAATAACCGTTGGCAAGAAGATCAGATACAGAGTATCACCTAAGAGCAAGATGCTGGTGAGCTTTGAACTATTGAGTTGAGCAAAATTGCAGGAGTGGATTAATCATTTAACCTTACCGGCCTCTCTTCTGTTCTTTCCTTCTGCTTTCAAAATATCATCACCGAAATCTTCCCGTGCTTTTTCTGCTAATGCTTGTAGCGATTTTACAACCTCCGGAAATTGAAAGGGAGCCAATGCAGAATCATAGAGAACAGCCGTTAACTCAATAAATTTCTTTTTCTGTTTGTATTGGATTCACAGGAAATAAAAAACAACCCTGCTAATAAAATGAATAGAAATCGATTCATATTCTATACTTTGCTCTAAGGTATTAAGATAAAAGAGAAATGAGCTTCCCAAGCGTAACAATAATTGGACTGTCTCGTATTAGGTACATCAAATGACGACACCACCAAAAAATAATGAACGCATCGAAATCATCGATGTACTTCGGGGCTTCACCTTATTAGGAATTATTCTGGTACATTTTGCCGAACAATACTATGCAGGCCCAGCACCACAGAAGTGGGCAAATTTCAACATCAAATTCCTGGGCGATGATATTGTCAATGGTTTCATAGGAATTTTTATTTCCGGAAAATTCTTCATGATCTTCTCTTTTCTTTTTGGACTTAGTTTTTTTCTTCAGCTAAACAAGAGCGATTCCGGAATAGCTTTTTTTGCCCGTTTTTTCTGGCGACTGGTAATCCTGTTTGCTATTGGATTACTTCATCATCTGCACTATCGGGGTGATATTCTCACCATCTATGCCATGTTGGGTGTAGGCCTTCTGATTTTCTACAAGCTGCCTGATAAACTTTTGCTAATCCTCGCCTTATGTCTTACTATCAATTTGCCTTCAGCCGTAGTGAGGGGAGTTAATGCATGGAATACAATCACTACCGATCAGAAGAATCAATCTCTGTTTTCTTTTGATGATGCGGCCAGTGAAAAATATTTTAATACGGTGAAGTCCGGAAGTTATATTGAGATTCTAAAAGCCAACCTTGTGGAATTTGATTCCAAATACCAGTTTCAGGTGGAGTCGGGAAGAATCTACATCACGTTCGGGCTTTTCCTGCTGGGGCTCTATGCCGGTAGAAAAAGAGTGTTTGAAAAATTGATTGAACAACTTCCTTTGTTTAAGAAGCTCTTGAAACGAAGTGCGTGGTTGTTATTGGGATTGATATTGTTTTCTGTAGCCTTTTTTGGTGGTGCCCAGTTAGCCAAAATCAAATTGCCGGATATCGTTCAATGGATGGTGGGTGGATTAATCTACGACCTGTTTAACCTTGCGCTGGCCACCATTTATGTCGCAGCAATTGTACTTTTATTCCAAAAAGGAAAATGGCATAAAAGGTTATTGCACTTTTATGAAGTTGGACGTATGGGGTTGACCACCTACCTGATGCAGACATTTTTTGGAACGCTTCTCTTTTTCAGTTTTGGATTAGGTATGCTCGGTGAGATAGGAACTTTGGCGAGCGTAGTCATCGCCATACTGATCTTTATCGTTCAGATCTATTTCAGCAAATGGTGGCTGGCCCGTTTCCGCTATGGATTTTTCGAGTGGCTGTGGAGGAGTGGTACGTATTTAAAAATACAGCCCTTCCAAAAAAAATAGCCACAGATTCACAGATCCATTGAAATCAATTTCTGAATAGTAGAGATATCTCCAATCATTATCACCACAGCAATAGGACCAACTATTCAATAAACCTTGTAAATTTGATCTCTCTTTTTTAATTACAAAATACTTCATCAAGGAAAGTCAAACATGAAGCAGTTCTTTTTAAAGTGGTATCAATATAATGCCTGGGCCAATCGCAGGGTAATGGGTTGTTTGGAACAACAAAAGGTATCGGATGAAAAAATACTTTCGGTATTCGGCCACCTGATGGCGGCCAACTTCATCTGGCTGAACCGGATAAAAGATTTGCCAAACAGTAAATATGAATTGTGGGGCAACTACGATCTGGTTGAATTGAGAAGAATGGTGGACGAGGCGGATCAATTATGGATGAGCTTCATCAACGAAAACGAAAATTTTGATCGCCTGATGAAGTATCACAATTATGTTGGCGATTATTTTGAGAACAATGTGCAACAAATCATGATTCATCTTGTTAATCATGGCACCTATCACCGCGGGCAAGTAGCGATGTTATTGCGACAGAAAGGATTTGAACCCATAAATACCGATTTCATCACCTACGACAGGGTTATCTCCGGACAGTTAAAAGATTAATTATCAATTAAAACTATGAAAAAACTAAAACTGGTTTTCCTTGGTCTCTGTGTCTCCCTGACAGCATGGGCACAGAATGATGCAGATGGCATTACCGTATGTCACACTTCCGCTACGGAGAAGTTTGCTTTGTTCGCCTCCAACAAAGAGTTCAACATGTCGCATCCTGATCCGCTCCCTTATGTTCATCAAAGTGAAGTGGGTAAGATGATCACGTTTGCGACAACAGACGGTAAAGATGGTGCCGGCTATTTGTTGATGGCCAAAAAGAAAACTAACAATTGGATTTTTGTTTTCCAGGAATGGTGGGGATTGAATGATCACATTAAGCGTGAGGCCGAACAATTGTATAATGATTTAGGTAATGTAAATGTGATTGCATTGGATATGTATGATGGTAAAGTCACTTCATCGCCCGATGAGGCAGGAAAATTAATGGGCGAGTTTAAGCAAGACAGGGGTACTATCATCGTGAAGGGAGCCATTGCCTATGTGGGCAAGCAGGCTAAAATTGGAACAGTAGGCTGGTGCTTTGGCGGAGGTCAATCCATGCAGGCAGCATTAACCGCTGAGAAACAGGCAGCGGCCTGTGTGATTTACTATGGCATGCCGGAGACCGATGTTAATCGTCTGAAAAATCTGAATTGTGATGTGCTTAATGTCTGGCCCACCCAGGACAAATGGATTAATAAGGACGTGACGGTAAAATTTGAAGCGGCTATGAAAGCAGCTGGCAAAAACGTGACGACCAAGTCTTACGATGCCGATCATGCATTCGCCAACCCAAGCAATCCAAAACACAATAAAGAGTTTACAGCAGACGCCTATAAAAATACGCTTGCATTCTTTAAGGCAAGACTCAAGTAAGGCACAATGAACAGTTGACAATGGATGATCATCCTCCATTGTCAACTATCAATTTTTGAGAATTGTCAAATGTAAAAATGACTTACGTCACTCCCACACAACGACACCCGGCTGAGTATGATACCAGGTCGGATATTTAGGAATATGAATTTTCTCTACTTCATTGCGTTTGACCTTTAGTGTAGGTGTTAGCAATCCATTTTCGATGGTCCACTCTCCTTTCAAGACCACTGCTTTTTCAAGTTTTTCGTATGACTCCAGATTTGGATTCACATCCTTAAGTGAGTTTGCAAGGCTGGCGGTGATGTCCTCTTTTGATTTTGCTTTTCCGGAAGCAGAGAGAACAATTAAGGCGATTGGTTGAGGAATGGCCATGCCCACCACACACGTCTGCTCAATATCCGAATTGGACAACAGCATCATTTCAATGGGACCGGGCGAAACGTATTTTCCCTTGTCAGTTTTGAACTGGTCCTTTATTCTTCCAACAATGGTGACATATCCTTCCTTGTCTTTCTCCGCTTTATCTCCTGTTTTTAAAAAACCTTCCTCATCAAATGAAGCAGCGGTGAGTTCGGGCTCTTTATAGTAGCCCTTCATAAGGCTGGGGCTCTTTATTCTCATTTCGCCATCATCAGCGATCTTAAATTGTAACCCCGAAAGTTGTTTGCCTACAGTGCCAAAGCGGTTGGCACCATGGCGGTTAAAATGTGAATACACGCAATCTTCCGTCATGCCGATGGCCTGGAAGATGGTAATACCGATTTTGCTAAACCACTCCTGCATATCTACTGAGATAGGAGCTGCACCGGAATAGATGTGCGTTGCTTTAGAGAGACCTAATTTTTTCTTGATGCTCTTCCGAATCACATTATTAATGATCGGAATAGAAAGCAGGGTATTGAGTTTTTTGGGTGGGAGCTTTTCAGAAATTTTCTCACGGAACTTAGCCCAGATACGCGGCACAGCAAAAAATAAATCAGGCTGTGTATCAAATAGGTTTCGAGGAAATGATTCCAATGATTCAGCAAAAGAAAATGATCCACCCAGGTAAATGCCAATCATTTCTATACCCATGCGTTCAGCGATGTGGCTCATGGGCAAATAGGAAAACAGCGCAGGCCGTTCAGGGAGATTTAAATCGACAATAGCGGTCTTTAACACAGCGTCAAAATTGCCGGCCGAATGCATCACACCCTTGGGCTTGCCCGTGGTGCCTGACGTGTACATAATCGTCATTAACTCATCGTTATCCCACGAGGCAATCTCAGACGTTGGTTTCTCAGCGGCTAATATTTTTTCCCACGAGTGATCTTCTTCGATACCATATAATTCGATGCCAATACGAATCATACCGGAAGGGATACCCTCTTTTTGCGCTAAGTAGTCGTGGGGTTTTCCAATGATAATCGCTTTCGATTCGCTGTGTTCAAGAATCTGTTGAATGGAGCTCGCAGTAAGCGTGGCATAAAGAGGAACTGAAATGTGTCCTGCCATCATAATGGCGAGATCAGCCATGATCCAATGAGCACAATTCTTTGAAAGCAATGCCACGTTGCTTCGATGGGGAAGATTTAATCGCTTTAAGCCAGCGGCAATTTTTCTAATCTCTTCACCAGCTTGTTGATATGTCCAGGTGCGCCATTCGCCACTAAAAGGCTGACGGAGAAACAGATCATTCGGTACTTCATTCTCCCATTTAAGGAACTGCA
The DNA here is from genome assembly GCA_043774805.1 of Cyclobacteriaceae bacterium. GTDB lineage: Bacteria > Bacteroidota > Bacteroidia > Cytophagales > Cyclobacteriaceae > ELB16-189. The sequence continues at coordinate 50,398 of JAYVTB010000080.1, read as the reverse complement.
ACAATGGTGTACTTTGGCTCATAACAATCGATTTAACTCTACTATTTAGCCAGAAAAGATCAAAAAGTAAAGTAGATGGGTTATTCGAATTACGTTGAATCAGTGAATTTTTCCATCATTAAAATAAATAGTTACTTGTCTGGTTTCCCTCACCGGGGGATGCTGCATATATATCCAAACATACACCACACTTACATGTAGCCGATCATCTAGTTACAATCCCAAAGACGTTTTTATCACGTTTTATTTTCACTCAACTAAATTTCTTAACCCCATGATTAGATTAGCAATCGCGGTCGGATTTCTGGCCGTATTCGGTATTGTCGCATACATTATTGTACTGCTGCTGACCGATTATTTTTCAAAGAAAAACAAAAACCAAACCCCTGAATAACATGAGTACAATCAATGACAACAATCCAATCATTTCCAGAAAGACGATCGTAGTTGGCGTTTTATCAGTTCTTGGATTAATCCTTTTTCTTATTGTGAATCCCTTCTCGTGGAACGATGCCGGTAATCGAACGGTAGTGGAGCGTACCACGGGAGAACAAATCGTGCAGTTTGCACCGGGAATATTTTATGCGGGCTTCTTTGCCAAAGAGAAAGAGTGGCCCAACCAGATTTCTGTTACCTATCAGGAAGCAGTACCTAAACTGGAAATCGAAGACAATGGTATTGAAGTAGGTCAGATCATGATTCGCTTCAGTGATGCAACAACCGCAGATGTGCGTGGGATTACCCAATTCATTCTGCCTTCTGACGAGAAAGAAATGATCCTGATACACAACACACACAGAACGCCACAGTCATTGGTGGTGAAGAGGCTTGCTCCCTATACGAAGGAATGTCTTCAATCATCTGCTCAATTGATGAGCAGCGAGAAACACTATGGCGGTGGTCGTGCTCAAATGGCTCAGGATTTTTTAGACCAGTTGAAAGAAGGAGTGTATTTATTGAAAACCGAAGAGAATGTGGTTTATGATTCACTGGAAATGGAAAAGAAAAGAGTATATCAAACGGAAATACAGTATGACAAGAAGACGTCAACACCCAAGCGTAAATTGTCTTCTATTAAAGAGTATGGTATTACGGTAGCCGATGCGGCCATCACCGATGTGGATTATGAAAACAAAGTGGATGAAAAACTGGTGAAGATTATTGATGCCGTAACAAAATCATCGATTTCAAAACAGGAATTAATGACAGCCCAACAGCAAACACTTACGGCAAAAGCAAAAGGTGAACAGGCGTTGGTGGAAATAGAATATCAGCAAAAGCAAGATCAAACCAAGCAAGTGGTAGAGGCGGAAACCAAAGTAAAGGTTGCTGAACAGGATAAGTTACAACAGAAAATCGCCTATGAAGGCTCTATTCTGGAAGCGAAAAAAATCAAGGAGCTGGCCGATGCCAATGCTTACGCGAGACAACGCATTATGCAAGCCGATGGAGCGTTGGAAATGAAATTAAAGGCACAGGTAGAAGTACAGAAAGTATGGGCCGATGCCTTTAGTAAGTATACCGGTGCTGTGGTGCCACAGATTCAAACCGGTGGTGGAGCAACCACAAACGGGGCATTGAACTTCATGGATATCATGACAGCCAAAACGGCCAAAGACTTTGCGCTGGATTTGAAAAACAAGAATTGAGTATATCGATGATTATTTGAAGAGAGCGGAAGTATATTCCGCTCTCTTTTTTTATTAATGACTCAGGCATAAAACAGCCGGATTTACTGTTTAAACTTCTACCTCTTCTTTCTACCTTCGCCCCATGGCTTCCGACAAAAAACTGTTTCTCCTGGATGCATATGCGCTCATCTACCGGGCACATTTTGCATTCACAAAAAATCCACGAATCAATTCTAAAGGCATCAACACTTCGGTTCCTTTTGGCTTTGCCAATACTCTGCTTGAGGTAATTCAAAAGCAAAAGCCCACGCACATTGCGGTGGCATTTGATACTGCCGCCAAGACATTTCGGGATGAAATTTTTACGGCCTATAAAGCTAACCGTCAGGAGTCGCCCGAAGACATTCGCAGTGGCGTACCCATTGTAAAAGAAATTCTGAAAGGATTCAATATTCCGATTCTTGAACTGGATGGCTACGAAGCGGACGATATCATTGGCACGATTGCCAAACGTGCAGAGAAAGAAGGCTTCGAGGTTTTTATGATGACACCGGATAAAGATTTTGGTCAACTCGTAACCGAAAAAATTCACTTGTATAAACCTGCCTACATGGGCAATGCAGTGGATGTTCTCGGTCCTAAGGAAGTGTGTGAAAAATGGGATATCGAAAATGTTTCTCAGGTGATTGATATCCTGGGATTGCAAGGAGATACTTCGGATAACATTCCGGGCATCCCAGGTATCGGACCAAAAACAGCCGCTGAACTATTAAAGCAATACAAGACGGTTGAAAATATAATTGCCCACGCCAGCGAATTAAAAGGCAAACAAAAAGAACGTGTAGAGCAATTTGGTGAGCAGGCGATTCTATCAAAGAAATTAGCGACTATCATTATCGATGTGCCGGTGCCCTGGAATGAAGAAGATCTGGTTTACACCGGGCCTGATGTTGAAAAACTGAAACCCATCATTGAGGAGTTAGAATTTAAAACGATGGCTCCTCGCATCTACGGACTTTTATCCGGTGCACCGATAACGACTACAGTTGTGGCGTCATCAAAACCTTCTCAGTTGAGTATGTTTGGCGAGCAACCCTTGCAATTCGCGGAAAGTGTTGAAAAGAAAGTATTGGATACCAACAGTGTTTCTTACCACCGTATTGCCACAGCAGAGGAACGCCAGGGATTAATTCAAAAGCTGAAAGAGCAAAAGCAATTTGCATTTGAAGTGATGACCGATGAAGCAGCTAATTTTGAATTTGTGGCAATCAGTGTCACTTTTTCTTTTGCTCAGGGAGAGAGCTATTTTGTTGCACTCGAAACGGATCAAAAAAATATTCTCCGCGAATTTGCCGAAGTTTTTGCTGACGATAAGGTTAGCAAGGCAGCGCACAACATCAAGACATTCATTCTTGCCTTGAAGAAGTATGACATTGAAGTTAAGGGCAACCTGTTCGATACCATGCTGGCTCATTACCTTATTGAGCCTGAAGCCTCGCATGACTTCACCATTTTATGTGGTCAGTACCTGGATTATCACATCGAAAATATAGACGCAGAAAATTTTGAAGCAGCCTGCGAACGCGTAGACCTTGTCCTTCAGATGAAGTCTAAAATTGAAAACGAGTTGCGGGAAAAAGGACAATGGCGACTCTTGCGCGAAGTGGAAATGCCATTGGTCACCGTGCTTGCCCACATGGAGTTTGAAGGGGTGAACATTGATGAAGAAACTTTAAAGTGGATGTCGGAAGCGCTGAAGAAAGATAGCGCTGTCGTGCAGAAAGAAATTTTTGAAATAGCAGGTACAGAGTTCAACATTGCTTCACCAAAACAATTGGGTGAGATCTTGTTTGACCGCATGAAGTTGATCGACAAAGCGAAGAAGACGAAGACCGGGCAGTACGCCACGGGTGAAGAAGTGTTGCAGAAGCTGGCCGGGGAGCATGAGATCGCGAAAAAGATTCTTGACTTTCGTGAGTATGAAAAACTGCGCAGCACTTACGTGGATGCCTTGCCAAAAATGGTGAGCAAACAGGATCATCGTATTCACACCGATTATCGTCAGGCCGTTGCTGCCACAGGAAGATTGAGTTCCAACAACCCCAATCTTCAGAACATACCGATTCGCACAGAGAAGGGAAGACAAATACGGGCTGCCTTCGTGCCTCGTGATAAAGATTACCTCTTCATGTCGGCCGACTATTCGCAGATTGAATTGCGTATTGCGGCATCCTTTGCCAAAGATGAAACGATGATTGAAGCCTTCCGCAAGAAGCGCGACATCCATGCTACCACCGCAGCCAAAGTATTCAAAGTGGACTTGGATAAAGTTACTCCTGATATGAGGCGCAAAGCCAAAGAAGTGAACTTTGGAATATTGTATGGAAGCACTGCCTTCGGTCTTTCTCAAAATCTTGGCATATCAAGAACCGAGGGAGCAGAAATTATTGATTCTTATTTCAAAGAATTCTCGGCCATCAAGCGCTACATGGACGACTCGATCAACTTTGCGAGAGAGAAAGAATATGTTGAAACCATTTTAGGAAGAAGACGCTACCTGCGCGACATCAATTCACGCAACATCACCACGCGGGGGTTTGCTGAACGCAACGCCATTAACGCCCCGATCCAGGGAAGTGCCGCGGACATCATTAAGATTGCCATGATTCTCATTCACAAATGGCTGGAGCGGGAGAAACTGAAAACTAAAATGATCATGCAGGTGCATGATGAATTGGTGTTTGATCTTTATCACACCGAAGAGGAGATCGTGAAACCCAAAGTGATTGAGCTGATGAAGTCGGCCGTGATCCTGGATGTGCCGATGGAAGTAGAAGTGGGAGTTGGTAAGAATTGGTTGGAGGCGCATTGATTTTCTTATTGATACTAAAGTCGGCCCTTCACATTTTTAAAAAGATTGTACTTCGACTTGCCCTGCGGATTTGGCACATGCCATAGCCGAGCATTCCGATAGCTATCGGAACCACCACGACACCCAAGCTATGGCAAGAGCCAAATCCCCACCCGCCAACAACCCGAAGAAGCGGTTATTAAACTCAAATTTGCGTATTTTGTCAGCTTAACTTTTTGAGCAACAATTTAATGACAGAGAACCACGAATTAGAAAAGAAACTCTGGACAGCAGCCGATAAACTCCGTAACAATATGGACGCTGCCGAGTATAAACACGTTGCCCTTGGACTGATTTTCCTAAAATATATCTCTGATGCCTTTGACGAACTATATCAAAAATTAGAAGGAGAGAAAAAGAAAACCGGAGCAGACCCAGAAGACAAAGACGAGTACACAGCCGAACGAGTTTTTTATGTGCCGCCCTCCGCTCGTTGGAAATGGTTACAAGGCAGAGCAAAGTTGCCGACCATCGGCAAGGACATTGACGATGCAATGGACGCAATTGAAAAAGATAATCCTGCACTTAAAGGTGTTTTACCAAAAGACTACGGACGACCTGCTCTCGATAAACAACGACTAGGTGAACTTATTGACTTAATTGGTTCTATAACATTAAGTATAGGAGGTAATGGAAAAGGTAAAGACGTTTTAGGTTTTGTATTTGAATATTTCCTTGGACAATTCGCGGATGCCGAAGGCAAAAAAGGCGGACAGTTTTACACGCCACAAAGCATTGTAAAACTTTTGGTTGAAATGCTCGCACCCGAACCTGAGAAGCGAGTCTATGACGGTTGCTGCGGAAGCGGTGGAATGTTTGTGCAAAGCGAAAGGTTTATTGAATTGCACGAACACCGTAAAGGAAAGATTTCAGTTTACGGACAAGAGAGTAACCCAACAACTTTTCGATTGGCTAAAATGAATTTGGCCATTCGTGGCATTGATGCCAAGATTGAATTGGGCGACACATTAATGAACGACAAGTTCCCTGAATTGAAAGTTGATTACATCATTGCCAACCCGCCTTTCAATGTTAGTGATTACAACATTAACAAAGCCGAAACACATAAATGGAAATACGGAATTCCGCCAACCGGAAATGCCAACTATGCATGGCTCCAACATTTCATAAGTAAACTCGCCCCCAACGGAACAGCCGGTATTGTTTTGGCAAACGGAAGCATGAGCAGCGACACTTCTACGGAAGGAATAATCAGGAAAGAACTTATTGAAAATGATTTAGTGGATTGTATGGTGGCTTTGCCACCTCAATTATTTTACAACACCCAAATTCCAGCATGTTTGTGGTTCTTATCGCGTAATAAAACCAACAGCAAATTCCGAAACCGAAGCAACGAAATCCTGTTTATTGATGCTCGTGAAATTGGCTCGATGATTAGTCGAAAACAAAAAGAGTTGAATGATGCCGACATTCTGAAAATTGCGGACACCTACCACAACTGGAGAAGTAAGGAGTGGAAAAAGAAATACAAAGATGTGCCCGGCTTATGCAAATCGGCTAACATTGAAGACATACGCAAGAACAATTATGTAGTGACTCCCGGACGCTACATCGACTTTAAAGAAGTAAAAGAAGATAAAAAGGGTTTTGATAAAAAGATGAAAAGTTTAACCGTCACATTAGCCGAGCAGATGGAAAAGGCTGGTAAGTTGGACAAAGAAATAAAGAAGAGCTTAAAGAAGATTGGTTATGAGTTCTGAATTTGGCAACCAGTGGTTGCGTAATTACAAAGCACTGAAAACCAGTTATTTGAATTTGTGCAGGTGCGGCCTGCGTAATTGTGCAGCCGTTGGTTGCACAAATTAAAACCTCTATAAAAAACGGAACCCAATAGTTTGAATTGCTTCTGCTACTGAGAATAAGATGTTGCATGTATAAATGAATAAAAGATGGCAAAGGAACTATCAAAACCGGGCTCCTCACTTTTTGAGCAAATCAAAAAGATGGATGAAAAAGGAAATGAGTTTTGGTCTTCACGTGATATGGCCAAAGTGCTGGAGTATTCTGAATACAGGCACTTTCAGCCAGTTATTGCAAAGGCTAAAGAAGCGTGCAAAAACAGCGGCCATGCAATAGAGGATCATTTCGAGGATATCCTCGAAATGATCGAGATAGGCAAAGGCGGGCAACGTGAAGTTGAAAATATAAAACTTTCTCGCTACGCCTGTTACCTCATTGTGCAAAATGCCGACCCCTCTAAAGAAGTGGTGGCCTTGGGGCAAACGTACTTTGCTGTGCAAACCCGCCTGCGCGAAATACAGCAGATGGATGAATACAATCGCCTGAGCACGGAAGATGAAAAGCGATTATTCCTGCGCAACGAAATGGCAAAGCACAATACGCAACTCGCGGCAGCAGCAAAAAACGCTGGCGTAACGGGTTCTCTTGATTATGCCATCTTTCAAAATCACGGCTACATGGGCTTGTATGGCGGGCTCGATGCCAAAGGCATACACAAAAAGAAAGGCCTGAAAAAATCGCAGCAGATACTCGACCACATGGGCAGCACCGAACTGGCCGCTAACCTGTTCCGCGCCACACAAACCGAAGAGAAGTTGCGCAGGGAAAACATAAAAGGAAAACAACAAGCCAACCAAACTCATTACGAAGTAGGTAAGAAAGTACGTCAGACCATTAAAGAAATTGGCGGCACTATGCCCGAAAACCTGCCCGTGGCCGACAGTATTAAGAAAGTAGAAAGCAAAGGCAAAAAGAGTTTAAAAAAGAAAAAGAATTGATGCCTTGGTATAAACAAATTATAGAATTCAAGCCAATTGACCTTGCTCTGATTGTTTCAGGGCTTGCATTTATTATTTGGTTTTTTGTGAGTCGATTTTATCAAAAGAGAGATAGTCTTAAATCTGCAAGATTTGAGACATATAGAAATTTCCTTAACAAAATGGATGAGGCGCATTATTCTTCAAGGATGAATTTTGGGGAGATTATGAAAGTCTCTGCAGAAACCACGGCAGCTATTTTAAGAGACCCAGAGAATAGCAATGAAGTTTTGATTGAAATGAGTAACAAACTTTCAAGCCTCACCCGTGAAAGCATGAAAGGTTGGCTTATTTATTCCAATGAGATAAACCAACTCACTTTGGTTTGTAGTAATGAAATGCTTGTATTGGTTGATGAGTACAAAGATTTGAACAAAAGAGTATCGGACAGCTTTGCCAATCTTCTTTCTACACTCAACATGTTTGACCCCACCGCGCAGACACAATTACAATCATTGATTTCCAAACAAGACCAAGAGCGGTTAATTGTTCTTTATAATGAAATTAAAAGGCTAATGAGGAAGGAGATTGGGAATGCGTAACAATCGAAAATCACACAAACTCGAAGAGGTGGCAGAAGTGTTTACCGGATTTCCCTTCAAAGGTGATAAGTATCATAGTTCAGAAGGAACAAAGGTTGTTCGTGGCGAAAATGTAACAATAGGTAATCTTAGATGGGACACTGTAAAGTATTGGAATGAGGAATTTGATGAGTTTGAGAAATACACTTTGGATGAAGGTGACATTGTGATTGGAATGGATGGCTCGCGGGTTGGCAAGAATAGAGCACAAATAAAAGCTAACGACTTACCTCTTCTTCTTGCCCAGCGTGTGGCAAGAATTAGGGCGAAGAAGAACTTTAACCAAGATTTCTTGGCGCATATAATAAAGAGTGATGAGTTTGAAAATTATGTTAAAGCGGTTCATACAGGAACATCCATTCCCCATATTAGTGCTACGCAGTTAAAGGAATTTGAATTTAAGGCAACGACTGATATAAAAGAACAGAAAGAAATCGCCTCCATTCTATCCAGCTTAGACAACAAAATAGAACTCAACCTACAAATGAACCAAACCCTTGAAGTAATGGCGCAAGCTATTTTTAAAGAGTGGTTTGTGAATTTCAACTTCCCCGGCTCTACTGGTAAGTTGGTGAATGGATTGCCGAAGGGATGGAGTTATAAAATGTTAAAAGAATTTGGAAGCGTTATTACTGGAAATACGCCATCAAGCAAGAACCCCGAGCATTTTGGTAATTTAGTTCCATTTATAACACCTTCCGATTTTCGAGCCTATGGCAAAATAATTATCCATTCAGAAAGGTATTTATCCGCAGAAGGCAAATTAGCATTATCAACAAGATTGCTCCCGAAAAATTCTGTTATCGTCACATGTATAGGGTCAGATATGGGAAAGGTTGCTATTAATGCAGTCGAATGTTTGACAAATCAGCAAATCAATTCAATCAAACCTCATGATGTAAAAACATCAGATTTTCTATACTATGCATTAATATTTAGGTATGAGTATTTGAGAAATATTGCAACTGGCGGGTCTACTATGCCAATCATTAACAAAACGCAATTTGAACGAATTGAAGTATTATCCCCAACTCAAAATTTAATTGATTTATTTTATGATGTTGGTGGAAGTTTTAATGAAAAAATAGAAAATAATATCAGGCAAATTAGAATTCTATCTCAACTTCGTGACAGCCTATTACCTAATTTAATGACCGGAAAGATTGAAGTAAACGCATGAGTGTCATTAAAAACATAAGGAATACCCAATTAAGTTATCAGCAGTTAGCAGGTTTGTATCATGCACATACTGAAGACTTTTTTCAAGATATACCCATCGAGTTGCGCGATTGGTTTTCGGCTAATATGGCATCTGCTTTAGGCGCGGTGTTGGATAAATTGATTGATAATCTCAATTCAATAAGCTTTACTCATATTGATAGCGACATTCAACGCATACTTCAAAAAAACGATTTCCTTTCTTTCTATGGATACCCGCGTGCGGTTGATAATAACAGCACCACCATTCAATACATGAAACTAAAACCTACCGATGGTAAGTTTTTTAATCAGTATGTCACCACCGAATTGTTGGATCGAGCCGAAATGCCAAAAATATCGATGGCACTAAAAGAAAAAATGACTGAAGCTATTTACGAGATATTCGTAAACGCACAGATTCACAGCCAAACAGAGCATATTTATACCTGTGGCCAGTTTTTTCCTAACAAACACAAGATAGAATTCACCATCACAGACACAGGAATTGGATTCAAGGAAAAAATAAATCAGCGATTTAATAAGAACCTTTCGGCAGTGCAGGCCATTAAATGGGCTGTACAGGATAGAAATACTACCAAAACCAAAGTAACGGGCGGAATTGGACTGGCCATTTTGCGGGAGTTCATCCTGAAAAATAGGGGCCTGATGCAGATTGTGAGCGATGATGGATTTTACGAATACGGGTACAGAGGTGAAGTGGCACAAACGATGTCCACCAAATTTCCTGGAACTATTGTAAATTTGCAGTTCTGCACCGATGATAGAGCATCGTATTTACTGGCAAGCGAAGCAGATTTGAAAAATATATTTTAGATTGTAAAATCATGGAAAACGTAGTATTAAATGTCTTTAATGTGGTTGGCAGTCCCTTTAGCGTAGAAGCCGAAGACGGCCAAAAGGTTTTTGAACTGATTCATAAAGCATTCAAGGAAAAAAAGAAAGTTGTTCTCTCTTTTTTAAACATTGAAATACTCACCACAGCATTTTTAAATACGGCTGTTGGGCAGCTTTATAAAGACTTTTCAGAATCTGAAATTAAGGAAAATCTAGAGGTGAAGGACATCACCAACCCAGGCGCAGTTGCACTGAAGCGAGTAGTGGATACGGCCAAGTTGTACTACAAAGACCCGGGTGCGATGGAGAGAAGTATTAATGAATTGATGGAGTAACGCAGGTACGATGCCATCTAAATACTCCCTCCAACAAGTTGCCTCATTAACAGACAGGAAAATATTCTTCGATGCCAACGTTCTGATCTATCTTTTTTGGCCAACAGGCTCGCAACAATGGGAGAATCGTTACTCCAGTGCCTATGGAAATTTGCTCACACAGGGAAATGAATTAGTTGTTGACTATCTGGTTATTTCAGAAACCATCAACGTTGCCATCCGTGCTGAATATAAAAAGCATCTTTTGGCTAATGGCTTAACTGAGCAAACGCTTTCATTTAAAAATTTCCGTAATAGTGCAGAAGGACAGAGCGCGGTAAATGATGTCTATCTCATCGTAAAGCATTCTATTCTTGATCTGTTTAATGTTGCTGAGAAGAATTTTGCTTTGTCTGAAATTGAGTCGTTCTTGATATACGACACATTGGATTTTAATGACAAAGGAATCCTGGCAATCTGTAAAGAAAATAATTTTGTACTGCTCACAAACGACAAGGATTTTAACACAGCCGAAATCGATATTCTGACTTCCAATCCAATACTCCTAAATTCCTGATGAATTCCATCAGCGAAAACGAAATAGAAGAAATTGCCATTGGCTACCTACAGGGCTTAGGGTACACCCATGTGTTAGGCCCCACAATTTCACCCGATGGAGAACAACAGGAAAGACAATACAATGAAGTGGTGCTGGTCAATCGTCTTCGCTCAGCCATTCACACGTTAAATCCAAAACTTACTACCGAAGCCAAAGAGGACGCACTTAAAAAGGTTTTACGTGCCGATAGTCCGCATCCGTTAATCAATAACGAAACGTTTCATAAATACGTAACCGAAGGGATTGATGTTGAGGTGAGAACCAAAGACGGAATTCGCGGAGAAAAAGTGTATATCGTAGATTTTGAAGAAGTTGATCGCAATGAGTTTTTAGCCATCAATCAGTTTACCATCATTGAACACAACCAAAACAAAAGGCCAGACATTATCATTTTCATCAATGGCCTGCCGTTGGTAGTTGTTGAATTGAAAAATGCAGTAGATGAAAATGCTACGATTAAAACAGCCTTCAACCAATTACAGACATACAAGCAAGCCATACCTTCCTTATTTACATACAATGAATTATTAATAGTAAGCGATGGATGGGATGCACTTTGCGGAACAGTAACCAGCGATTATGGTCGCTTTATGAGTTGGAAAACCAAAGACGGAAGAACCACTGCCGATACGCTAACTCCACAACTTGAAGTTATGTTCAACGGCATGTTGAACAAACAAACGCTGCTCGATTTAATCCGCCATTTCATTGTATTTGAAAAGAGCAAAGACAAAACGCTAAAGAAAGTTGCGGCCTATCATCAATACTATGCGGTAAACAAAGCGGTAACCACCACCCAAACCGCAGCAGCAGAAACCGGTGACAGAAGAGCAGGCGTAGTTTGGCACACGCAAGGAAGTGGCAAGAGTTTGAGCATGGTGTTTTATACCGGAAAGTTGGTTTTGGCTTTAGACAATCCAACTATTGTTGTCCTTACTGACCGAAATGATTTGGATGACCAGCTTTACGAAACATTTACAAACTGTCAGCAACTACTAAGACAAGAACCTCAACAAGCCGAAGACAGAAAACATCTACGCACATTGCTGAATGTGGCATCAGGTGGAATCGTGTTTACCACCATTCAAAAATTTATGCCCGTTGAGAGCGACATTGTTGAAAACGGAATTGTGAAAGAGCCTGACCCGAAATACATCGGTGCCGAAATTAAAGCATTAAGTCACCGCAAGAACATTGTAGTAATTGCCGATGAAGCACACAGAAGTCAATACGACTTTATTGATGGCTTTGCCAAACATTTAAGAGACGCTTTGCCTCATGCTTCATTTATTGGATTTACTGGAACTCCTATTGAAAGCAGCGACCGGAATACGCAAGCCGTTTTCGGAAACTATGTAGATGTCTATGACATTCAACAGGCGGTAATTGATAAAGCCACCGTTCCCATTTACTATGAAAGCCGGTTGGCCAAAGTTCATTTCGCTGAAGATGAGAAAGTTCAGTTAGATGATAGGTTTGAAGAACTAACCGAAGGCGAAGAACTAACCCAACGCCAACAGCTTCGCGCCAAGTGGACAAGGTTGGAAGCCATTGTTGGTAATCCAAACCGAATAAAAAAGGTTGCCGAGGATTTGGTTTATCACTTTGAACAACGAAACTCCGTGTTGGATGGCAAAGCCATGATCGTATGCATGAGCCGCAGGATCTGTGTGGAAGTGTACGAAGCCATTATCAAGTTAAGACCAAACTGGCATTCGGACGAGGATGATAAAGGAACAATTAAAGTAGTAATGACAGGTTCATCCAGTGATGAACTAAAGATGCAACCACACATTCGTAACAAACCAAGACGTAAAGCCATTGGCGAAAGATTAAAGAATCCTGCCGACAGTTTGAAATTGGCAATCGTTCGCGACATGTGGCTTACAGGTTTTGATGCACCTTGTTTACATACCTTATATGTTGACAAGCCGATGCGCGGCCACAGTTTAATGCAAGCCATTGCGAGAGTAAACAGAGTTTTCACCGAAGGCAAAGAAGGCGGATTGGTTGTTGACTATTTGGGAATAGCACAAGAATTGAAACACGCTTTGGCAGAATACACGGCAAGCGGTGGAGAAGGTAAACCAACACTTGACCAGGAATTGGCAGTTGCTAAGATGCTAGAATTTTATGAAGCCATAGACTACCAACTAAGACATTTTGATTGGAGAAAGTTCTTCACTCTTACACCAACAGACAAGCTTAGATATATTCCACTAATTGTCGATTACATTTTCAGTCAGGAGAATGGAGAGCAATCATTTGTAGAGAACACAAAGAACTTATTGAAGGCCTTTGCTATTTCCGTTCCTCACGACAAGGCAATTGCCATTCGAGACAATGTGGCTTTATTCCAAGCAATCAAAGCAAGGTTAGTTAAAATATCTGACCGCAACGAAGGCGGAAAGAGCGATGAGGAAATTGAAACCGCCATTAAACAAATAATTTCAGAGGCCATCACAGCCGACAAAGTAATAGATGTATTTGATGCTGCCGGAATCAAAAAGCCAAACATTGAAATACTAGACGAGAGGTTTCTACAAGAATTAAAAGACTTGCCACAAAAGAACCTTGCCGTTGAATTACTAAAGAAACTCCTGAAAGACGAAATCAAAAAACGGACAAAGATTAATCTCGTGGAGAGTAAAAGGTTTTCTGAAATGCTTGAAGATGCAATCCAGCGCTACCATAATGGAATGATTGACACCGTAGAGTTTTTGGAGAAAGTGCTTATCCCATTTGCAGCACAAATAAAAGAATCGGACAGAAAGGGAGAAAAGCTTGGTCTTGATTTTAGAGAATACGCTTTTTATACAGCTTTGGAAGTAAATAACAGTGCCGTTGCTGTTCTCGGAGACGAAACACTAAAACACATTGCGCAAGAGTTATTACAAACGGTCCGCAATAGTACGACCATTGACTGGACAATTAAAGAAAGTGTTCAATCTGCTTTGCGAAGAAACGTGAGACGAATTCTCCGACTACATGGTTATCCACCAGATTTACAGGAGAAAGCTGTAGAAACAGTAATTACACAAGCCAAAATGCTTGCCGCCAATCTGTTAGACGAAGGTGAGAATCAGTAACCATCGACAACTTGTCGACAGTTAAGCCAAAATAAAATCGCACACACATTGCCTGGCCGCACTTGCAACCCGCATTCAAAGCCAGTCAATAAGTCTGCTCGGTGCAGCGTAAGTTGGCAGAGCTGGAAATGAAAAAAGCCCACCGCACCTCTACTAATAAAGTTTGGCGTAAATTAACGGGTGAAAGGAATGCAGGCTACGAATTCAACAGGTAAAATTAATGATGGACTAAATTTATTTATACAAACGTGTACAAAGCAAACAAATTTTATTGATTGTGATTTGTGCAGCGATAATTTTCGTAGGGGCACAAAACATAAGCGATTTGCTTATTAAAGGAAATTTGGCTCCAGTTCATTCATTTACAATTGAAGAATCAAAGGAAGGCGGATATTTTTTAAATGTGTATCCGACCATTACGAAAAGGAAAGTATGAAACGTTACCTGCCTTTACTCTTATTTACATCCCTCCTTTCTGCATGCACCCCAACACCCAAGCCACCAGCATTGAATGAACTCGCTGAAAAGTATGTAAAGCTTGTACTGGAGATTGGGCAATACAATAGTGATTTTGTGGATGCCTATTATGGTCCAGCAGAATGGAGGCCCACTCAGGCCAAAGCAGATACGTTACCCGCAGAAGATTTTATGAATAGAGCTTCCCGATTGTTGAATCAATCGGATAGTGTGGATACAGTCGGCCTTTCAATCATGGAAAAAGAAAGGCTGGTGATGTTCAAAAAGCAATTGCTTGCAGTTAAAACCAAACTGGAGATGATGGCCGGAAAGAAATACAGCTTTGATGAAGAGGCCGGGCTTCTCTATGATACTGCACCGCCACATTTCACGGATGCGCATTTTGATAGCTTGCTTACCAATTTAGATAAAGCGCTTCCTGGCAAAGGAACATTAGCAGCCCGATTCAATGCATTTGCCAACGAATTCGTCATACCCAAAGAAAAACTGGATACTGTATTTCAAAATGCTATTGCGGAGGCACGGAAGCGCACAGCACAATACATTCACCTACCCGATAGCGAAAACTTTAAGCTGGAGTATGTTACGGGCAAGTCATGGGCGGGCTATAATTACTATCAAGGCAAGAGCAACAGTTTAATTCAAATCAATACTGACTTGCCTATTTTCATTCAGCGCGCTGTTGATCTGGCGTGTCATGAAGGCTATCCGGGTCATCACGTTTATAATGTATTGCTTGAACAACATCTCGTTGATAGTTTAGGATGGAAAGAGTTTTCAGTCTATCCATTATTCTCACCACAATCGCTTATTGCTGAAGGCAGCGCCAACTATGGTATTGATGTGGCCTTCCCCGGTGACGAACGAGTGAAGTATGAGAAGGAAGTATTGTTTCCCCTGGCCGGACTAAATGCCGCTGAGGCCGATCGTTATTATAACATTCTTGGCATGATGGGTAAACTAAGCTATGCCGGCAATGAAGCTGCACGAAAATATTTAAATGGTGAAATCAGTCGCGAAGCTTGTGCTTCATACCTTGTTAAATATTCGCTAAACGCTCCCGATCGTGCTTTGCAACGCACGCGATTCATGGATCAATATCGAAGCTATGTTATCAACTATAATTTAGGAAAAGACATAGTTGCTCACTATGTAGAAAAGCAAGGAGGCACAGCGGCAAATCAGGAAAAGCGTTGGGCTATTTTTAAAGAGCTATTGAGCCGACCGAATACGGCAAGCGCATTAAAATGAGGAATGCTTATCTTCGTTCAACGCGCTGTTTACTGTGAACGGATTCGACTTCGAAAACCCACCACCGCTTATATGGTAGCATTGGCCATACAATGGATATGAAAAAATTACTCATACTGATTTCAACTTCATTCCTGATTAGTTGTGGTCGAGATGGAACTACTGAGACAGCGAACGAGACTGACGTGAACTTTAAAGAATTTCTAAATGCAATTCCGAATCAATCCCTGCCTTTGGAATTAAGCTGTGGACTTCCTGATGGGACAAAATCAGCGGAGGAGTTTAAAATATTTAAGGATTTTATACCAAAGTCAACTGACAAAGTATTTGGAACAATCAAAAGCAATAATGAAGATTACAAATTAATAATTTATGGACAGACTGGAGACGACATCTATCCAATTATATTTTCATTTGACAATAATGGAATAACCAGAGACTCACTATTTCTTATCCTGCATGGATGTGGCGGAGCAGACGAATATCAAATTCCACACTCATTTGTTTCAATAAGTGATAATCTAACAATCACACTAATTGATACAACACGCCTGATACATTTTCCAGAAGTATCGAAATCAGGTAACAACTATGTTGTTGATTCATTGCGAGTCTCACGAGTTGTAGTGAAGGTTGACCAAAGCGGAAAGTTTGTTAAGCAGTAATCGACTGCTAACAATATGCATAAATAAGCTGGTTTGTATAAGTTGTAGTTTAGTTTTTCAGTTGCGTTTGGTTTCATGGACTGAGGTGTGCATTGTATGCCGGCCTAAGCTTACACACAATCGCTATATATGCAGAGAAAGGGTGAACAACCCGCATTTGAACATTGCTTGGCAAACAACCCATGCTAAACTAAAGCAAGCAAAAGAGCCAATTTTTCCACAAGCACTTAGACCTTCTGAAAAATTCAATTATAAATAATAAATTAGTTCACAGTTTCACTGAAACCAATTGTCAAATTAACTTTCCTACTCATGACTAAACTAATTTTTATTATCGCAATCTGCTGGTTGAGCACCTCCTGTAATCAAAATTCAAAGCCAATCGAAAGCCATCTTTCGACAACTTCAATGGATACAACAGAGATAGATATAATAAAGACTACGCCTGATAAAGCAAGAATATTATTGGAAAATGAATACGTGAGAGTTGTAGAATATTCGTTAAAGCCGGGAGAAAAGGATAGCACACATACACATCCTCCGAAAACGGCCTATGTTATTTCAGGTGGAACGTTAAGGGTTTATCCGGAAAACGAAAAGCCGTTTGATGCTGAGGAAGTAAAGGGCGTAGCTGAATGGGCTGACAAAAGAGGTAAACATTATGTCGAGAATATTGGCACAACAACCGTCACCATTCTACTTACTGAGATTAAGTCGGCTAAGTATTGAGTTGGGCGAAAGCAGGCTCTGGGAAAAATAACCAATTCAACTTTTCATTTTAAAAGAGTACTTGATGCAGATCAAGTTCTTTCTTATTTCATATCAATGCCTGGCGCGGGCGGTTGCTGTAACTTTGTTTCATGAAACAAGACGAATGATGACAACTGTAAAAACAATGGCAATCGTTGGTGCCACCGGAAGTATGGATTCTACCTTTGCAAGACTAAGTCATCGCGCTGAACTAAAAAAAGTATGACATGAAAACATCAATTAAATCGTATCTCTGTTTAATCACTCTGATCGTAGTAAGCATATACATGATTATGAAAATATCTGGCAACGCTCAATCAGAGCGTATGCAAAATGATATCAAGATGGAAATAGTAAGATAAAATACTTGATCTACAGCAAGTGTTTCCTATTTCACATCAAAGTCCAGAGTACAAAACGCATATACGGTTGAGTCACCAAACAGAAAGGAATTTTGTATTTGTAAGGCAAAAAGTACAGTTTGTTAAGCAGGCTCAAGGCCTACTTACTCTAAAAAATGTAGTAACTTATTGTTTCACTAAGAAATTTTTAATAGTATGAGCTGGTACAGGTTGACTGGCAAAGCAAAATGCTCAGGCAATGTAAAAAGCGGATATCAAAATCATAACCTATGAATGAAGCTACACGGTGGATCGGATTTAATGTTTTTGTATTACTCATGCTCGTACTCGACTTAGGTGTGTTCCACCGCAAGTCGAAAGAGATCACGGTAAAAGATGCGCTGATCTGGACAGGCGTTTGGGTGACTATGGCTTTTCTGTTTAACATTTTTGTGTACTATCAGTTAGGAGAAGAAAAAGCATTTGAATTTTTCACCGGGTATCTTATTGAAAAATCGCTGAGTGTTGACAATATCTTTGTCATGATTCTAATTTTTTCCTATTTCAATGTTCCGGCTGCGTATCAGCATAAGGTATTGTTCTGGGGAATTTTAGGAGCGCTCGTCATGCGCGTTGGTTTTATTTTAGCCGGTGTTGAACTGATTCATAAGTTTCATTGGCTGATTTATATTTTTGGAGGCTTTCTGGTTTTTACAGGGATACGAATCTTGACGCAGGGCGATTTAAAACTGGAACCGGAGAAAAATCCGGTGGTGAAATTTGTTCGCAAAATTTTCCGCGTCACTCCGGCTTTCGAAGGAGACAAGTTTTTTATTAAGCGAGATAACCTGCTTTGGGCTACTCCTCTTTTTCTGGTGGTGGTGATGATTGAGGTTACGGATCTTGTATTTGCAGTAGACAGTATCCCTGCTATTCTCGCTATATCAGAAGATGCCTTTATCGTGTATACGTCCAATGTATTTGCGATCCTGGGTTTACGATCGCTTTATTTCGCGCTGGCAGGAATTGAAAAATATTTTGTCTACCTGAAATATGGATTATCGGCAATCCTCATATTTGTCGGCACAAAAATGTGTATTGCCGACATTTATAAAGTTCCGATTGAAATCTCACTGGCCTTTATCATCCTTACGTTAGCTGTGGCGGTGTTGGCATCAATGACCATGCAAAAAAAGTAATGGCAGGAACATAAGTTATCAAAGATGTAAATTGTGATTGGGGCCTTACTAAAAACTAAAACATGATGGCAAAAGTATCATCGAGCATTAAAAGTGAACGCTACAAGATTGAAATCAAGTCGCCCACCGGTAATGTTGTAATCGCTGACGAGCCGATTGCTCAGGGCGGAAAGGATTTAGGTTTTTCGCCTAAAGAACTTTTGTCTTCTGCTTTATCAGCTTGCACAAGCGCAACAGTTAGAATGTATGCCGACCGCAAAGGTTGGGACTTACAAGAAGTAAAACTCGAAATAGAATTGGAAAGAGACGACAAGGAAAATAAAACAGTCATCGGCAGAAAATTGGAGTTGCTGGGAAATCTTGACGAAACCCAACGGGCAACATTGCTTAAAGTGGCGAATAGTTGCCCTGTTCATAAAATTCTAGGTAACCCCATTGAAATTAATACTCAATTAGAGTAATCATGGAACCCTATCAGATACCTGCTCAAACTAGAATCGGACACGTCCACCTTAAGGTTGCCGACTTAAACCGTTCTCTCGGATTTTATCGGGACTTATTAGGGTTTGAAATCACCATGATGTATGGAAGTCAGGCAGCGTTTATTTCCGCTGGAGGTTATCATCATCACATCGGATTGAATACCTGGCATAGCAAAGATGCACCACCTGCTTCCAAAGACGGAGTAGGTTTATATCATACCGCAATTCTATATCCCTCGAGAAAAGACCTTGCAATAATTTATAACCGTTTGCGCAATGCCCATTATCCGTTGACAGGAGCAAGCGACCATGGTGTTTCAGAAGCGTTATATCTAAACGACCCTGATGGTAATGGTGTGGAGTTGTATTGGGACAAACCAAAAGAGCTTTGGCCGATTAATGCCGATGGTTCTTTAGATATGTTTACAAAACCACTTGCGCTTGACGATTTGTTGACTGAACTTGAATAAAATAATGATATGGAAATGAATCAACATCAAGGACCGTTAAGATTACTTATTTTTTCCGCTTCTCTAAGAACAGATTCACTTAACACGCGGCTGGCAAAACTTGCATCAACCGTAGTTGAAAAGCATGGAGCGAAAGTGGACTATGCCGACATGAGAGAATTTGATTGCCCTTCCTTCAATGGAGACCTGGAACAAAAAGATGGAATCGCCAGCGGTGCATCAGAATTTAATAAACGACTTCTGGCAAACGATGCATTTATTATTTCATGTCCTGAATACAACGGATCAATGCCTGGGCTGATTAAAAATGCTATTGATTGGGTATCCCGATTTCGCCCCCAACCATTTAATGAAAAACATGCATTGTTGATGTCTGCGTCACCATCAATGGGCGGAGGCAACAAAGCGATATGGCAGTTGCGCATACCCCTTGAACATTTAGGCGCCAATGTATTTCCAAATATGTTTTCGCTTGCTACGGCTCACAAGGCATTTGATGCCGCTGGAAATATTGCAGATGAAACGCTGGCGAAGAGATTTGATGGCAATCTCATATCCTTCATGAATCTTGTTGAAGCCGCCAAAAATTATCCCTGCATGAAGAAGGCATGGGTAGAGTTTCTTGGAGAACAACCAGATCCTGTTACAGAGCGAGTGGAGTAATGTAATTATGAATTGCCAATACACTTGGACCTTTTTAATTTTGCCGACATACGATATCATACTAAAAATGGGAGAAATTAAACTAAAAAAAGCAACGCTAACGGACATTTCTCAATTACAAGAAATCGGGAGACAGACTTTCTTTGAGACCTTCTCAGCCGCAAACTCAGAAGAGAACATGAAGAATTATTTAGAAGAAGGATTTTCTAAGGAGAAATTGAGCGCTGAACTGAATGACGAGAACGCTGAATTTTACTTTGCGCGAGATGACAATAAGATAATTGGTTATTTAAAACTGAACTTCGGACAATCACAAACAGAATTAAAGGAAGACAAAGCACTTGAGATCGAAAGAATTTATGTGTTGAAGGAATATCACGGGAAAAGCGTAGGCCAACTGCTTTATGATAAGGCCATCCAGATTGCTCGACAAAAGAATTCCGACTATGTTTGGTTGGGTGTGTGGGAGGAAAATCCAAGGGCAATAAACTTTTATAAGAAAAATGGCTTCGTTGAGTTTGATAAACATATCTTTAAATTAGGTGAAGATGAGCAGACCGACATCATGATGAAATTGAAGTTGAACTAAAAATTGACTGCATACTTTGAACCAACTCATCGCTAAGGTAACGTTGCAATCATCAAACTAAATCCATACTCATTACCAAATGGCTTTGCACCGAAAAACTCTTATTGCATTTTTTTCTGCCTCCATGATTTTGTTACTATTTGCCAGCTGCAACAAACCAGTAGAGCCAGGTGAGCTTCCTGGTTACTACGTGTGGAGTGATGGCAGGTTTGATACCCTGGAAGTAAGATCGGATGGAACTTATGAATACACCACCTTTGGCCCGGGGCAGAGAATTGCACGTTCAGGGAAATGGAATTACCATCGGAACACGAGTGAAGTGGAGTTTGAAAGAGAATATTTCCCTTTTCTGAAAGATCACGTCTCAGAGGGTAGTTGGTTTTCGCGTGCGAAGAAAAGCAACAGTGAAATTCAATTATTGTATGCGGTTGATGACAAGAAATACTTGAAGAAAGTGAGAAAACCTGGCAGGTAAGTCAAACGACTAGCATCACCAGAGAGGGTCGTTGCGCACGATTCAACTAAGATCACCTTCTTTACTCTGCCTTCACCACACTTTCACCACTGGCTTCGATTTCCAGTTGGGGAGTGCCCCGATATACTATTAAGCTGGCTCCACTCGCATTCACTTCCAGTTGTTGTGATACGTTCACTTTGCCATTGCTTGCCCCGGAGACAATCAACTTTGCTTGCGTGGAAGGATATTCGAAAGCGGAAAGTAGTGATGCGCCTGAAATGGTTCCATGGAGTGATTCTCCTTTTCCGCTCAAACGTAATTGAGAAGCGCCACTGAGTAGAAAATTTAGTTTGGATGCTTCTACATCCATCTGCGCAAGAGAAGCCCCCGAAAGTGACAAATCGAATTGACTCACGCCTGTGAAGCCAGATATCTGTGCATTAACGGCACTTGAAAAATCGGCTCCAAGAAGTGCAGGCAAAGTGATGCTGACAGATGTAGTGTATTGCCTTTTCTCATAATGATTAAAACGAAGTACCAACGTGCTTCCGTTTTTATAGACCATCATATCATCCAGGTTCCTGCGATCACCATCGGCCTGAATGGAAAAAGTACTCCCTTGTTTGATCATTATATTCAGCGCATCGCCAGCCTCAATGTGATCAAAATCGACAACGGCAAAGATGCGACTATCAGACTGACGAGGTCCGGGATCTTCTTCCAGGCAAGAAGTCAACCCCATTGAACTAAACATCAAAATGGCAATAGCTAGATTTTTCATAATTGATCCGTTTGAAAGAAGACACCCGAGACGTCTTGCACCCCCAGCCATCAAAGAGAAATTTTTGACTAACTAAAACTCAACTTTGTAGCTCAACACCGGAAGAAGGTTAACTGGTACTAATTTTGAAATATCCGCTCGGGTTGATATTAACTACTCAGCATGATTTTATAAAAAACGCAATGCTACTTTGGCGCCCAGCCACATCTTCAGGTTGTTGCCACCAATGTTTTCATCATAGAAAACGTGAGGTTTGAAGTCGGTAAACAAAGAGGGATAATCCGTATAACTGCTATTGGTGAGGTAGCCATTCAGTGTGGCACCGGTATAAAGTGAAAATCCTTTTGACAATTGGAAGTCAACCCCCACATTGATTTTATTTAATAAGCTAAGTGCATTGGTAAAGCTTCCTTTGTTTACGTGCTGTGTGCTAAAATCGATATTCAAAAATATTTTATTTGAGATCCTTCTGGCGGTTCCTAATCCATAACCGAATGTCCACACCGAAGAATCTCCAGTGTTTAATGATTTGTCAGGCTTGAAGCCAGCCTGAAGCATAGTGTAAAATTTTCTTACCCCCGATCGAAATGCCAGGTTGGTATAGAAAATTTCGTCTGCTGATAGCTCAATTTTATGATAACCGGTTTTAACGATGCTCAGCAACCCGATCGGCACACCTCCTAGCGTATCCGCATAATTGATCAATCCGATTTGAGTTCCGTGCACCTTTCGTCCATGATTGAAAAGAACAGAGATCTGTGAACCCGAAATTTTTTCGGTGGCAATATTTGTTAATCCGGCAATCTGCGAGCCGCGATAATCACCGACCTGCACATTACTCAATCCTGCTACTTGTACTCCCTTTGAGTTGCCGATGGTAACGTTGCTGAATCCGGCAACCTGCACACCATTGACTGCTTTAAGATTTGTATTCGCAAAACCTGCTACCTGCACGCCAATGCTTTCGCCTAAATTGGTGTTGGCAAAGCCGGCCAGTTGAACGGCTTTTGTTTCACCTCCATTTACGTTGGCGAAACCAGCGGCTTGAATTCCGTAAACATTTCGCCCAACTAAGTTGGCAAAGCCTGCAACCTGAAGCCAGCTTACGTCAGTCCGATCCATATTCACGAAGAAACCTAATTCGATTTGTCTTGTACCCATGGAGTAGCCACCCAGGAAATTGATTGAGTAATCATTGATGATATTTCCACTCAATCGATCATTGGTGCCTATGAATGGCAGAAAGGAGACCTGTACAAGTCGGTAGAGTGTATCATGAATATTTTGTACGTTAGGTTCATCTTCATAGGGAAGTGTAAAGCTATTTTCTTTGACCGCCACCGTATCTAATGATTCTGTTTCTGCAAAGACGCTAATAGAATCCTGAAGCGGCTGAATCGATATTTTCAGGTATTGATTGTCAGGTGCGGTGATGCTTAACAGGGTGTCCCTATAATTTTTCTTGCTGACCGATAAGGCAACCGAATCAGATTTCTTTTCGAGTTTGAGTTTAAAGTATCCATATTGATCCGTAACCGTGGAGACTGCGGAGCTTTTATCATACACACTGGCCTGTGCAATTTTTTCACCCGTGTTACTGTCTTCTACATAGCCGTTAAGAATGATCACAACGATATTATTTTTTGTAGCAGGAGCAGGGGCTTTCGTAATGATGAGATAATTACTTTTCTCCTTGTAATTCATGGTATCCTGGAAAATTTCATTGAGTACTTCCCTTATCGATTTGTTAGTCACATTAATTGAAACCGATTGCTCAGGAGAAATAATAGCGCTGTTGTAGGAAAATGAAAATCCAGCTGTCTGACCAATTCGATTCAGTAGCGAAGGGAGTTTTTCGTTGTTGGCAGTGATTGTAATCTTTCTTTCAAGTATGGGAACTGCATTCTGTGCGAGAACATCAGAGTTTACCAGTATGATGCAGATGAAAACAGCGTACAGATGCTTCATACGTGAACTTAATTTTCGCACCCCTTGCCACTCAGGATAAGCTGGTCATCTTTTTTAGTGAGCTCAAGACCCATCGTTTCGGCAATCACCTCAACAATAATTTCAGGATTGTCTTCTTTGAAGTTGGCAGTCAACCGGCAAGTGTAAAGCGATTCGCTCGCCAGACTTATTTTAGAATTATATACTTCATTGAGTAATGAGACTACAGAGCGAAGGTCGGTATTGTTGAAACTGAATACTTTGGTTTTATAGGCCAGGATATTGGTATCTGGTTTTTCGATGCGATAAAATTCTTTTGATCGCTTACTATAAATCGCCTTTTCACCAGCCTTAAGATTAAGTCCTGGATCTTTTTGGGTATAGAATTGCACTTCACCATGCGTGACAACAATCTCAATGGTGTCTTTATCCGGATAGGCTTTTAAATTGAATTCGGTGCCAATGTCACGCACCAGGATCTCATCGGCTTCAATGATAAAAGGTTTTTCATCTTCATGCTTTACGGCAAAGTAAGCTTCCCCTTTCAGTTTCACTTTTCGTGTCTTTGCGCGTGGATCATATTCAAACTCGAGTTGTGTCTTTTTATTTAAGAAGGCCTTGCTGCCATCCGGGAGAGTATCCTGACGAGTTGTTTTTTCCGTAGCGACAGCGAGAGTTTGAATGGGAGGAGCACTGAGCAGATATAAGACCGATCCGATTCCTACCAGCAGAATGATGCCTGCCGCAATCCGCAATGGAGAGAAGTAAGGTGAACCCCCGATTGAAACGACTTTACCATCTCTATTATTGATTTGACGCTTGACCTTACTCCAGGCCGCATCGGTGTCGAATTCTACTTGCACGGCAACACGGCTGGCTTTTTCAAATATCTCCTTCAGTTGACTGAAATATTTTTCGTTGTCTTCATGCTGCTTTCTCCAAAGCATCACGCTTTCCTGCTCCTGCGCAGTAGCTTCTCCGGCTAACACTTTGCCGATCAAATCATCCATATCGTTCAGCACGTTCTCCACCTTATTCTATCAGGTCTTTTATAAAAAATAAAAATAATGGCAAATATTCTTTTAATTGCTCTCTCATGATCTTCAGCGCCTTACCTATATGATTCTCTACGGTCTTTACAGAAATCTGAAGTTGATCGGCAATCTCCTGGTATTTCAATTCTTCAAATCTGCTTAATTGAAAAACAAGCCGGCATTGTTCGGGCAAAACTTTCATGGCTTCAGAGATTTTTAATTCTAATTCGGAAGCATACACTTTCTGTGAAACGGATTCATAGGAAGCTTCCGTAACGGCAAGTTCATGAGCAACATGCTGCTGTTTTATCTTTTCATGTTTGATCACATTGAGGCAGGCGTTGCGCACCATGCGATAAAGGTATGACTTGAGTGAGGTTTGTATGTCGAGGCTCTTTCGTTTTTCCCAAACGGTGATGAAAGCAGATTGCACTACCTCTTCCGCTTCTTCCTTATCTGCCAGAAAAGAATAGGCATAACGGCACAGGGGTTGGTAATAGGATTTGAATATCATTTCAAAAGCACTTTCGTTGCCCGATTGGATTGTTTCCAAGACCTTTTTTTCCGATAAATCCACTGCTTTTGGTTCCTATTCAGTGCAATTTACGGTTTTAAGGCGTTGAGGTTATGACAACTCAACTAACTTTTACCCCTATCTGGGTTGGTATATAATAAAAAAGGCCACCCCATTACAGGATGGCCTAACCCCCACCAAACAAACTGTCTATTATGTTTTTACCCTTTCAAACTTGTATACATCCGGCATTTCGGAATCGTCATGCATGCTAACTTTCAGGTCTTTTATTAATCCATTGCGCACATCATACACCCAGCCGTGCACATAAGGTCCGCCACGCTTTTGCCATGAGTTTTGAATAATAGATGTTTTGCCGAGGTCATAGACCTGCTCAATCACATTGAGTTCAGTGAATCGGTCCTGACGTTCATTCATATCTTCTATCACTTCCAATTCATCCTGATGCATTCGGTAAACATCTTTGATATGCCTGATCCAATTATCGATAAGCCCGATCTGTTTGTTGATCATGGCAGCTTTAATACCTCCGCATCCGTAATGACCACATACGATTACATGATTTACTTCCAGCACATTCACGGCATAGTCTAATACGCTAAGCATACTCATGTCAGTGTGTACAACCATGTTGGCAATGTTGCGATGCACAAATACTTCACCAGGATGTGTGCCCGTAATTTCATTGGCAGGCACGCGACTATCGGAACATCCGATCCATAAAAAATCGGGCGTCTGAACACTCGACAGACGCTTAAAGAAGTCTTTATCTTCCTGCAATCTTTGCTCTACCCATGCACGGTTTTGTAGAAGTAGTTGTTCGTATTTTTTCATTAGCTAATGGTTTTTGAGTTATGAGTTTTTTCTTTCAATTTAATTCCGGTTAATTCTACTTCGATGTTTTTGGTTTTGGCCATCTCCATATAATCTTCGATAGTTTCCAGAATATCTTCGTCAATAAAATGTGACTTGGTTCCATCAATCAATAAGCGTGTGTCGTCAGGAACTTTTACCAACGCATTGCGAATGGATGCCTTGTGCATAAACGATACATCCTTTGAAAATTTAATCAGGTAATTGTCGTCTGAATGAACGCTGATAACAGCCCGATTAAAGTTTGTTTTTAGAATGAAGAACAACGCTGCCAGGATACCCAGGAACACGCCTTGTAACAGATTGGTCAACAGAATGGCAATGATGGTTACGATAAAGGGCAAGAACTGACTGATTCCTTTTGCATACATTTCTTTGTACAAAGTCAGTGTTGTTAGTTTATAACCTACCACCAGAAGGATGGCCGCAAGACAGGCGAGGGGAATCATATTAAGAACACCGGGAATGGCGAGTAACGCAATCAATAAAATAAACCCATGAGAAATAGCAGAAGCTTTTGATCGTGCACCTGAATTGATATTGGCTGAACTTCTTACGATCACGGAAGTAATGGGTAATCCACCCAAAATCCCTGAAATAAAATTTCCAACACCTTGGGCTTTCAGCTCCTGATTAAGCGGAGTGATGAGATGAGCCTTATCCATCTTGTCACAGGCTTCGATACTGAGTAATGTTTCGATGCTGGCTACGATGGCAATGGTAATGGCAGCAATATAAATCTTAGGATTGGTCAATTGCGAAACATCGGGGAACATGAAAAATGAACTGGCTTCTGGTGATCCGATTAAAGCAGGAACAGAAACCAGGTGTTGTTGCTCAATGGCCAAATAAGGAAACCATGCGTTGAAAAGTACATTTAGCAGAATGCCAATGCTTACTGCGGCAAGTGGAGCAGGGACTAATCTGAAAAAGCGAAAACGCTGAAGAAAATTTTTATTCCATGAAATTAAAATGAGCAAACTCACCGCGCTGATGGCCATTGCTCCTGGACTGAAATAGTTGAATGAGGTTAGGATTTCAGTAAATGTATTTTGTCCATCCGCCTGAAAAAAACTCTCATCACCTTCAAAGTCTGCATCATAGCCTACCGCATGTGGAATCTGTTTCAGAATAAGAATCAGGCCGATGGCAGCCAACATTCCTTTGATGACGGACGATGGGAAGAAATGTCCGATTGATCCGGCTTTAGCAAACCCTAACCCGATCTGAATCAAACCAGCCAACGCAACGCTTAGTAAGAATGCCTGGAAAGAACCAAGATCTAAAATGGCTGCCGCTACAATAGTAGAGAGACCTGCCGCTGGCCCACTTACACTTACGGACGAACCACTCAATGCACCGACTACAACTCCACCGATAATACCGGCTATGAGGCCGGAAAACAGGGGAGCGCCAGAGGCTAGTGCAATGCCTAAGCAAAGCGGCAATGCAACGAGAAAGACTACTATGGAGGCTGGAAAATCCGAAGGCCAGAAATTTCTTAAGTTCATAAATGAGATTAAAGAAGAAATAGAATTTTAAAACAACTCAAGCCGGGAAGCTTGTTAGCGATGTTTTAAATCTGAGGAGGGGGAGATACTATTTCCGGATAATAACGTAACAGACCAAATGAATAGGCATCATTCTTTAACTCTGATACCAGGCAAGTGGATAAAAAGACGAGGCTTTCTAAAGGATTAAATGAATCTTCGTCCTGATCGATCTCACGCGAATTTTCTTCCGAAGTGTTGTCTGCACCTTCTTCGGCATCATCGTTGGTATCATTGATGATTTGCATGGAACTGCATCGATCATCAACTATTTTTTGAAAGATCTGCACATAGCTGACGGCTCCGAGCAGCAGGGCGCTTAACAACAACATGTAGATGCGAACTTTCATAAGGGGTTGCAATATAGCAATTAGGTTATAAACGCAGATAGCTGCTTGATGTTCACCGACCCATTTGTCTGCAATTAATTCAAATTAACACTCGGTTAACGAATTTCTAATAAGCTTGTCGTTTGCTGTTTAAATATCAGTCTGAAATTTATAGAACAATTCTGTGAATCAGTTCACGGATTATTCCACTTCAACAATCATCTCAATTTCAACAGCCATGTTGCCGGGCAATTGATTCATCCCAACGGCAGAGCGGGCATGTTTTCCTTTTTCGCCAAACACAGCAACCATCAGATCAGAAAAACCATTGATCACTTTGGGTTGATCGGTAAATGTTTCCGTACAGTTAACCATGCCCAATACCTTGACGATCCGTTTTACTTTATTAAGGTCTCCTAATTCCGCTTTCAATGTGGAGAGTAAAGAGATGCCCGTCAGCTTTGCTGCTTCATAGCCTTGCTCAATAGTCATGTCTGCGCCTAATTTTCCGGCAACGTTAGTTCCATCTGCTTTAGTAGGACCGTGGCCGGAAAGGTAAATCAGGTTTCCAGTGCGCGTGGCTTTAACATAGTTGGCCATTGGCTTGGCAGGAACGGTTAACTCAATGCCCATGTCTTTTAGTTTTCCTTCATAATCGATTTTCTTTTGAGCAACAGAAACAAAGGCAATCAAAGCAAAGAGGGAGAAGACAATAAATTTTTTCATAAGTAAGAGATTAAAAGAAAATTTTAATACTTGATTGATTTTTTGTAAGAGACTATTCTACTTCTACAATGATTTCGATTTCCACAGCAATGTTGCTGGGTAACGAAGCCATGCCAACGGCCGAGCGTGCATGTTTTCCCTTTTCGCCAAACACTGCCACCATCAAATCAGAAAAACCATTGATTACTTTGGGCTGGTCAGTAAAAGTATTGGTGCAGTTTACCATGCCAAGTACTTTCACCACTCGCTTTACTTTATTTAAATCGCCTAATTCTGCTTTCAGTGTTGAAAGGATGGAGATGCCGGTTTGCCTGGCCGCCTCATATCCTTGTTCCACGGTGAGATCAGCACCTAACTTGCCGGTAATGTATTTGCCATCAGACTTTGTTGGTCCATCACCTGAAAGGTAAAGAAGATTTCCTGTGCGCACGGCCTTCACATAGTTGGCAACGGGTTTCGAAGGTGTTATCAATGTGATGCCTAAGTCCTTTAATTTTTTGTCGTAGTCAACTTTTTGAGCCGTTGCGATGGTGGCAACTGATACAAGCAGGAATAAAGTGATAAATGTTTTCATGCGATACAGATTAGTGGGAAGTAAGTTACTACAAAAGCAGTAATCCCGACAAAGACTTTTTAAACTCTTAAAACAATCTCGCTTCGCCCTCTTTTAGCACGAGGAATTTTTCAGGGGCAAGGCTTGCTTGGGTGATGGCTTGCGTTAGTTCAAGGATAGGATCTTCTTCTCCATCATCCGCCAGCGGAAAAGTGCCAAAGTGTGTAGCAATGCTTTGCGCAGCATTCACATCAAAATGGATTTTCACAGCTTCTGCCGGGGAGCAATGAATCGGTGACATAAACCAGGTAGGCTTAAAGGCACCAATTGGAATAAGGGCTACTGAGACGGGCGCACACCGCCTACCGATTTCTTTAAAAGTATGCTCATTATAACCCGAGTCTCCGGCAAAATAAATATTGCCACTGGCGTTCTTGATCACATAGCCGCACCATAAAGTGGCATCACGATCAAATACCCCACGTCCGGAGAAATGTTGTGCAGGCACGGATTGAATAACGAGGGAATCCGAAAGCGAAATCTCCTGCCACCAGTCCATGTCAGTGGCAGAAGTAATCTGATGACTATCCAGAAATGCTTTTACACCAAGTGGTGTTATCAATTTCGGTTGATGAATTTTATAGATAACCTTTAGGGTGTTGATATCAAGGTGATCGTAATGATTGTGACTGAGAATGACATAGTCGATTTTTGGTAAATCTTCGAAACGAATTCCGGGCTGCTTCATTCTTTTTGGTCCTGCAAATCCAAAAGGACTAGTGCGCTCACTCCAGACCGGATCGGTGAGCAGATTTACTCCTGCCGTCTGAATAAGAAAGGTTGAATGGTTCACAAAGGTGATCTTCACCCCATTGGTAACCACGGCTTCTGGTTTTTCACCATAGTTAGACTCCAACTTTTCTTTCCAGGGGCCTTGCTTTCGTTGCATCATCCATTTGAACACATCACTTAACCCTTTCGCCTGAGCATTGCCCGGATTGATGAATTTCTTCCCATCAAAATGATCGGTGGTTTCACCCTTGTGTGTAGGAGCCGAAATGATAAATCCAACAACAAAAAAAGATCCGACCACAATGGCCAATAAACTAAAGAAGATGATCATTTGGAATTAATTTAAAATAAAAAAGGAGCCTGTTGGCTCCTTAGTCGAACGTGCAATGATTTTATTGTGCCACCTGAACAATCTTGGCAAGCGGAATAGTGTTAGCTGCAGCGGTGATCTCACCTTCATTAGTGTCATCCATTTTCACGGTCACCAACGTATTATTCATGGGTATTTGTAATTCATAGTTGGTCTTACCGGTTTCTGAATTTACCTGTTTATTAAGGATGGATTTGTAGCCCTGAATTTTCACTTGCTTTTGATTTTCATCGCGCATCATGCCACCAATAACGGGCATGGAGAGGATGGCATTCAGGGAGTTAATCATAGGAGAGTTGTTGATGATTTCAATGGAACCTCTTTTAGGGTCAGCACCATAATGACGCTGTACGTATAAACCCACATAACTTCCAGTGCCGGAAACGTTATCTTCTTTTTCCAGCGCGGCCAATGCACCAAGTTTTGTCGGTAACACTTTCAAGACTTCTTTACCAATAGCCATATCCAGATCGCGAAGAGCTTGCTCCATCGCAAAGCGCGAATCCTGCAAGTTGCCGGAAGTATAGGAGACTGTTGCGGTGGAGATGTTTTTATCAAAATCCTGAGCAAGGGTTGCATAACCGGTGGCCAGGAATAATAGTATCAAATTGAATTTTTTCATAAAGAATATTTTATTGCTCTCCTAACTCTTTTTTAATTCCATCAAGGTTAAACACTTCTGCCGCTTTCATCATCTCTTGTTCAGATGCAAAGTTGACTCCTTCAAACACAATGATAGAGGATTGACCAATAGGTACACTTAATTTGTATCCGCTGCCATCACTGTATTCGATAATGGCACGGTAGCCTTTCAATTTGGTTTGCTTCCAGTTTTGCTGTCCGTTGGTTTGTTGTGCATATCCACCCGAAGAAAGATAGGCATTAACACCCGCCATCAAGACAGAATTATTGGCTATCATGGATGTAAACTGCTTGTCTTTGCTATCCGAATACTCGCGTTGAATAGTGAGACCCGCCCATCCCCAACCAGTGCTGGTCACCTGATCAGACTCTGCTTTTTTATTTAGCCCGCTCACCGATTCGGGCAATGATTTCAAAATCTTGTTTCCGATTTCTAACTCTACACCAAGCATAGCTTGTTGCACGGAGTAACGTGCCTCACCATAGCTATTCCTTTTATAGGCGACCTGCGCATCGGAAAGGTTTTGTTTTACATCCGGTGGAGTGGAGATCAAACCTCCGCCACCTTTATTGGAAGGATCATTCCCGCCACCATTCCCTCCGTTCTGTCCTCCTTGTGATCCAGACGTGGTGCCTTGATTAGTTTGTCCACTGGTTTGATTTTTCTTTCCTCCAAAAAGCTTGTCAATTTCTTGCCCGGCTTTTTGCTCACCCTTGCCTTCCACTTTCTGCTTAAGTCTGTTAAGAACTTGTGCTTCAGTACCAACGGAAGTCAGGCATAAGCTTGTTCCGAAGGCTAATACATAATAAAACTTCATAGCGATAGATTTGTAAGTATAAAGATACAAAATTCAGAAACCTCTTGTACGCAAAAGCAGGGCCAAAGGATGCGGTATTTTGAGCGTCATGGGAAAGGAGTAATTTACCCGTGAAGGATTTCAACAGAATTCATGATAGAAGTCAGCTCCCAAGATTCTTTTACTGATAAGGAAGGCACTTATTCATCAGGAAATACATGAATATTTATTGCCAATCTTTAACTTCATGAAAATTCAACTCCGGGATTCAATATTACTATTCACTCATGACAAATCTTTTTGATCTCTCTGGTAAAGTGGCATTGATTACAGGCGCCAGTAAAGGCATTGGCGAATCAATTGCAGAAGTTTTAGGCGCTGCCGGTGCACGCGTGGTCGTTTCAAGTCGCAAGCAGGAAGCCGTTGATCAGGTGGCGAACTCGATTGTAAAAAAAGGAGGCCAGGCAAAAGCTGTTGCATGTCACATGGGTGATGCCGGTGATATTGCCCGACTGGTTGATGAAACCATTGCTGCTTATGGCACCATTGATATTGTGGTAAACAATGCAGCCGTTAATCCGGTATTCGGCCCCGTGGTAGAAACGGATGCAAGCGCCTTTGATAAAATCATGAATGTGAATGTAAAGGGGCCATTTGAGTTGGCGAAGAAGACCTACCCTTACATGAAGCAGAAGAAATCCGGATCAGTGATCAATATCAGTTCGATTGGTGGCTTGCGACCAGAGCATGGATTGGGAATTTATAGTGTGAGCAAGGCAGCGCTGATTTCGCTCACGAAGGTGATGGCGAAAGAGTGGGGAGAGGATAACATTCGGGCCAATGTGATTTGTCCTGGGTTGATCAAAACAAAATTCAGCGAAGCGCTGTGGAGCAACGACAAGATCATGCACACGATGATGAAGATCTTGCCGATAAAACGGGTGGGCACCACCGAAGAGATTGCTGCGTTGGCTTTGTACCTGGCGTCAGATGCTTCCGCTTATTCTACGGGTGGCGTATTTACGGCTGATGGTGGTTATACGATTTAGATACTGATATGCTGAATTCATTTTATAGCGATAAAGTCAAAGCACTTCTTCCTCAATACAAATCATTTCTGCAAGAAGAGGTATATCCGATAGAGTTGCAGGTAATCGCTCACCCTTTCCGCCAATCATTGCCCTTGTTGAAATCGCTGCGGGCAAAAGCGAAAGAAAGAAAATTGTGGGCGCCTCATTTATCAGAGCAGGATGGAGGTGTGGGATTATCACTCAGTGAATTTGCGCATGTAAGCGAAGTGTTGGGCACATCTCCGTTGGGTCATTACGTTTTCAATTGCAATGCACCTGACATTGGCAACATGGAGTTGATGCATCAGTTCGCTTCCGCGGAATTGAAAGAGAAATACCTGAAGCCTTTGATGAACGGTGACATTCGCTCTTGCTTCGCTATGACGGAGCCAGAGTTTGCCGGATCCAATCCAGTAGACATGGCAACCACTGCGGTAAAGGAGGGAGAATATTATACTATCAACGGACATAAGTGGTTTACGACTGCAGCTGATGGTGCTTCCTTCACTATTGTGATGGCGATTACAGATTCGCAAAATGAAAATCCTTATTTGCGGGCCAGCATGATTGTAGTGCCGCTGGATAATCCCGGTTATAAATTGATTCGCAACATTCCTATTATGGGCGATGTGGGTGAAGATTATCTCAGTCATGGAGAAGTACAGTTTACTAATTGCAAAGTGCCTATAGCCAATCTCATTGGTGAAGAAGGAAAAGGTTTTGCGTTGGCGCAGGCACGATTGGGGCCGGGCCGTATTCATCATTGCATGCGATGGATTGGAATTTGTGAACGCGCTTTTGATCTAATGTGTAAGCGTGCAGTAAGTCGCCAACTCAAAGAAGGAAAAGTATTGGCTCATCAACAAGCGATTCAATTCTGGATTGCCGAGAGTCGTGCGGAAATTAATGCTGCGCGATTGTTGGTTTTGCAGGCTGCACATAAGATTGATAAAGAAGGAGCAAAGGCTGCCAAGGATGAAATCTCAACAATCAAATTTTTTGTTGCCGATGTATTGATGAAAGTGGTCGATCGCGCTATTCAGGTACACGGAGGATTAGGTGTTACCGATGACACCTTGCTTTCGTTCTGGTATCGGCATGAGCGGGCGGCACGCATTTATGATGGCCCGGATGAAGTACATAAGTCATCGCTGGCCAAATCGATTCTTAAAAAATACATGCCCTGATTGATGCTGGATCAACCGACCCATACACGCCCTGGTGAGGAACTGGATCAACAAAAGTTGCAGGACTATTTGCGCGATAAGGTGCAGGGCTTTGAGAATGAAATTTCCATCAGGCAATTTCCCGGAGGCTATTCCAACCTCACTTATTTTATTCAAGCTGGTGAATACGAGTACGTGTTGCGCAGACCACCTTTTGGCGCCAATATAAAATCGGCACATGATATGGAGCGCGAGTTTATGGTGCTCACCAAACTTCATGAGGCAGGTTTTAACAAAGTGCCCGATGCATTTCATTTATGCATTGATGAAAGTGTGATGGGAGTAAAATTCTATCTGATGAAACGGGTGAAGGGAGTGATCCTGAGAAATAGACTTCCTAAAGATTTAGTGATGGATGAAGATTCATTCCGTGCGTTATCAAAAGCCACCATCGATCAGCTGGTAAAACTTCACCAAATTGATATTCATTCTTCCAGATTAGATTCACTGGGCAAACCCGATGGTTATGTGCAGCGACAAGTGGAGGGCTGGGTTAAGCGATATTTCAATTCACAAACGGATGACATTGCTTCAATGAAAGAAGTGGCGGAGTGGATGCCAAAAAATATTCCGGCAACTTTACGATCCGCCTTCATTCATAACGATTTTAAATACGATAACCTCGTATTAAATCCAGATAACTTAAATGAGATTATTGCCATTCTCGATTGGGAGATGGCTACAGTAGGAGATCCATTGATGGATTTAGGTACGACACTCGCCTATTGGGCAGAGCCCAACGATTCGGAAGCCTTGCGGCCATTCAGTCTCACGTGGATGCCAGGTAACTTCACCCGCAATGAAGTCGTGAATTATTACCGACAGCAATCCGGAACACCCGTTGACAACATGGTTTTCTATTATGCGTTTGGAGCGTTTAAGGTAGGAGTGATTTGTCAGCAGATATATTATCGTTTCAAACAGGGGCTTACTAAAGATCAGCGCTTTGCCGGACTTATTTATGTAATTAATGCCTGTGGTGAAAATGCGAGAAGAGCAATTGAAAGAAATACCATTTAACCTCTGTGAAAACTCCGTGTCCTCTGTGGTTAATAATTTTCTCACCACTGAGCGCACAGAGAATGCACGGAGATAAACGCAGCGTTCATGCAAAGTAATTGGATGAATTAGAATTTAAACGATTATGTGTGAGGTCACTATAAGCAGGATAGCATTAGCTCAAGATTTAGGAAGCCCATTTTTCAATTCTATCATTTGAACTTCCAGTGATTTCAAAATTTCCAGTTGCTTTGCCTGACTTTCAAACAGTATTCTGATCTGTTCTTCCAACAGGAAATCCAGTTTTTGATGAAGGCTTCTCACCTCCAACTCAGCCTTTAAATTAATCAGGTAATCATTTTCATTTCTTTTTCTGTCTTTCTCCTCCTTCCGGTTCTGGCTCATCATGATGATGGGAGCTTGTAAGGCAGCGATACACGACAGAATAAGATTCATCAGGATAAATGGATAAGGATCAAAGCTGTCTCCCTCCGGAACTGAGGCGTTGAATAAGATCCAGAAAAAAAGTATAATCATAAATACGATGATAAATTTCCAGCTCCCTCCAAAAGTGGCTACTTTGTCGGATATGGTTTGCCCTTTGGAAAGGACCTCCTTTGGTTCATGAAGAAGGTTATCGAAAATTAGTTTTTCCTCTTTCAGGGTTTTTTGAGCGATGTTTTGAAGTTTATGCAACTGTATTTTTTCAGCGCCAATCAAATCCTCTATTTCTGTATTCATAGATTTTCTATTTTTAGTAAAGGTAAAGAATCAACGGACTTCTATTTGCGTAATCGGATTCTGTAATGTTCTGGTCTATGATTTCTCACTCCTGAAGTTTATAGCGGCATTTTGAAAATTAGTTTTAAATGGAAATAGAAAAAATCACCATCATTGGTAGCGGTAGTTTGGGAAGCCGCATAGGATTACAGGCGGCCATCTCCGGTTATCAAGTAACCCTTTATGACATCAACACTGCGATATTGGAAAACGCAAAAGCCGTGTTGGATAAAATCTTGAGGCAACTCATCAAAGGGAACCTGCTCACGGAAGAAATAAAATCAGCGGCCCTTGGGCGGATTCACTATACCACCAATCTGGATCAAGCATTAACCGATTGTGACGTCATTAGTGAAAGCGTAACCGAAGAACTATCCATCAAAGAAAAAGTATGGAAGCAAATTGGTGAACTCGCTCCGGCCAAAACCATTTTCACTACCAACACTTCGTATTTGCTCCCATCACAACTGGCTGCCATTTCCGGCCGACCGGAAAAATTCTGTGCCTTTCATTTTCACGATGTGTTTTATGCGCGGCTGGTAGACATTATGCCTCATTCCGGTACTGATCCGATGGTGATTCCATTACTGCAAGAGTTAGGAAAGACGCTTAACCAGGTACCCGTGATTGTAAAGAAGGAATCACCCGGCTACATTTTCAATTTTATGTTAATGGCTTTGCTCGGTGCAGCCGGCAGATTGAAAACAAAAGACATAGCGAGCATTGAAGATATTGACCGTTCGTGGATGGTGAACTTTCACATGCCCACCGGCCCGTTTGGCATCATCGATAATATTGGTCTTGATACGGCATGGCATGTAGTAAAAGAAAGAGACGATGCCGCTTCGAAAGCATTTGCCAAATTATTGAAAGAATATATCAATCAGGGAAAGCTGGGAGAAAAAACTGGCGAAGGGTTTTATAAATATCCAGGACCTGCGTATCGGGATGCAGCGTTCGTGAAAGGATAACCAACCTAATTATTCCTTTTTCAATTTAGTTAGTTTTTCTTTTGAATAAGGAAGATTGCCCATAGATACAGCCTTCGTGAAATTCTCGATGGCATGACCTGTATCTTTTTGATTGAGATAATAATCCCCCATCGAATCAAATACATTTGCGCTTTGTGGATAGTTTTCTGCATTCATTTTAAAAAACGCGAAGGCATGATCGGGCTTATGGCTTTCCAGTAGAAAGCTATATCCTATTGAATTCATCATCGTCTCATCAGGTGTTACAGGATACCCAAAGTGTTCGGAGACATTCTTAAAGTGATCAATTACCAGGCTAATATTCTCCTCTGGGCTGAGTTTCGATTTATCATCTAATAATTTGTTAGTATCCTTGAAAACATACCACGAGAACAAAAACCTCAGCGCATCATGTTCTGCAATAAGGGGCACACTGCCGTGGGAATCTTCACTATAGTATTTCCATTTGAAAGTTAATTCCTTATCGGTTTTGCTATCAGTTCTTTTGTTGAACTCCAGAATCGACTTGATATGCTTATTATTTTTGCTAGTATCCGATTCAACCAAAGCCAAATCCATTCCTGGTTGCATGGTGTTTGCAACAGCAACAAAAAGTGATTTCCCTTTATAGTCAGGCTCACCTAATACTTCATTTGCACGCATGGAAAGTTTTCGATCGTCCCACCATAGGCTTGGATCTATTGCCAGGTAGTTATTAAACATTTCAGGATGATTCACGATTGTATTAATGGCAAATAATCCACCGAACGAATGGCCTATTAGTGTTCGGTATGGTGTTGTTGGATAGCTTTTGTCGATGAAAGGCATGAGTTCTTCTTTGATGAATCGGGTGAACGATTCGCCTCCTCCTGAAGATTTAGCAAATACTGTATCGCCAAACATTTCTTTCACATGGGTGGGTGTAAGGTCGCGCGTGCGATCGGTGTTAGGTATACCCACTACAATCATTTCGGGGCAGAGTGTATTTCCATTAACCGTGCTAAGTTGTTGAATCATTCCTACAACCGATGAGAAATGAGCATCACCATCCAGTAAATAAACAACGGGGTATTTCTTGTTTGTTGCGCCTTGAGGGACATAGATCCAAACCTGGCGTTCTTCATTCAGGATGTTTGAAAACAAACTATCCCTGATGCCAATCGAGATTTGATTATTAGGTTGCCCTTTGTCACTTTCCCTACAAGCAATAATGACTAACGCCATTATCAATGACAGTAATAAATGTTTCATGGAGCGATAAATTAAGTTTTAGCAGTTGCTTTTTATCACGATAAGAATATTCAATTTAGCAAATAGTGCATGGTTAAAAAATCGCTTCAGTTTTAGTCAAAAATCATAGTAGACCCCGAAGTGAGACTCCGATGGAAGATTTTGTAATGGGATAATTTTCAAAGAAGTAAGCTATGGCTTGAATTCTGTTGCCAAAATTTCTTTTAATTCTTTAATGTTTAGCGGAAGATCTTGAGTGGCTATTTCCCAAAGCGTTTCATGATCTACCCTGAGGTATTCATGACTTACAATATTTCTCGGGCGATACATCTTTGTCCAGGGCACTGAAGGATATTTGTTTTGAATTTCAGAAGGAATTTTTCGGGCTGCTTCGCCAATGATTTCAGAGTTGCGGGAAACGGCATCCACGATCATAAAGTTTTTTTGAAACGAAACGAAATCAAGTCCAGCCGTGTATTCACTGATTCGTTCGATAGAGGTTATCATATCTTGTAAATAAAGATCAATACGTCTGGGACCTTTTATACGTATTTCACTTCATTCAAAATGATTTCCTTGAGCTGAGATTTTAACGCTTTAATGGAAACTAAGTCAATCTTGACATGAAGATTACTTTCAAGCAAATCCTGAAGATCAAAAAAATCCCAGCCGAGCGGTTTCGAAAACTCGACAAGAATATCAAGATCGGAGTCTTCATTGGCTGTACCGCGAGCATAAGAACCAAAGTATCCTATTTTCACTACATGATACTTTTCTTTAAGCGCTGGCTTAAGTTCAACAAGCTTTTTTTCAACGATATGGGCGGATAGCATATACAAATATAGCCAACCTTTGCAACCATATACCATTTTCAATACCTTGTCTTTCTATGAAAAGACTGCTCCTTATTCCAATTATTTTGTTGACGCTGACTTCCGTTGCTCAGCGCCCCATAACACCCTCCGACATTTATAAAATCCGCGCCATCAGCGACCCACAAGTTTCGCCCGATGGCAAATGGGTGGCCTACTCACTTTCTACTCCTGATTCAGTAAAAGATAAATCAGACAGTGACATCTGGATGATCAGTTGGGATGGAAAGGAATCTGTTAAACTCACCGCCAGCAAAGAAGGTGAAAGCAAACCAAGATGGACACCGGATGGAAAATACCTGACCTTTCTTTCATCGCGCTACGAAACAAAAAAATCACAAATCTGGCGCATGGACCGCAAAGGTGGTGAAGCAGAAAAATTAACCGATCTGAAATACGGCATCAGCGATTATGTATGGAGTCCCGACTCCAAAAAAATTGCGCTGATTATTAAAGACCAGGAATCGAAAGAAGAGGAAGAAAAAAAGGATAAGACTAAGAAGCCTATCATGATCGATCGCTATCACTTCAAAGCCGATGGCGATGGTTACCTCGAACGCAAACGCAACCATCTCTATGTGTTCGATGTGGAAACCAAAAAACTGGATACACTGACTACCGGAGATTTCGATGAAAACAATCCGGTATGGTCGCCCGATAGCAAGAAGATTGTTTTTGTAAGTAATCGTACTGCTGATCCTGACCGCAACGGCAACAGTGACCTTTGGGTGATGGATGCCAAGAAAGGATCAACCTTGAAACAATTGACAACATGGGCGGATGCCGACAACAGCCCAGCATGGAGCCCGGATGGAAAATGGATTGCGTATCTGAAATCGCAAACACCGGAGTATGATATTTATGATCAGCCACAGATAGCTCTGATTCCTGCTGAGGGAGGAACACCAAAAATTCTGAACGCCACAATAGATCGTGATGTATCAGCACCTCGTTGGGCTGCCGATAGTAAGTCGGTGATGGTAACGGTGGAAGATGATCGCAGAAGTCATGTCACTTCATTTGATCTGGATGGAAAGATGAAAGCCATCACTAGTGGCGATCGTGTATTTGCTGCCTTGCAACGCGGAGCCGGAGATACCTGGGTAACATTATCCAGCGACCCGATGACGCCCAATGAAATTTATGTGATTGAAAACGGAAACACGCGCAGGCTCACCTTCATTCACGATGCGTTGATGAAGTCGTTGAAGCTGGCCACAGTAGAATCCTTTGATTCGAAAAGCAAGGACGGCACACGCGTGGGCAACTTCCTCTTCAGGCCTGCAGGAAAAGCAAAGGATCAGAAGCTTCCGCTGATCATGTGGATTCATGGTGGTCCCACGTCACAGGATGATTTCAGTTTTGATTTAATCCCACAGATTTTAGCAGCGCAAGGTTATGCAGTAGCTACTGTAAATTATCGCGGCAGCAACGGACGCGGACTGGCGTTTAGCAAGGCGATCTCTGGCGATTGGGGAAATAAAGAAGTCATGGATATTCTGGGTGCCACCGATCATCTCATCAAAACAGGAAAAGCCGATGAAAATAAGTTAGGCATTGGGGGATGGAGTTATGGTGGCATCCTTACAGATTATGTTACCGC
This sequence comes from Cyclobacteriaceae bacterium, assembly GCA_043774805.1. GTDB lineage: Bacteria > Bacteroidota > Bacteroidia > Cytophagales > Cyclobacteriaceae > ELB16-189. The sequence continues at coordinate 9,376 of JAYVTB010000080.1, read as the reverse complement.
CACCGATCCACGCTTCAGAGCGGCTGCGAGTGGTGCTGGCAGTGCGATGCAATTATCGATGTATGGAACCGATCAATACACGATTCAATATGAAACCGAGTTGGGTGTGCCTTGGAAGAACATGGACAAGTGGATGAAGGTATCGTATCCGTTTATGAATGTGGAAAAAATAAAAGCCCCCACACTCTATATGGTAGGCGAAGAAGACTTTAATGTTCCTGCAGCCGGCAGTGAACAAATGTATCAGGCATTGAAAACACTTGGAGTGCCTACTCAGTTTGTGGTTTATCCCGAACAAAATCATGGCCTTGTTGTGCCGAGCTATCAGAAAGATCGTTACACACGTTATGTCGATTGGTTCAACAAGTACATGCATTCCGATAAACTGAATGAGAAGTTGCCTCCTAAGAAGTAGGCATTATTACAATGATAAGTTTTAACCACGGAGAACCACGGAGAAAAGGCAACAGAGAATCACAGCGATAAGCTTAATGTACCCCTCTGTGGCTTTTCTCCGTGACCTTTGTGGTAAATAATAAAGCTTGGCGTATTATTGCAGAGTTGATTGAATCATTACCTCCCCACCGAATAACCCATGAACATCTTCAACATTTTACTAGCCATTCACATTGCGGGTGGAGGCACCAGTTTATTACTAGGCCTTTACATTCTTATCACGAAAAAGGGAACGAAGGTGCATAAAAGGATTGGCATCGTTTACTACACAGCCATATTAACAGCCGCACTCGTAGCCATGCCTATGTCATACCTGCATCCCAACTATTTCCTGTTTATCATCAGCGTGTTCACGGCCTACATGCTCCTTACGGGAAAGCGTTACCTCGCACACAAAACCCTTAACTCAGTAGGCGCTTATGATTGGGCATTGACAATCATCATGGCTTTGTTTGGATCAGCCTTTATTGTTTTTGGATCGATGAATCTTTTTAAAGGCAGCACGTTTGGCGTGGTGTTCCTGGTGTTTGGTGTGATCAGTTTATTGTTTGTTCGCCAGGATTGGATCAACTTCAAAGGCAAATCAACTATTCGAAATTTCTTTCTCACCACGCACATCCAGCGGATGATGGGCAGTTACATTGCTTCGGTCACGGCCTTTTTGGTGGTGAATAATGAAATTCTGCCACCGGTGTTTGTTTGGCTGCTACCCACGGTAGTGATAGCACCTTTGATTGCGATTTGGACGAGGAAGCATAAGATTGAAAGGGGATTAGTCTAACAACTTATATTTGACCCTATTCTCAGCGGAGTCTTCGCAACCCAGAAGTTGGATGTTAAATGCTCTTTCGGCTTAGTCAAAGATAATCGCGGAGGCCGAAGCGAGACTCCGTGTGGAAGGGGCGAAGCGAGACACTGCACGTAAAAGAGAATGGGAATTTCAATAAATTTGTATCATGACAGACCAGCAGAAAATACTTGATCGGATTAAGAAGATCGTCTTGGAGAGAGATCCGTCAGCGAAAGTTTATTTATATGGATCAAGAGCAAAGGGAACCATGAAGCCAGATTCTGATTGGGATTTGTTGATCCTATTAAATAAGGACAAAATAACAGCGGAAATTGAAAAAAATGTGACGTATCCACTGTATGACCTTGAATTTGAAATAGGAGAAGTAATTAGTCCTATGGTTTATTCTGAGCGGGAATGGAACTCCAGGCACAAAGTGACTCCATTCTACGCCAATGTCATGAAGGAAGGGAAATTGTTATGAACGATCATACGGCAGATGATTATATTAAGTATCGGTTGCAGAAAGCGAAAGAGACCATTTCGGAAACAAAGATATTGATTGACAATAAACTCTGGAACACTGCGATAAACAGAATGTATTATGCCTGTTTTTATGCAGTTGGAGCATTATTGGTAAAACATGGCGTTGAGACATCAAGCCATTCGGGAAGCAGGCAAAAGTTCGGACAACTATTCATACACACCGGAATTATCAGTAAAGATCTGGGAAAACATTTTTCAGAATTATTTGAAAAAAGGCAGAAGGGAGACTACAACGATTTTTTTGATTTTGATGAAGAAACTGTTTTGAGATTATATTCACCTTCTGTGGAGTTTATAAAAGAAATTGAAAAGCAGATAGTGAAGTAGTTAGGATTTGGAGATATGTTTTGTTGGAGAAAACTCCAACAAAGGCGAGATTTTCATAAGGAACAAAGCTTTTTCACTTGACTTTGTACGGTCCATAAGTTATAATATTTAGAAACAAATATCCATGGGAAGAAGTAATACTTATAAATGTCCGTGCTGCAACTACAAGGTCATAACTTCCGCTGGACCCGATGCGGGTTTCATGGCAGCAACTAACACTTTTGTTTGTTTAGACTGTAAAATTGTTACGGACATTGTAATTAAGAAATTTAACCGTTTAATAAATCAGTCTGACCAAGCTTTTGAAAATGCAGATATCACACCAATTAAATGTAGCACGTGCGAAGGCATCAACCTTAAAGAATGGGACATCAAAAAGAAGCCCTGCCTCAAATGTGAAACTAGTATGAAAATAAGTAGCAGTGGATTAATAATCTCATGGGATTAGGGTCTTGCAAACCTTCATGAGTATCTTAATGAGATAATCCAATGAAATTTTCAAAAAACCAAAGGGTATCGCTTGTTAAAAATCCTATTAAAAAGGGTAGAGTTGATAACATTTTAAGACAGCAGGGAGGGTATCAGTTTTATGAAATCCAATGGGATAGTGGAGACTTGCAAGTCTTGGCTGAGCATGATTTGAGAGAAGAGATAGTAATAATGAATTCATGGGATTTACTTTCGAATAACGCCTTAAGTGATTATCAGGATTTTTCTATAGCAACAACTTGGCATAAGGTCAGAAATACAACAACAAATACTATATCAAGTTTAAAGGCATCTAGGACATTATTTAAGCCCTATCAGTATAAGCCTCTAATTAAATTCCTGAATTCAGACTTAAAACGAATTTTAGTAGCAGACGAGGTGGGTTTGGGTAAGACCATAGAGGCAGGTCATATTATGCTTGAATTGGCAGCTAGAAGTAATCTTAGAAATGTCTTAGTTATATGTACTAATTCCTTACGAGACAAATGGAAAACGGAGCTGCACGAAAAATTCAATTTTATTCTAAAAACATATGAATCCTCTCGCGAATTTATTCAGGACGTTCAGGATGATGTAATGGGCTCTAAAAAAAGAATCTTTGGAATTCTCAATTATGAAAAATGCCGAAATGAGGATTTACAAAGTATAATTGAAGAAAATAGTTATCGTTTTGATCTACTTATATGTGATGAGGCCCATAAAATACGTAATAGCGAAACCGCACAGCACAAAGGTGTGGCTAAATTAGTGGAGCATTCTGATGCAGTAATATTTCTTACGGCAACACCGATAATGACTGAATTAAGAAACCTTCATAATCTAATAAGAGTGTTGGATAAGACTGCGTATGACACATATGATATATTTAATAATGCAATAAGTCAGAATCGACCATTTGTTAAATCTCTAAATAAACTCAATTCCCAAGTCCCATTACCCTTAATAGCCGAAGAATTGCATAATTCAAAAGTCATATTTGAAATGACTGCTGCAGAAGAAGTTTATTCAAAGCAAGAATTTTCAATAGGTCAATTATTCGAAAATGATGCATTGTACCAACGCGCCAGAAATAATATGATTAGTGGAGGGCAAACTCTGGAAAATCGCGTTAAAATTCAACAGGATTTGATTGAATTGAATTCGCTCAATTATCTATATACACGAACTCGGAAAAATGATGTAATGGATAGTAATGATGTAATTAGACGAATTCCAAAAACATATCAGGTTAAATTAACAACTGAAGAGCGGATAATTTATGATTCAGTAATTGACGAATATGATAATCCTAATAGTTTAGGATTAATTCAAAGAAAGAGACAAATGTCCAGTTGTATAGTGGCCTTTCGGTCACCAAGACAAGACCTAGAAAAGGGGATTTACGATTCTTCTGTCCCCGATTCAAAGTTTGACCTTTTTAGTTTGATTATAAGTGAGGTTGTAGTGAAAAACGGTAAGAAACTTATTGTATTTGCTTTTTTTACCAATACTCTACTTTACTTAAGGAAAAAACTACAAGAAATGGATTTAGAAACGGAAATTATATATGGTGAGATTAGGGACAGAACTGAAAGAATTAAAAAATTCCAATACAACGACAATGTGAAAATTCTACTTTCTTCTGAAGTCGGCAGCGAAGGACTTGATTTACAGTTTTGTGATGCTCTTATTAATTATGACCTCCCTTGGAATCCAATGGTTGTTGAACAAAGAATTGGTCGAATAGATAGGGTTGGTCAACAATCAAAAATTATCAACATATATAATCTTGTCATTCATGATACGATTGAAGAGCGTATTTATTTCAGGCTATATGAAAGAATTAACCTTTTCCGAGAATCAATTGGGGATTTAGAAGAAATACTTGGTGAGACAGAGCCCATCGGTGAACTTATAACAAAGGGTATTGAATCACTATATAAGACCAAATTGACGGAAAGACAACAAATCGAGGAATTGGAGAGATTAAGCTTGGCCATAGAGAATAATAAACAAACATTGGTACAAGTCAGAAACCAACTAGCAGATGCCTTTGCAAATGATCTTCATTTTCAAAATGAAATTGAGGCTATTGAAAAAAATAATCGGTATCTGACTAAGGAAGAGATAATCAAATATATAGAAAGCATAATCAGAATAGAATTGCCATCTATTTTATTAAGGCACATTGACGAGAACATCTCGCAATTTGAAATGCCTAATAATAGCAGAAATGTACTTTTTGACTTTATTGAAAAGTATAAGGATATTCCGATGAAAAATCCGGAGTTGGAAAATCTCTACAGAAAATTTAAAAAATACCTTGGAAATAGAGAGATTCAAATAACATTTGATCAGCAGTTTGCTTATAATCATAAAGAAGTAGAGTACGTTTCAGCTTTTCATCCAATCGTAAATGCAGTTACTAATTATTTTGGTCAAAAAGACTACTCACAAAATTTAGCATATAAAGTATCTTTGGATAAAGAGATACTTTCACCAGAAAAGAAAATCAGTGAAGGCTTCTATTTACTTGCCATTTATAAAATCACGGTTACAAAGAATTCTGGAGATGGAAAATCCAATGACTTAAATATATTAAAATCTGCTTTGGCTGATCTGAATGGTGATACGGTATTAATACTAAATAATGATTTTAGTGATTATATATTCGGCCTTACACAACTAAAATGTAAACAATTCTATTCAAATATTAAATTAGATAGTGAGTTCATAAATGACATTAGGCCATCCATAATGATGGAAATGAGGAGGGAAGAGCAATCAATTTATCAAGATGAGGAGGTGAGATTTATTTCAGGCATAAAGCGAAGGACTGAGCAAGAAATAAATTATATAGATAGTAAGATAAAGAGGATACGGCTAATGTTAGAGGAAAAGAAAGGTATTGAAGCTATCCTTCTTAGAGAAATTGAATCTCTTATCTTAAAGAGGGCCCAATTAATAAATAACCAAGTAAAAGCATCAGTTGATGTTGCTCAGGCACTTATTTCAATTACCCTACTTGAAATATTATGAGGAAATACAATATTGGGTTGGACTTCGGTACATATCAAAGTAAGGCTTGTGTCTTAAATCTTCAGACTGAAGAACATGAATTTTTCACTTTTCCAAATGGCACATTTTTTTTGCCATCTAAAGTATTTTTGAGAGATGATGGAAAATTAGAATATGGCAATTCTAAAAGCTCAGACATTAGAGAAGGATACTCCTATTTCAAAATAGCTTCGGCCGAGGATGAAGAATTCCACACTGAGACTTATGATAAGAAAAATATTGACTCTAATTCTTACCACTATAACCAATTTGGAAGTTATACACCAGAATTTTTATCCGTGCTTTACCTGACTTATGTAATTCAAATAATAAAGGAAGCATACTATGGATCAGCACAAAGAAAAGTTCAGAAAGGTGGCCTTATCTCGAAGTTTTTTCAAAAAGAAGAGAAAGAGTTAAGATTTACTATCAAGTTGGGGATACCTACAGAATGGTCTCAAAATAAAAATATCAAAAGGAAGCGAAAATTTGAAAACATCTTATTACTTTCTGAATTGTTGCAGAAGAAATACTTAACGAGCACATCTTTTCTTGATGTCACTGCTGAGAAGTTGATTTCGGATGTTCAAACTATTCAGGGTTCATATAATTTTTCTGATAAAAAATCATTTGAAGATGCTTTAAATGATATTGGAATATCCGTGTATCCAGAAACTGCTGCTGGGCTGACTTTTGTTGTGAAGACTGGGCAACTTATACCTGGTTCTTACGCGATAATGGATATTGGTGGAGGCAGTAGTGATATTTCGTTCTTTTCTGTCCTTAGTGGATATAAAATCCGCTATCTGGCCTCGGAAAGCTATATGATGGCGGCAAATGACGTTTATAGAAAGTTTGCACTAAATGTTGATTCAATTACAGACTTACAACAAGCGGAAGTTAAAGTACGTACATTAATTGTTTCAAATGCTTGGAAGAACGATGATGTACTTAAGGGTGCATTAAATGAAGTGGAAGAAAATTTAGACAGGATTGTGTACAGACTGTTCAACAAGAGAGTTTATGCTTTTGATCGCAGAATTCTACAAAAGTACAATGATCAGCCAATAGTTCTTTATGGAGGAGGCGCAAGGTTACCAATTCTGAAGGAAGGAAAAATAAAAATTCATGACAATGGGGGGACTATGAGCATCCTTACCAACGTGACTTATCTTGAAAAGCAAGGTATTGGGAGAAACACATCTAATATTAAGATTTTACCAAACAAAAGATTTTGGGAGAATGATTTTGCTCTTCTCGTAGTTGCCTTGGGACTTTCTTTTATTCATTCTCCAGGTGATGCAGATTGGTTCACCGATGAATCATATAGACCTAATGATATAACCGATTCCAATTTAACGTCACATCCATTTAATGAAGGCTATTTTATTTTTAATGTTTTGGCAAGAAAATTTTAGTTACCATAAGAAAAGAACTTGTTGCGCCTAATTCTTCGGACTTCTGGTAAAAGAGATTGTACCTTCTCCTTTGTGAAAAGCCAATGCCCAAACAACTAAAACTCTCCGAACTCATCAGCGAAATAGATGATGTCATTCAAGACCGCTTTGCAGGCGAAACGTTTTGGATTACCGCTGAGATCACCGATGTAAAAAAGCAACCGGATAAACGCTGGTGCTTTTTGAAGTTCATTGAAAAAGAAGGCAACCTCATCACGGCAGAAATCAAAGGTGTGTTCTGGTCAAACTCGTATGCCAGTGTAGTGCAGTTTGAAAAACTTTCAGGGCAACCTTTTGCCAACGGACTGGAGATTACCTGTCAGGTAAGAGTGCGCTTTCATAAACGCTTTGGGATTGACTTAGAAGTGTTGGAAATCGATCATACTTATGCGCTCGGTAAATTAGAACAGGAAAAACAACAAACGCTGAATCGTTTAGTTAACGAAAATCCAACACTCATTCGACTTGTTGATGGGCAATATTTTACGAGCAATAAATCATTGGAGCTACTAATTGTATTGCAGCGCATCGCGTTGGTCACTGCACCGGATTCAGACGGGCAGCGGGATTTCAAGCAGGAAATTGCAAACAATCCATACGGTTATGCTTTTGCGGTAACCGAGTTTTTAACGCAGATACAGGGAGACAATTCAAGCAACCTGATTATTCAAAAACTAAAACAGATTGAAGCCGAAAAAGAAAACTTTGACGTAGTAGCAATAGTGCGTGGCGGTGGCTCGCAAACCGATTTCAAACCCTTTGATGATTATGAGTTATCAAAGTATGTGGCTTCTTTTCCATTACCCATCTTTACAGGTATCGGTCATGACAGAAACACGAGTATCGTTGATCTGATGGCCCGTCAGCACAAGACTCCCACCAAAGTGGCGAGCAGTATTGTAGAACACAACTTCAACTTCGAAAGTGAAATCATCGAATTGAAAGACCGTCTTTTGGAAACAACAGAAAGGATGATTGATCGCGCCAAAGAAAACTTACAGCAAATCAAACGAACGGTGAAGGCGTATAGTCCGGCAACGATTTTGAATAAAGGATATGCCATTATTACGATCAATGATCAGATCATTATTGATCCGAAAGACATCAAGCCCAACGCTGAAATAAAAACCATGTTGAAAAACGAACTCATTCATAGTACGGTCACCAAAAAATCAAAGCATGAACTTGACCTATAACGAAGCCTACAGCAAGCTTTCAAAGCTTGTTGATGAAATTGAAGACGATAAAATTCAGTTGGACACCCTTGCCGAAAAAGTAAAGCAAGCAAAGGAACTGATTGACTATTGCGAGAACCGATTGAGAATAATTGATAAAGATGTCGTGACAGCATTGAAAGACCGGGTCCCTAAGAATAAAAACAAATGATTTATTTCTCTCCTCTTCCGGTTAGTCAAAGGTAATTGCGGAGTCCGAAGTGAGACTCCTCAAGGAAGGGGGGTGACAGGCTTTTCGCCTCAAATCCGTCACTCTGATGCACTAGATACAGACCGCCTTGCCAGTCAGAGCTATCTGTCAGTCTCAGGCACTCAAAGACTGACTACCATGCTCCTCAATCCAAAATCCTCTTCACCTCATCCCCAATTGACCATCTGCCAAGAAAAATAGGAATGATTTATCAGAAAAATCCTATTCTCCACTCACTCAAATTAATAATTCTCTGCAGAGATTCAAGCTTGACCCCCGCGGGTAAGTAAAAAAGTGAATTATGGTTTGGGCGAAGAACTTTTGAAAGAAATTGAATCAAAGCGAAGCATAATTTCTGTAAGTTCGGTTCCTCAAAAACAAAAAAACTATGAAAACAAAAAAGATTTTATCCGGCTTGTTGCTTGTCATGTCAACAATCCTATTTTTTTCTTGCAGTAAGCCTGCAGAGGCACCTGTGGAAGTTGTTGTTGCCCCCTCAACGGAACGCGTTACCACCATGATCAATGATTGGGAACGAGCCAAAAAATACACTCAGGCGTATCTTGACTCTGCCAATGACAAGTCTATCGCCTTTAAATCATCGCCAAAAACACCCCGGACTTTCGGTGACCAGCTCATGCACCTTGCTGAAGCCAACTACGGCCTGACACAAGCTGCCTCAGGCAAGGCCACCGAGTTGGGATTTGGTAAAATGGAAGGCAAAGACGGATACAAGACCAAGGCGGAGGTGTCGCAAGCGGTGGCTGCCAGTTATGATTTTGTAATTGGCGCTTTAAAGGAAATGAATGACACACAGCTGAAAGACAGTTGTGAGGTATTCAAAATGAAA
>JAYVTB010000079.1:0-38433 GCA_043774805.1 Cyclobacteriaceae bacterium | reverse complement strand
TTCTGAATCAGAGCGGTTCCCGCTTTTTTTTTCAACACTCAAAGTTAAGCTATCGTACTGATTTTCAGTATAATTGTTGTGACAAAGTAGAGTTAACTTATTCTTTTTATACCATTCACTCCATTTTTCTAAGTCTTCACGAAGCAATTTTGGAGACTCATAAATAGGAAGATGTAAATCAATAGCTTGACTAGGGATACCTGTAATAGCGCTAAAAAAAATCATCGAGTAGGTTCCACTATAGACAGATGTAGTATCACCATACTCTTTTTGGAAACTTAACATTGCATCATTAAACATAAGACAAAAGTCTTTATCGATTCTCTCATTCGATTCTTCACACGAAACAGTCATTAATTTTTCTGAACAGCCTACTGCATAAATCAAAAAGGCTATGATCAAAATTCTCATTTTTTAACTTTTTGTTTGTTGGGGGCGTTCCGTAATTATTCCAGAAGTATGATATATTCAATGGTTATTTTTGAACCGTCTTTTTCCGTTCGGTCATGGCTACGTTGCTATGAAATGAGAGTCAGGTGAAAAGACTAAATGGTCTCCTGCACCAGATTGTGATTGGTATAAATGCAGATGTCTGCCGCAATGTGCATGCTGTCTCTCACAATCTCTTCGGCAGTTAAATGAGCGGCATGCTTCTTTAATGCTAATGCAGCCGACTGTGCATACATGGCGCCAGATCCAATCGCAGCAACATGATTATCCGGTTCAAGTACATCGCCAGTGCCGGAGATCACTAATATTTCATCCTTAGTCGCTGCGATAAGCATCGCTTCAAGTTTGCGCAGAAAGCGATCCGTACGCCAATCTTTGGCCAGTTCGATGGCAGCGCGTTTCATGTTGCCTCCATAGGCATTTAACTTTTCTTCAAAGCGATCAAGTAAAGTAAATGCATCTGCGGTAGATCCGGCAAAACCTACTACCACTTTTCCTTCCTGCAGTTTTCGGATTTTCTTTACATTGCTTTTGGCGATGGTATTTCCCATCGTAGCCTGACCATCACCTGCAATAGAAACTTTTCCGTTATGAAGTACAGCGAGTATGGTAGTAGCGTGAATTTTTTCGATCATGAATGGAGCAGTTTAGTGGCTCGATAGATATCCTTTAAGGCAACAGAAATGGATAGAGAAGTGCACTGAAGAATGCTTTCAGGCGATTTATATTCTTCCAACTCCCAATGACCGGTTTGATTAATACGAAACACCTCAACCAGGATTGACTCCGTATCTACCAGTACATACTCCTTCAATGAAGGTATTTCGCGATACAATTTAAATTTACCTCCCCGATCATAATCCCTTGTAGAAGGTGAGAGGATTTCAATTAACACTGTTGGCTTGATAGCGTTGTCATTATCAAGGTCTTCATTCAACTCTTCTCCACAATAAACTGAGATGTCGGGATAAGTAAACAAAGTGTTTTGGGGTATATGTAAACGCATGTCGCTCCCAAATGGCTGGCAAGGTTTACCCTTTAAATTAATTAATACTTCACCAAACAGGTTTGAAAAGATAATATTGTGCCTTCTCCCAGCACCTGACATCGCGAATACTTCGCCTTTATAATATTCATGTTTTTCCTGAGAGCCGCGTTCGAATGCCAGGTATTCTTCAATACTTATTTTTTCATTGGCATATTCGGGTATTGGCTCTCTGACCATGCAGGCTGAATGTTTAAATCAAAATTCTTACAGGGTCTTCCAACAAACCTTTCAGCGTTTTGAGGAAGGCCGCACCTACCGCACCGTCCACAGCGCGGTGATCACATGACAGTGTTACTTTCATGACGTTACCTACCGCCAATTGACCGTTCTTTACAATAGCCGTTTCTTTAATTCCACCCACCGCAAGAATACATGCATCGGGAGGATTGATGATGGCAGTGAAATCTTCCACACCGAACATACCTAAGTTGGAGATGGTGAATGTACTTCCTTCCCAATCACTCGGTTGTAATTTCTTGTCTTGGGCTCGTTGAGCCAAATCTTTAACTTCAGCAGCGATGTGCGAAAGTGACTTGTTATCAGCAAAGCGAACTACCGGCACTACCAATCCATCTTTCACAGCAACCGCCACACCAATATGGATGTGATGATTCTTGCGCATCTTATCGCCCAGCCAACTTACGTTTACATCTGGATTTTGCCGCAGTGCCGCTGCTGTTGCTTTCAACACCAGGTCGTTGAATGAAATCTTCACCGGAGAAACCTCATTCATACTCTTGCGTGCCTCCACTGCTTTATCCATGTTGATCTCCATGGTGATATAGAAATGAGGAGCGGAGAATTTGCTTTCGGATAGTCTGCGGGCAATCACTTTGCGCATCTGTGATACGGGCACCTCTTCAAAGCTTTCCTGGCCAACTACCTTAGGTAATGCCACTGGAGCTGAAGTTTTTCCAGGTGTGGCAGCAGGGGCTGCAGAAGGTTTGTACGTTTCTACATCTTGTTTGGTAACGCGGCCACCTTCTCCACTTCCTTTGATCTTGGCGATATCGAAGCCCATATCTATCGCCATCTTCTTAGCAAGCGGAGATGCCTTCACCCTGCCATTGTTTGAAGATGTTGTTTCGTCATTAACGGGCATGGCCGAAGCCGTTGATGTAGTTTGAGCAACTGGCGCACTGGCACTTGCCGGAGCTACACCTTTTGATTCATGTGCCTTAAGAAGCGTCTTCCAATCTGCGTCTTTATCACCAATAATTGCCAACACGCCATTTACGACAACAGATTCTTTTGCCTGTGCACCGATATAAAGTAATGTACCTGTGTTATAAGATTCATATTCCATAGTGGCTTTGTCGGTCTCCACTTCGGCCAACAATTCACCTGACTTCACACTATCACCAACTTTTTTATGCCAGGCGGCAATTACGCCTTCGTTCATCGTGTCACTCATCTTTGGCATCAAAACAATTTCTGCTTTAATACCAGAAGTATCGATCGCTTCGGCTACTGCGGTGACCACTTCAACTTTAACAGTTTCTGATTTGCCTGCGGCTGATGTGGTGGTGGAAGCCCCTGCACCAGAAAGCAGGCTTGAAAAATCTTCGCCTTTATTTCCAACAATTGCCAATACATCGTTGATTTTTACGGCCTCTCCTTCTTTTGCGCCCAGATACAATACAGTACCTACGTTGAATGATTCATAATCCATGGTGGCCTTATCGGTTTCGATCTCCGCCATTAACTCCCCGGATTTTACCGTATCTCCCACTTTTTTATGCCACTTGGCGATCACCCCTTCGGTCATGGTGTCGCTCATTTTGGGCATACGAACTATCTCTGCCATTTCGATTTATGTTATATGTCGATTAAATCAAGTTGAGGGTCAAAAATAGACGTATTTATGCGATTTTCAAGCGCTTTGAAGTCTTCGTTTTGGTTAAAAATTAAGGGTGCCCAATAAGAATTCAAATCTTGATGTTGAGGGAGTTATGCCATATGAATAGCGGAAGCCGATATCCATCTGAGGTAACAATCGTATGACGTTGATATCAAACTTGACTTCCGCTCCGGTAGATGAGTAACGCTGGCTGCTACTTTGATTATTAATGTAATTACTTCCATAACCAACATCAAAGAATGCATTGGCTCGTACTCGCTGAATGTTAACCAGCGGGCCGAAGTTTATGTCAGGATACCACAGTGGAAGTGTATAGTTTACCGACATAGAGTAAAAGTCCTCGAAACGACTTACCGATTGACCTCTTGGTAAAGGAATCTGATTTCGGAATGTGTAATTGTTCAGGCCTTCCCCGGTGCTTACCCGAACATCTGCAATTTCTGATTTCTGATAAGCCCAGTATCCCCATAGTGAATGATGTTTTGCTACGCCTGGAAAATAAAGTCTTCCCTGAAATGAAAATTGCTTGCCACTATAATCCCCTCCATACGGTGTTCCATAAAAATCCATGAAAAATAATTGGCCCCACTTGCTATTGATGTCCCTTCGGCTTTGCTTAAGCAGGCGGTAGGCAGACATTGAAAAATGATTGTAAACCAGATTGCCATTGTCTACATAATCACGGAAAAAATATTGCGGATAGTTAGATGGCACTATTCTGCCACCCCCATCAATACTATTCTTAAACTCCGTCACCTTGGTATAGCCCACATAGTTTGATATGGTGAAGCTGCTCAGGAATCGTGAACTGGTGGTGATCAATGGAATTCGTAATCCCGCCTCCACCGTTTTTTCTTTCCAATCAAAAGTAAGGTTCTCAACTACGGTGGTTGTATCGGTACCCACAACCTTATTGTATCTCAAATTACCTTCGTTCACGGAGCGCGATCCCTGCGAGAAATTCACATCGATAATCGGATAAAGACCCTGATAGCTAATGCCAGCATTCCAGGATCCGGTTCGTTCGTTAATATCAAACCTGTAACCGGCATTCACTCGGGTAGTACTGAGAATATCCTGCGATGAAATTCCGATATCGGCTTTGGTAAGGTCATCATTAAAATATAATCCCCAGCTATAAGGGTTGAGCATATTACCCACCTTTGAATATCGCGTGGACGAAAACTTTTCGGCTGGGATGTTCTTAAAAAGATCCGGATTATTTTCCTGATCAACCAATTGCGAATGAAATACCCCAGGCTGCGAAAATTCGTTCCCTACTTCCTTCCACGCTTTGGGTGAGAATGCTGTCTTCACCACCTCCATCCCATCTCGACCTTGTTCATTATAGTATAACGTATTTCCATCCCGGCTAATGGAAGGGTTGTAAGCACCGTATTTACTGGAGGTCACCTGAAAGCGTTTCCGTGTTTGAAGATGTACCGCATAAATGTTATCAATTCCACTACGAGGCGAATTGAATAAAATGTACTCACCAAACGGTTCCAGGTAACCTATATTTTCCTGGGTGTAATCGGTTATTGTGGTCAGGCTTCCAGACGAAAAATCATAATACACTATCGCTTTACCTTTTTCATTGGTGCTGAGGGCATAGATGCCTTTATTGTCTTCATCCCATTGAGGCATGGAAATAAAATTATTCTCCGGGTTATCGAATACTTTCACTACATCACCCTTATAATAATCCAGTACAACAAGTTGTGTTTTATAATCGGTTGTAGTTTCAATTGTGCCAACCTTGTAACCATCTGGCGAAATGGCTGCAGAAGCATAACGCGAGTTGGTGGAAATAACCCGCTTTGATTTGTCGCCCAGATCATAGCCCATGATGATGGAATAGGTGCGAACGCGCCATCGAGGATCATATCGGAATTCATTCCACACCACCCTGCTATTTGCTACCGATAACATTCCGGAAGCGTTAATCACCCCAGGGATAAACACCCTGCGCTCTTTCCGGGTGCTATTAATGGCAACCAACTCTTCAATATTGCCAATGCCCGATTTCATGGTCAATATCGAACCATCTTCCAACTCATGCGGATAGAGGTAATCGGTATACGCTTTAGAAGTTCGTTCATTCACTTGCTCAAATGGTGTTACGGTTAATGTATCCAGTTGAGCTTGCCACTTTTTTTGAAGGTCGGCAGCCATCTCTTTATAAAGATCCTTGACATATAATCCTGATTCCTTTTTTAGCGCGCTGGAAAAAGTGAATGGAAGAATAGGAGCATTCCATGCCCGTGCCGTAACTTTTTCCCATATGTTAGGATTGTTGGTCTTCTGACGCAGGTAGGAAACCATGTTATAGCCCAATACATAGTGATTCGGGATGTTGTGTTTATAGGAACGCAGCAATTGTTTATTATAGTTGAAGGTTCTTCCTTCCATTAGATTTGTTTTAAATACCAAATCAAAATTAGGAATGCGCCCTCGACCACCTTTAGTAAAAGCGGTTTCGGTAACTACTGCATCGCCCTCCCAAAACCAGGGAGGCACCGAGATATAAGACATCACCGATAAGGTGTTATTGCCAAAAAGATAATACAGTGCTTTGTTGAGCCCACGCTTTGCATGCTGAAACTGAACCATGTGTCGGTATTCATGAGAGGCAATCAGGTTCAACCAATCGTTATTACCAATGAAATTGTAATTCTGTGAAGGCATGGTATTAAACTCACTTCGCCTTGGTGTGATCGATACAAATGCATTCGATACGGTGGATTGATTCTGTAACACAATTGCCATTTTTTTTGGTAACTCACCTAACGTGGCTGCCTCAGGTGTACGTATGTGTTCCATCGTGTTGGCCATTCGGTTGGCCTGCTCTTCAAAACCCTTTGGATAGATAATTTTGAAGTTAGGAGTGTTAATCTGATACCACTTTAAAGCTGGATTGTTTTCCAATACGGAAGTCTGTTGGCACTCTCCGGAGGTATTAAAAATCAAAACCAATGCAAGCATCCAAAGGCAGCGAACCATAGATTCCATTAAATTTTAAGTGGTAAGCTACATCTTGATTCGGAAAATTGCTACACTATTAACGGATAGCCGCTCACTTGAAGAGAAACATTTAATCAATAAGGACTAGCTTAATTCTTCGTAACTTCATCCAAGCTTTTAAACTTTCTGCCTAAACCAGAAACAGCACCCACGTTGAAGAAGCCCGCCACCTTCGCACCGTTACTATTTGTATTCTTTATGTTAGTGGATACGTTGGCCAATGGAGTTGCAAATAGTTCGCTAAATCCACCGGGGCGATCCGTTTGAATGCGCATTTCGTTCAAAAAGTTAAACGCTGCTTCGGTTATCGATTGGAGTTGAACGTATACAGAATCGCCTACGATATAGGGTGACTTAATAGTACCATCCTCGTCTTCATCAAATGGATTTATCGCTCTGCGGATGGGAGCGATGAACGGAACACCATTAAAATCGCCACCCTTTGAAAATCCTGCATCATAGGCAGTGACAATTTCACCTGGCTTAAGAAGCTGCTCACCATTCTTAAAAGTTTTTATCCAGTAGGCATCGTTGGGCTCAATAGGATCGGTTGACCAAAACTCAGCTTGAAATTGATCATCATTAAATTGGCCTGCTGGTTCTAAGAAAAAAGTCAGGCTGTCAATAACAGGAGTGCGTCCCATGACAGATGTTGAAACATATGTTTCGTTTCCCACGTTCACAGTCAAGTTATAAGTTAATCCAATCTCACCAAATGTTTCATTTCCCACCGGTGTCCATACATACACACCTGACTCGGTTTCCAAAAAAGAATATAGATTACCTTGATCATCAGCAACGGTCACCTCCGCGCCTGAAACACCTGGAGGTAGAACATTTTCAAAATAGGGTTGTGTGCTCGTAAGCATTATCTGTTGCGCTCCTGGCGAATTATTGAGCCACGCATCAATAACCAAAACGGGTGATGCCGCTTCCAACTCCGGGTTAATTACATCTTCACAGGAAAATAAAATCATGGATAGGGCAAGAACACTAATTATATTTTTATTCAGGCTATAGCTATTCATAATCAAAATTTGAAGTTATAAGAAACAGAAGGTACAATGGTGCCGATAATAGAAAGTTGACGCGCTTCGCTATTGATTGGACTGCCTTGCGCTACGCGTTCGCTGCCTTGCGTAAAGTAAATGGAGAATGGATTTTTGCGCGCATAAAGATTATATACGCCAAATACCCAATAATCTGAATTCTTCCGCTGATTCCCATTACGTTTTATGGTCTTGCCTTCGAAACGGAACGAAACATCTAACCGATGATACGCTGGCAACCGTACATTATTTCGACTATCATTTGCATTGTAAGGAACAAGAATGCCTTGCATGATATATCGCGAGGTAGGGAACGTAGCAGGTGTACCGCTGATAAAATTAAAATTGGCAGATACTGACCATCGTTTACTGAGATCATAAAAACCGCTCACCTTCAAGTTATGAGTCTGATCAAAACGAGCTGCGTACCATTCATTATGGTTAATGCCATTCACTTTCAATTCTGTGCGCGCTATCGTGTAGGCTACCCATCCGGTAAACCGGCCTACTTTCTTTTGCAAATAAAACTCTACGCCATAGGCCCGCCCCTGACCAGTAAGTAAATCTCCTTCCAAATATTCATTAATCAATAAATCAGCTCCATTAATATAATCGAGCTGGTTATGTGTTTGGCGATAATAGGCCTCCACCGAAAACTCATAGTTCTGCTTTTCCCCAAAATTGCGGAAGTAACCCAGCGCCCACTGGTCACCCAACTCTGGTTTGATATTATTGCTGCTGGGTGTCCATACATCTAATGGATTAGATGCTGTTGTGTTGGAAATCAAATGCAGGTATTGCGCCATGCGTGTGTAGCTTGCTTTTATGGAGCTTCGTTCGGTCAATTCTGTTTTCAGCGAAAAGCGAGGTTCAAAATTTTGATAGGTTGACATTACTTCTCCGCTCGCAAATGTTTGTTCACCAATCGCTGTTCTCCGAACGCCTGGGATCGTGTCATTATAGGTGTATTGTGTGCCCGGGCCAAGTCCCGAAAAATGGGAGTATCGCAAACCGTAATCAATTGAAACTTTGGAAGACAGGTGTTGACTATTACCGATATAAAGTGCTGACTCCAGGTTGTATTTTTTCGGCAAACTGATATCAATTCGGTTACCACTTGAAGTACCAAATGCATTGGCAGGTTCGAAAGAATAATAATTTAATTCAGCTCCAAATGATATTTCATTTTTTGCATTTACGAAATAACTAAATGATGGCTTAAACGTGATATTGCGAATCGATGACTTCCACTTAAAGTTGTCACGATCATTTTCACCAAATTGCAATGAATAATCATAGCGGCTGAAGATGCCTGAGAAATTGGCAAACAAACGGTCATTAAAGATTTTGTTCCATCGTATAGTGCCCGTATTATTTCCCCATGAAAATCCCTGATTCTTGTCAAAGAAAAATTTATCCCGGCCGGTATAGCCAGATACAAAAATGCGATTACGTTTATTGATATTATAGTTCGCTTTCCCGGTTAGGTCATAAAAATTTAATGCGCCACCATCCTGAAGTACATCGAGAAACGGCCGAGCCAACACATCGGCATAAGAGCGTCTGCCGGCCACAATAAAAGATCCATCGCCTTTAAACAAAGGGCCCTCCACTGCGGCCCGGCTAAATATGGTTCCTACGCCTCCATTTACTTCATAATCCTTATTATTCCCTTCCTTCATACGCACATCGAGCAATGAAGCGATACGCCCACCAAACTGAGCCGGAATTGCGCCTTTATAAAGTTTAGTGTCTTTAACAGCATCGGGATTAAAGACAGAAAAGAAACCTAATAAGTGAGAAGAGTTATAAACCGTTGCTTCATCAAGCAAAATAAGGTTTTGACCTACGCTGCCGCCACGCACATTAAATCCAGAGGCCCCTTCTCCTACCGTTGAAACACCTGGTAGTTGCAATAAACTTTTAATCACATCTGCCTCGCCCAGAAAAGTGGGAATCTTTAGAATTGTTTTCATGTCCAGACGATTGGTGCTCATTTCAAGCGCCTTTACACCTTCCTGGTCTTTTTCAGAACTTATGATCACTTCCTGCAGTTGCTTTCCTTCGGCCAGTAACTCTACGTCCAGCCTTTTATTCTCTTGAAGGTCAACGGATAAAGTCTGTGTCGCAAAACCGATATAGCTTATATCCACACTATATTCACCGGATGCCAGTGTAATTGAATAAAAGCCATAAACATTCGTGGTCGCGCCAGTGGCCAGGGATTTAACATAGATCGTGGCACCGATCAAGGCTTCTCCATTTGAGGCATCTTTAATATAACCGCTTACAGTGAATTTTTGCTGGCCAAACCCCACGTGCACTGCCAATAGAAAAAATAATAAACTAACAATAAACTTTTGTTGCATGCGTGATTTAACTTAAAATACACTCATTTTGTTATCCAAAATTGAAAGAAATTTTACAAAGTGAGCGTGGTTTAACTGCTCGAATATCGGTTAGCCAATACTTATATGATAACCCGATTGCTCCGTTGGTCTAATTTCAAAACATTTCAATTAGTTACATTTGAGAAAATAATATTGGCAGTTGAGTATGTTTAAACGATTAAAGGAACTTTATCAGGAATATAAAGCATACGTCAGGGTAGACCTGATCATGTACGGTGTCATGATTCTGCTTATTATCTTTTACTTTATTTATACGGTAGCCTCCAAATAACCTGGCTACAACAAGATTTCCCTAACATTGTCTGTAATTTTTTCCGCCAATTCATCGGTAGGCAAGTCATTGATATCCCTGCCGAACGGGTCTTCAATCTCTTCAGCAATCAATTCTACGCTCAGCAACACGAAGGTGATCAGAATCACGATCGGTATGGTTAAATAACCCGATGTAGTAACAAATGCCATAGGCAGTGTAATCACATAAATGAAAATAAACTGCTTGATGTACATACTATAACTATATGGTATGGGTGTACTTTTTATTCGTTCACAAGCTCCCAGTATATCTGAAAATTCCTTGAGCTCTCTATCCAGAAGGAAAAGCTGATCGCCAGAAATTGCCTTGTTTTTGTAAAGCTCATTGACCCTCAAATACAGCATAGAAGAAAGTCGGTTGGGGATGTGCTTCACATCACGCATATTTTGAAGAAAATTTTCGTCCACCACTTCCAATTCACTTAACTTAACTCCTTTACGCAAATGCTCTTTCACTGCAATCACCAGGTTAGGTATCATCACGCCAAACCACATACGGTTTTCTGAATCGCTCTTGTCCAGAAACGCATTTAGTTTGTGGGATAAATTCCGGGTGTTATTTACAAAACTGCCCCACAGTTTACGCCCCTCCCACCAGCGGTCATAGGATGAGTTGGTGCGAAACACGAGGAATAAACCAAGCACAATACCTAACAGGGAGTGCATGGATATCGTAGTGTGGAAATCACTTTCGTGGAATCGGAGGATATCGAGCAACACATAACACACCCCTGCCGAATACACGCCAATAAAAATAATAGTCGGTATTAGTGTTCTCATTACAGCCCTGCTGTAGGAATGAAAAACGGCCGAAAGCCAAACTTTAGGATTGTAATTAACCATAGATGCGTAAAATACACCTCAATAAACCTATTACGTAAAAAAAATCAAACATTTTAAATGAAATGCCGCTCTATGATATTACGGGGTTTAAAAAGTTGTCTTTAAAAAGATAAGGAAGGGGAAAAAGCTTTAAACTTGCCTCGTATTCAACATATGCCGTATTTCGGCTTCTGAAATTTTAGTTATGAGGCAAAACATTTTGTTTTTTATTTTCTTTCTGGCTGGCTACTGTGCCGTTGCACAATCAGACTACTTGATCAGTACAAAATCACCAGACACCATTCGGGGTGAATTACGGATACTATCATACGACAAACTGGATCGCGTCCAGGTTTCAAACAAAGGCAAAAAAGAAGTCTACTCTGCCCTTCAAGTACTCACCTTGAAAATCCATGATGACTTTTACAAGGCAATACAAATTGATAATACCGTCCAATTAGTGAAAGTATTAAAAAGCGGGTACTTGAGCTTATATGGGTACAAAATGCCTAATCAGACAACATATGATGGGCTTTACCTGCTTAAGCTAGATGGTTCTTCCTTAGATATGCCTAACCTTGGTTTTAAAAAGCTCATGGCATCATTTCTGGAAGATTGCGAAGAAATATCAAAAAAGTTAAAGAAGGGTGAATTGAAAAAAGAAGATATGTCCGAAATTGTAGATAGCTATAACATCTGTGTTGCCCATATGAAGCCTGCGACACCCACCGATGCATCAACAGCACAGGTGGAAGCTATTCAAAATCTCTCCAATAAAATAACGGAACTCAATTTCGATTCGAAAGATGATGCACTGGATATCCTGCGCGATATGAAATCCAAAGTAGAGAAGAACGAAAAAATCTCTAAGTATTTAACTGAAGGACTTGAAACGGCACTGAAAGATCAAAGTACCCTTTCAGAAGATCTGAATAAACTAATTACCCTACTTAAGAAATGATGGCAACCAGGCGCGAATGAATACCGGCACTTGCGCC
This sequence comes from Cyclobacteriaceae bacterium, assembly GCA_043774805.1. Lineage (GTDB taxonomy): Bacteria > Bacteroidota > Bacteroidia > Cytophagales > Cyclobacteriaceae > ELB16-189. The sequence goes on along the minus strand of JAYVTB010000079.1, from coordinate 26,458 downwards.
TTGCTTTTCCAGTACGAATAGGCAGCGCAAATCACTACCAATAACGCATATATAAACAACTGCCCTCCATCGCCTTTTACTTCTATACCCAGCAAGGTGAGGTGCATGCCGATTGCTCCGGCCATTAATCCAAATGCAAGGATGGAACCAGCCCATACCGTAGCTGGAATCAGTATCAAAGCAGAAGCAATTAATTCCAGGACACCCACTCCAATTCTACCCCATGGTTCCATCCCCACGGTAGTAAAGATAAATACCGATTCCTCTGACGCAGTAAACTTAAAATAGAGGGTTTGCATCATAATAAAAGCTGCCACCAAACGGGCAATCCAAAAGAATATGTCTGTTCTTTTCATAGGCTAATAATTAAAGGTCAAGAACGTGATCGTAGCTAGAGAAGTTTGTCATTCAAATGACAAAGCCGTGACTATTAATGAATGATTATCAATAAATTTACAAAAAGAATTCTTACAATATCTCAATTCCCTCTCAAATGCGTCATTAACGTCATCGTACAATACTTTATCTCTGGAAAGGAGTTTCAACCCAATATGCCTCAATAACCATCTACAAATTTGTTTATATAAAGTTAACTTTGTGCAACAATAGTTCACTCCATCATGATCGATCCTATCCGCAAAGTGCTCAGCCACCGATTTAGTTTGCTGGCATTAATGATCTCCCTGCAATTGCTGATCTCCTTAACCATCCGAACTGCACTCTTGATTAAGTCAGCGAGCAATATTGAATTCACGCCTGGCAATTTTGTTGGTATATACATCATTGGATTGTGCTTTGATCTGATCAACGCCAGCTATTTCATTATTCCTTTCGTAGTGTACCTGTGGTTAGTGCCCAATCGAATATTTGCAAAACCATGGCATCATTACCTGACCTATGGGGTATTCTACTTTTTTATTGCCGCGTTGCTGTTCGATGCCGTTTCGGAGTGGTTTTTTTGGGATGAGTTTAGTGCCCGTTTCAACTTTATAGCGGTTGATTACCTGGTCTATACTACTGAAGTAATCGGAAACATCCGCCAGTCTTACCCGATCGAATGGATTGTTGTACTTATTCTAGTGATTGCCCTTACCATTGTTTATTTCCTGCGTCCCTACATTGATCTTTCGTCCTCCTATTCAATTCGCTTTAAACATAGAACCGTCCTTGCACTTGGTTTGCTGTCGCTTCCAGTGATCTTTTATTTTTCCGTTAACAACAAGATGCATAAGTTCAGCAATAATGCCTATGTCAATGAACTTTCCGGAAATGGCCTCTATGAATTGTTTGCTGCCTACCTGAATAACGAATTGGACTATGAGCAATTCTATAGCAATAATGAAGGTGAAAAATCATTCGAGCTGATCAAACCGCTTCTGGCAACTTCAGAAAGTAAATTCTTGAATAGCACCCCACGGAGCATTGAGCGCGATATTACGAATGTGGGTGAAGAGAAGAAACTAAATGTTGTGCTCATCAGCATTGAAAGCTTTAGTGCAGATTTTATGGGGAGCTTTGGCAACCAGCAAGGGATCACTCCTTTTCTGGATTCTTTGGTCAATCACTCGATGACGTTCACTAAACTCTACGCCACCGGAACACGCACGGTGCGCGGACTTGAAGCATTAAGTTTATGCATACCACCAACCCCGGGACAGTCAATTGTGAGAAGACCGCAAAATGAAAACCTGTTTTCGTTAGGCCAGGTGTTTAAGGAGAAAGGCTACGAAACAAAATATATTTATGGAGGGTATGGATATTTTGATAACATGGGTTATTTCTTCTCCAATAATGGATACGAAGTAGTGGACCGTCAAAAAATTCCGGATGAAGAGATTGTGTATGAAAATGTATGGGGTGTAGCCGATGAGAATCTATTTACCCTGGCAGAAAGAGAAATAGACAGCACTTATAAAAGAGGGAAACCCGTGTTTGCTCACATTATGACCACTTCCAACCACCGCCCGTTTACGTACCCTGAAGGAAGAATTGATATCCCTTCTCATACCAACCGCGAAGGTGCAGTAAAATACACCGATTACGCCATTCGCAAATTCTTCAACGAAGTCAAATCAAAGCCCTGGTTTGAAAATACGTTGTTCATCATTACTGCCGATCATTGTGCATCCAGTGCTGGCAAAACTGAACTACCCGTTAATAAATATCATGTGCCCATGCTCATCTATGCTCCACACCATGTTACCCCCGGCAAGATGGAAAGACTCATGAGCCAGATCGACATTGGCCCAACTGTGTTAGGTATGTTGAATTTCAGTTATAAAAGTAAATTCTTTGGGTATGATATTTTCAAATTGGAAGAGGGTCGTGAACGTATTTTCATCAGCACCTACCAAAGCCTGGGGTATCTTAAAAATGATAAACTGGTTATTCTTAATCCTCAAAAATCAGTAAGTACCTATAAGCCAGATTATGAAAAAGGTACCGCGGTAAAAATCGAAAATGATCAAGCGTTAATCGAAGAGGCCATTGCCTGGTATCAGACTGCGAGTTATGCGTTTTCTCATGAGCTATTAAAGTATAAGCAGTAAAAGAACATATCTCCAAAAAATACAAATTCCAAGTCGTTGAGATCAGGTTACCCAGTGAGATGAGTAAACATCAAGTACAGCCATCGATAAATTAATCCTTCATTATTTGAAATAGATAGCTATTGCAAGTGCACTCGCTTATCAATACTTTGCGCCCCCAAAAAGGTAGAGAGATGAAAAGATTTTTGTTGGTTGTCATGATCGTAATATCCGTTCAAATTGTTTCCGGTCAGGCGGTAGAAAAGTATATCAAGGAAGAAAGCGTAGCCCGCATCATCAAGACATTGAGTGCTGACGACATGATGGGCAGGTCAGCTTCGCGGCCCGCGCAGATCGAAAAGGCAACGGCTTTCCTGGAAACCGAATTCAAAAAAATAGGATTAAAACATTTTTCCGGCCTCACCACCTACCGGCAGGAATTTAAAAAGGAAATGATTGCCCCCTCTACGATAGAGGTGACCATTAATGGAAATCAAATTGCCAAAGAAAACGTGGTAATCGCTTCTGAAAAAACGTCCATAAACCTGACCCAGGATCTTGTCATTAAAACCATCGACTTCGAAGCCACCATCGCCAACAAAAGACGGCACCTGATTAGTCAAGCGTTTAATTTTGTGCGGGATGACTCGTTCTCTGCGATCATCGTGGTGGCACCCGAATTTGAATCCGAATTTAAAGAGCTGAATTCTTTTTTTGGTAAACGCTATTTGAATGGGCGCACCTCCACCAAATTATTTGTGTTGGGGAAATATGATATTCAATCCTACGCGATCAAAGCAACTCAAAAAATGGAATTGATAACAATGGCGAATGTAGTGGGCATCTTGCCCGGCAAAAGCAAACCGGACGAGTTTGTTATTTTCTCTGGTCATTATGATCACATCGGAATTCGTTCTGCCGAGGCCGGAGACTCGATCGCGAACGGTGCGGATGATGATGCTTCAGGAACTACGGCAGTTATTGAACTGGCACGGTATTTCAGAAAAGTTAAGAACAATCAGCGCACCCTCATCTTTGTGGCGTTCACGGCCGAAGAGATTGGCGGATTCGGCTCAAAATATTTTTCAGAACAATTGAACCCCGATAAGGTTGTCGCCATGTTTAATATTGAAATGATAGGGAAGCCTTCCCTGTGGGGCCAAAACTTCGCCTTCATCACTGGCTATGAACGTTCCGACTTTGGCGAAATTCTTCAAAAAAATTTGAAAGGAACATCTTTTGAATTCAGACCCGATCCCTACCCTACGCAAAATCTGTTTTACCGTTCAGACAATGCCACGCTGGCAAGATTAGGGGTGCCCGCTCACACCATCTCCACCGATGAAATCGACATTGATAAATTATACCACACCGTCAATGATGAAGTGGAAACATTGGACATGAAAAACATCACCCACACGATTCAGGCCATAGCGCTGAGCGCCAACTCCATTGTGAATGGCACCGATACACCTAAACGAATTGATAAGGCGCTGGTTCATTGAAATACTGACTGCGAATACAACATTTATTATATTAGGCCGGTATTAACGAACATCGATATAAAACTACCTTAACATATAATACAATGAACCGAACAAAAGTTGCTATCCTTGGCTGTGGCTTCATTTCCGATATTCATATGGAAAGTTATGAGCGCTTCGTTCCCGAAGCCGAAGTAGTTGCTGTATTTAGCCGTGATATTAACAAAGCAAAAGCATTTGCAGAAAAACATCATATCCCTAAAGCCTACGATTCGATGGATGCAATCATCAATGAATCGGGTTGCGAAGTAGTAGACATTTGTCTTCCTAATTTTCTTCATGCGCAAGCTACCATCAAGGGAGCCATGGCAAAGAAACATATCATCATTGAAAAACCGTTGGCCGTTACGCTGGAAGAAGCGGACGAAATGATTAAGGTATGCGCTCAACAAGGTGTGAAACTCATGTATGCCGAAGAGTTGTGTTTCGCGCCTAAGTACGAGCGCGTGCGCAGCCTCGTAAAAGAAGGTGCCATAGGAGATATCTACATGTTGAAACAGGCAGAGAAACATTCGGGCCCTCACTCCGATTGGTTTTATGATGTGAACCTGGCCGGAGGTGGTGTGCTCATGGACATGGGCTGTCATGCATTCGGTTGGTTTATCTGGATGTTGAATGGTGCTAAGGTCAAAAATGTAATGGCCACCATGTCTACGGTGCTGCACAAAGGAAGAACGAAAGGCGAAGACAACTCCGTGGTGATTGTGGAATTTGAAAATGGTACTATTGGTGTTGCTGAAAACAGTTGGGCGCGTCATGGAGGTATGGATGACCATTGCGAAGTGTATGGTACCGATGGACTGATGCAGGCCGACTTATTCCGTGGCAATGCCGCACTGGCGTATAGCAGAAAGGGATTCGGTTATGCTATGGAGAAAGCAGACACTACTACGGGCTGGAGCTTCCCCGTTTTTGAAGAAGCATTCAATCAAGGTTATCCGCACGAGTTGAAACATTTTATTGATTGTGTGCGCAACAACAAACAACCCCTCGTGACTGGCGAGTTAGGCCGCAAAGTATTGGAAGTAATTTATGCTGCTTATGCTTCCGCTAAGCAAGGAAAGAAAATTGATTTGCCATTTGCACCGGTAGTGACGAAGGCGATTGATCTTTGGTTGGGGTAATTCAAGATTTAAAATTCAAAACTATTCAAAATTGTAAAGCCAGGTGGATGAGCATATCTTTTAATTGGGCAAAAAAGATTTTGCGGCCTGGAATATCCTTCGTCTTATCTTTGTCTAACCCATAAACTAAGTATTTTAAATATGAGTAACCTAAGTCTCTCCATGCGTGTTTATCATCGTTATCTCGGTTTTTTCCTCGCTGGCATTATGGCCATCTATTCGATGAGCGGTATAATCATGATCTTTCGAAACACCGATTTCCTGAAAGTTGAAAAAACCAAAACTCAAACGTTGCCTGCAGATATCAAACCAGAAGACCTCGGCCGCGCACTGCGTATCCGCGAGTTTAAAATAGATAAATCTGAAAATGGAATCCAGTACTTCCGCCAGGGAACATTCAATACCACTACCGGTGAAGCAGTCGTTACAGTTAAGGAACTACCTGCGGCCCTGGAAAATCTGACCAAACTGCATAAGGCCACTACTGACAGCCCCCTCTTCTTTCTCAATATCTTTTTTGGTGTATCGCTGTTATTCTTTGTGATTTCCGCATTCTGGATGTTCCTGCCATCGACCGATGTTTTCAAGAAGGGTTTATACTTTACGCTGGGTGGCGCAGTGCTGGTAGTGATTATGCTTTTATTCTGACATCATATGAGAAAGAATATCGCTCATCCGTCCGCGAAAGCAATGGATAAATCAGTAACTTCCTTAATGAAGAAACTGGTGACTCCTCTTTTATTGATTGCGCTCGTTAGTAGTGCGGGCGATTTACTAGCACAGCACTCAGAGAAACGCTATTTGTTAGCCCTCTCAAAAGGTGACCATATCCTGGCCATCATTGATCCGGTAACGTATAAGATTATTGGTCAGGTACCGGTGGGTCCGGATCCTCATGAAGTAATTGCCTCGGCTGATGGAAAGACAGCTTATGTTACCAACACCGGAGGCGGTCGTTCGTATGAAATCAATGTCATTGATCTGGTCGCACAAAAATCATTGCCCAACATTGACACGCGACCACTCATTGGTCCACATGGAATAACCTTTGTCGATGGCAAGGTGTGGTTCTCAGCCGAAGGTGCCAAAGCAGTTGGCCGCTACGACCCCGCTATCAGAAAAGTCGATTGGAGTATGGGCACCGGTGAAAACAGGACGCACATGATCTACGTTACTCCCGATGCGAAAAGAATTTATACCACCAACGTGAATGCAGGAACGGTAAGCATCCTGGTGGACACATTGATGGCTCCGGGCAATGGACCCATGGGACCTCCACCACCTGGAACACCGTTGCGCAATGAATGGACTCATACCGTAGTTTCAGTTTCAAAAGGTGCCGAAGGATTTGATGTATCTCCTGATGGTAAGCAGCTATGGACCGCTGCAGCAGCAGATGGAACCATTTCAATTGTTGACGTGATTGGTAAGAAACAAATCGCCAGACTGGAAGCACATGTAGAAGGAGCCAACCGATTGCTGTTTACACCAGATGGCAAGCGTGTTCTCGTATCCAGCTTGCGCACAGGCGATCTTTTTGTTTTTGACGTAGCATCGCGCAAAGAAATAAAGCGCATACCATTCGGTCATGGCGGTGCCGGCATCCTGGTGGACAGCGATGGATCACGTGCCTTTATCGGTTGCACTCCTGATAATTATGTAGCGGTGGTTGACCTCAAGACGCTGGAGGTTGTTAACAAAATCAAGTTAGCTGGACCGGACGGCCTGGCAATGGCCGTAGTTAAGTAGCGCGAACATAATCGTTACACAGTCATTAACTTTTGGGAGAGACGTTCATAAGTTTATGATCGTCTTATGATGATCACACCTGTTATGACCAACACAATGCCTGCTATTTTCATCAGACTAATCGGCTGTTGTTGGGTAACCAATACATTATAATGCTCTGACAAGATCGATATGATCATTTGACCGCCTACTACCAAACCAAATGTGAGGCCTGGCCCCAAACGTGGAAAGGCGAGGATAATTACCGTAACATAAAACGCTCCCATCAAGCCTCCTACCCAAACGTAAGTCGGTGCTTCCCTGATTCCTTCCCACGAAAATGTCTGCCTGGCGAGGAGTATGTAAACAATCATTCCAACGGTGCCAACAATAAATGAAAACATCGAAGCATGAAGAGGGCTTTCTACCGCTCTACCCAGCTTGGAATTTAAACCTGCCTGGATTGGTAAAAATGCTCCTGCCAGAAATGCCATGGCCACCCAAATTAGTTTACTCATAGTATTTGTCAAATTATTTTGACGAAATCGCTACAGAAAGTTAAAAGAATTAACACCATAAATTTAAATCCAGTAGTATCTTACGCACTGTTTTTTAAATTATAAACTCATGGAAGTAAACCAACAACCTCTCATCGAACGTGTATTGTCAGCCGAAGAACAGAATCGACTTACACCCGATGAGGTACTGCAAAGTTTGAAAGATGGAAATGAGCGATTCCTCGCGGGCTCTCTCACGTTACGTGATCACTCGAAACAAATCCGTGATGCGGTAAACGGTCAATTTCCAAAGGCCATCATTTTATCCTGTATCGATTCAAGGGTGCCAGTGGAAGATGTTTTCGACAAAGGCATTGGAGATTTATTTGTTGCACGCGTAGCTGGCAATATTGTGAATGAAGATATTCTGGGTTCCATGGAGTTCAGTTGTAAAGTGTCAGGCGCCAAACTGGTGTTGGTTATCGGTCATGAATATTGTGGTGCCATTAAAGGTGCTATCGATAGAGTATCGCTTGGCAATCTTACTGCGTTACTGAAGAAGATTACCCCCGCAGTAGAAGCTTGTCATCATTATCATGGCGAGAAGACTTCTAAAAATCCTGAGTTTGTCGATATGGTCATTCATGAGAATATAAAGCTCACCGTAGCAACCATCCGCCAGCAGAGCCCGATATTAACGGAAATGGAACAACAAGGCGAAATCAGAATTGTTGGTGCTTATTATGATATGGATACAGGTCATGTAGACTTTTTTGATTGAGGTATAGCGCATACAGTAGCAGTTTTTATTTGTTCTGCATTTTAGGGAGAAATATGCCGGATGCTTTACTGCTTTGACTCAAACGCAAAGAAAAATCAGATACTAAAAAATCCAGGAAGCAATTTAACGACAACGGCTTTACTGTTTGTTTGCATGAATAAGTCCTAATGCGAAGGCTTTACTTCTTATCCGGCAATGCTGCGTTCAAAAATTTTAAAAGCAAAGAACGAACAAAGAGATAAAGGACTGCCCCGATTAATGCGAACACGGAGCCCACCACAGTAGGAAGCACGGCACCAAAGGTAAAGGTCATGCCCATCACAAAACCCAGCAGACACTCAGCACGGTAAATGGGAAAGAACAATTCTAATAATAAGAGCCCATTGATCATGTAACCCGGAATATCTTTATAACCCCATGTGTAAAAGGTGGATAGCACTATGCCGAACAATAATGCGCCAAAAAAGCCATAGAGAATCTCTGTTGGAATCGAGGTTGCAGTTGTATTTTTATCAAGTCTTTTCTGTACGCGATACGATAGAAACCAGGCCAGCAAAGGAAGTACAATTGCTCCCCACCCATTGGAGATAGAAGGCATGTCTTTGCGCGCCAATAAGTGATGGCTTGGTACACCTCCATGATAATGGTTCCAGACCAGGAGTGACCAAATGGCCACGCTTACGACAGCCGTGAAATAAAGCCGTATTTTGAAAAAAGTCTTTTCGTTCATTAAGTTTTATGTTTAAGTATTCGCATTAACGGGAATGTTGAAAGCTAAGGGTAAAATCACGACTATATTTTGAATTTTGAATCTTCAATTAAAAACCCACGAATTGGGTTATTTTTGCAGTCCGAAAAATTGAATTGTTTTAATTATGGCCGAATACACGAAAGACGAAATCAAGCGAATTGAGGAGAAATGGCGCAAAACCTGGATTGAAAAGGAGGTTTATAAAATTTCCAATGATACTTCCAAACCCAAATACTATGTGCTCGACATGTTCCCCTACCCATCCGGAGCAGGCTTGCATGTAGGCCATCCGCTGGGATACATCGCCTCTGATATTGTTGCACGTTTTAAAAGAGTAAAGGGCTTTAATGTATTGCACCCGATGGGCTTCGATGCGTTTGGATTGCCTGCGGAACAATATGCATTAGAGCATGGAATTCACCCTGCTATTTCTACAGCTGATAACATAAGCAATTTCAAAAGACAACTGGGAAACATTGGTTTCTGTTATGACTGGAGTCGCGAGGTGCAAACCTGCGATCCGAAATATTACCGCTGGACACAGTGGATCTTTTTACAAATCTTCGATAGCTGGTTCAATCGTAAAAAGCAAAAGGCAGAGCGAATCTCTGAGCTGATTAAAATATTTGAAGCGGAAGGAAATGTGAATGATATTATTCAAAATTTAAAATTCAAAATTCAAAATTTCTCTGCCTCCGATTGGAAAGCGTATACTGAAAAAGAACAACAGGAGATTTTGATGGAGTATCGGTTGGCTTATCTCGCTTATACGGATGTGAACTGGTGTGAGGCATTGGGCACGGTGCTGGCCAATGATGAAGTAATCAATGGCGTAAGTTATCGCGGGGGTTTTCCCGTAGTGAAAAAACAAATGCGCCAGTGGAGTTTGCGCATTACCGATTATGCCGAGCGCTTGTTGAAAGGGTTGGATGAAATTGATTTCAGCGAGTCGATGAAAGAAATTCAGCGCAACTGGATTGGAAAGAGTGTGGGGGCGAGAATTGATTTTGAGCTTCTCCCAAAGGACCTCACCCCTGGCCCCTCTCCGGAGGAGAGGGGAAGGGCTTCGGAAGAGGTGCATGCTCAGGATTTCATTTTTACCACGGATTCTAAAACATGGAATTCTCTAAAGGATAACGTTCGTGAAAACAGGAAAAACCCTACCGAAGCAGAAGATGTTTTTTGGCAAGCGGTAAGAAATGAAAAGCTGGGCTTCAAATTCAGAAGGCAACACGCCATCAGCCGCTTCATTGCTGACTTTGTTTGTATTCAAAAAAAATTAGTGGTCGAAATCGATGGCCCGATTCATGAAAATCAAAAACGAGAAGATGAAGAGCGCACTTCAATACTAACGAATGAAGGATTCAAAGTAATTCGTTTTACAAATGACGAAGTATTAAGCAATCTTTCTTCAGTATTGGAAAAACTTAAATCGGAGCTCACCTCCCCCTCTCCTCCGGAGAGGGGGCCGGGGGGTGAGGTTTTAACCGTTTTCACCACGCGTCCCGATACCATCTTTGGTGTTGACTTTATGGTCGTAGCACCCGAGCATGAGTTGGTAAAACAAATCACCACGCCCGCACAGCAAGAAGAAATTGATAAATACCTGAAGTATGTAGAGAGCCGTTCGGAAATAGATCGCATGGCGGAAGTGAAAAAAATCACGGGTGCATTTACGGGTGCCTATGCTATCAATCCCTTCAATGGCAGAGAGATTCCGGTGTGGATCAGTGAGTATGTATTGGCTGGCTACGGAACGGGTGCCATCATGGCCGTGCCGTGTGGTGATGAGCGCGATCATAAATTCGCAAAGCATTTCAATTTGTCCATCACCAATATCATTGGCTCACATTACAATGGTGAAGAAGCCAACCCGACCAAAGATGCCATTCTTGAAAACTCTGGATTCCTCAATGGCATGATCATGCGCGATGCCATTGACGCGGCCGCGAACAAGCTGGAAGAAATGGGCATCGGCAAACGACAGGTGAATTATAAAATGCGCGATGCAGGATGGAGCCGTCAGCGGTATTGGGGAGAACCATTCCCGGTGGTGTATAAAGACGATGTGCCTTATGCGATGAAAGAAAGTGAGTTGCCGTTGGAGTTACCTCCCTCGAACAACTTCAAGCCATCGGGTAACGGTGAAGGTCCGTTGGCCAACCTGCAGGACTGGATCAACTTTCCTGCCCGCCAGGCAGGCGGGGCACCCGATCAAAAGCGTGATAGCAACACGATGCCTACGCATGCTGGAGCAGCGTGGTATTTCTTACGCTATATGGATCCGCATAATGAAAACGCTTTCGCGGACAAGAAAGCATTGGAATACTGGAACCAGGTGGATGTCTATATCGGTGGTTCAGAACATGCCGTAGCACATTTATTGTATGCCCGCTTGTGGACAAAAGTATTGCATGACTTAGGTTATCTGAATTTTGATGAGCCATTTAAGAAGTTGATTAATCAAGGAAAGATTACAGGTGATTCGAGGTTTGTGTATAGATTAAAATATTCTGTTACGGATATTTCCAGTGATTTGTTACCTCAGATTTTTATATCAAAAAATAGAAGGGAAGCTCCCTACGCTGTTAACCAAAGGCTTGGGAATGAAATCTTTGATCTTTTAAAAGACGACTTAGGGTTATTTTCAAAAATTGGACTTATTCAAAATCAAATAGTCTTGAATTATAGTGAAGGTATTCTTCCAGATACAAGTCTGCACGTTGACGTTAATATAGTTGACGGGTTAGAGCTTAATACTGAAGCCTTTAAAAGATGGAAACCTGATTTTGCTAACGCTAAATTCATTTTAGAAGATGACGGCAAATACATCTGCGGCTCAGCCATTGAAAAAATGAGCAAGTCCTACTTCAACGTAGTGAACCCAGACCAGATCATCACCGATTACGGTGCCGACACACTTCGCATGTATGAAATGTTCCTCGGTCCGCTGGAAGCATCCAAACCGTGGAGCACACAGGGCATTGACGGTGTATTCAAATTCTTACGCAGATTCTGGAATCTATCACATGATCCTACCGGCAAATTCAAAGTAAGTGATGCTGAACCTACGCGTGATGAGTTGAAAGTGCTTCACAAAACCTTGAAGAAAGTAGAACAGGATATTGAGAACTTCTCGTTCAACACTTCAGTGAGTGAGTTCATGATTTGTGCCAATGAGTTGAGTTCGTTGAAATGCAACAAGCGCAAAATCATCGAACCATTGGTAATCGCCCTCTCGCCTTTTGCGCCACACGTGGCAGAAGAGTTGTGGTCATTGCTGGGTCATACCGATACGGTACTTAATGCATCGTTCCCGAAATACGATGAGCAATACCTGATCGAAAGTACGTTCAGTTATCCAATCTCTATCAATGGAAAAGTGCGCGCTCAAATGGAGTTCGCCTTAGACATGCCGAAAGAAGATATTGAGAAAGTGGTGCTGGCCTCGGAAATTGTTTTAAAGTGGACCGAAGGTAAAGCTCCCAAGAAAGTGATTGTGGTGCAGGGAAGGATTGTAAATGTGGTGCTGTAATTGTCCAGACAAAACCATTAACTGCGAATCACTCATGGATTCGCCAGCAGGTACTAATGATCGAAATTGATATAAAAACAAAAGCCTCTTCGAAAAGAGGCTTTTGTTTACCAATCAATTCATCATCACTTCTTAAAAAAACCTAGTCCCAGGTCTGCATCTTTAAGGTATTTCTGCATTTCTTCATTGCCAATTTTTTTTGCGTAAGCTGGCGGTGCAAAAACCCCGAAAGGAAAACATCCTTCTGCATTATGCGTCATTCCCTTCGGTTCTTCATATTCCATGGGCTCGATGTTTTTCCAACTTAAATTTTTAGCCTCAATCAGGTATTTCACTAATTCCATGTCTCCGGTTTCAATAGCAAAAAAGATAACCGATTTATTTTTCACCTTATACCCTGTACACTTCGTATTCTTTTTAAAGCTGTATATGGTACCCGTTCCATTTACACCGTTGGTGACTTTTGCACCGTTCTCTACCAAATACTTAACCGTTGGTAAGTTATCTGTCTTCGTAGCATTGATTAAAGCCGTGTAACCTTTCCAGTTCTCCTCGCCATCGCTTACGGCATCTTCATGATTAATATCAACACCCTTGGCGATCAGGGCAGCCATCACTTCAGGCGAACCATAAGCGGCAGCCTGAACGACAATAGACCCTCTCCTCTTAACATCCTCATTGACATTGGCCCCATTATTAATAAAACCAAGGAGTACCTCACTTGGAACCTTCTCATCCCTTGATAATGCCAACTGAAGCGGTGACATTTCTAATTTATCGAGCTTTAAAATATCTACTCCTTTATTCTTAAGCAATGCAATCATATCGCCTGCTGTTCCATACTTAGATGGATCAAGATTGTGATACCAGCCCGGGACCTTTGCTCCTGCCTGCTCCATGTATGGAGTATTCTTTTGGATCATCTCTACACGTTGGGCGTTGCCAATCCAACTGAAAGCCAGGGTGTGCAACATATTTCTATTATTGGCATCCCCTATATCCGTCTTTGCGCCTGCATTGAGTAGTAGTTCGGCACACTCTTTACAATTGGTAAAGGCAACTACCATTTGAAGAGGCGTGGTACCCTGCGCTTGCGCATTTCCACCTCCCGCCTTTTCAATCATATCTTCATAGGTTTTAATCACTATTTTGTTAGCCTTTTTACCTTTGGCCTTCTCATCCTCCAAAAGTTTCTTAATGGCTGCACTAGGATCCGTGTTTACAATCAGTGGCTTGTTGGGATCAGCCCCGGCTTTCAAAAGAATTTTCATTACATCAATGGAATAGTAGCGCGAAGCCATCACAAGGGCAGGTGAATTTCCATCATTGGGATTCGCTCCTTTATCGATGAGGTATTGGGTGATCTCAGGCCAGAACCAACTCGATGGCAAAGGGCGTCCACCGGTGGCACCTACCGCGTTAGGATTGGCGCCTGCTTCCACTGCCTTTTTCACAGCAGCCAGGTCACCTTGCAGGCAAGCCTTAATCAGTAATTCATCATTGGATTGGGCACACAGATTAAATGTGATCAACACAAAAGCTAATAATTTTAATATTTTCATGAGATTCGGGTTTATACAAATGAACAGCGTCACGGGTAGTGCATCAATAGTGCACTTGCACTAATCTTTTTTAGTATTTTTAACTAATGCGGTATCCTGTTTTCCTTTTATTTATACTCTTATTGCCTTATGAACTTGCCGCTCAGAAAGCTCTTAAGGTAAAAAACTATGGTGTAGATCAGGGGCTACCCCAAAGCACCGTATGGGACATCACGCAAGATAAGGACGGCTTTTTATGGGTGAGCACCTCAGATGGTTTGTGTCGGTTTGATGGATATTCATTTAATACCTATCGCAACAATCCTTCTGATTCACTTTCCATTGGCGGAAACTCTACCAGTCACATGGCCATCGACCAGTTCGGTGATGTCTGGCTTACGCACGATCAGGGTTTCGATAAGTATGACAGAGAAAGCGGAAAATTTCGATCGCTATTCCGGTATGATGGATTGAACAAAAGCATTTTAAATAAAACGATAGGAGAAGATAAAGAGGGGTTTGTATGGGTTTGGATTGGGGGCGAAGGGTTGATGAAGTTTAATGTAAAAACAAATCAACGGGCAGGTAAATTTTCGATGCAAGGCAACGAAGCATGGAGAAACCATGAATACTCAAGAGATGCGATGTTGGATAGCAACGGGCGAATTTGGATAACACAAGGAAGTACTTCCCTAATCTCATTCGATATTAGTACAGAAAAATTCACCGTCATTGGTGTTGGCATAGAACTAGGTGCTTTGTGCGCAGCTAGCGATTCCGTTTTACTAATTGGGACAACCAAGGGATTGTTGCGGTTCAATACCCTTGAAGACAACATGGAAAGACTACCCTATCCACTCACGAAAAAGAAAATTTCTGAGACTCCATATCCAACTAAAATCATACAGGTAAATAAAGATGAATATTGGATTGGCACTCCCAAAGGAATTCATGTTTACAACGATCCTGATCGAAGTTTTAGAGAGCACTACACCTCGTTCTCCAAAGAGGAAGATGATTTTATGATTATTCAATCCTTGTTTAAGGATAAATCCGGTAATATCTGGATTGGAACGAATGGCGATGGTCTAAAAAGATATTCACCGAACGTACCTCAATGGAAGCATTATCGGTCAGCGGGAAATAGAGGTGCCATTGTCAAATCCATCTATGCCGATGGGCATGATTTAGTCTTTACTGGTTTTTATGATAATGGTCTCGATATCTTTAGCAAGTCCAAAGGACACATCAGAAAAGATCTTTCACCTCGGCTTATCCCGGGCGACATGGTTCATGCAATCATCGGGCTTGATAGCGCTAACCTGTTTATGATTTTCACTGAGTCTCATGATATTTATGGTATTTATGATTACAAAAATCAAACCTTTAAAAATCTCTCCGCGGCAATCCAAAGAGACACCGGTATCCCTGATTTAATGGGCAATGTTTTTCCAGTAGCTATTCCTTTTGGTCAGGGGAGTATCGTGTTCAATTGCAGAAGCAATTTGATTCAGTTAACCTACCGTAATGACAAAGGGCCAACGTTCACACTGCTACACACGTTTCCCAACGAGGTGATTAGTAGTATTTATGTCGATACGGACAATTCCATCTGGGTGGGTACGATGCGTGGTTACTATGTGAAGAAAACAGGGAACGAGGAATGGCTTAAAGGGTCCCCTGATATCACTCAGCCGGTGAAAACAATTTGCGAAGACAGTGAAGGGAAAATATGGATGGGCACCATCAGTGGCCTTTATATACTGATGAAGAATGGAGAAATAGAAAAGACCCTCAGAACAGGCAGCCCTTTGGTCAATGATTTTATTTATGGAATCCTTCGCGACCATCAAGATAACATGTGGTTCAGTCATAATAAAGGACTCACCCGGTTTGACCACAAGAAAAAATCATTTCGAAATTTTTCTGTAGCCGATGGGCTGCAGTCGAATGAATTTAATACAGGAGCCTATTTTAAAAGTGCATCAGGAGAATTATTCTTTGGAGGCATCAATGGCACCAATTCGTTTTATCCTGAAGACATCAGAGACAATAAGGAAGTGCCCATTGCCCAGATTACCCGGATCAATATCAATGATAAACCTTACCTAACGGATACCGTATATTGGGTACAAAAAAAACTGACATTAGATTATACCAGCAACACACTTGGTTTTGAATTCGCAGGACTTGAGTTTACCGATCCGGCAAAGAATCAATATGCCTGGCGCATGTCTGGCATTGACAATGGTTGGGTCTTTTCTGACAACAATAGAGTTACGCGGTATGCAAACATTCCACCAGGTGAATACCGCCTCGAGGTGAAAGCGAGCAACAATGATGGTGTCTGGAGTGAAACACCCACCACGTTGCAAATTGAAATCATTCCTCCCTATTGGAAGACCTGGTGGTTTACGATCGCGTTGGGTGTTATCAGCATAACCCTTATCGCTGCGGCTGCCTACGGAGTGTCACGTCAACGGTATAGACGGAAGTTGTTTGCTCAGGAAGCGGAACAACGATTTAAACTGGAAGAAATGAAACGGCTTCAAAATGAGCGAAACAGAATTAGTCGTGACCTCCACGACAATGTAGGATCGATGGTGAGTTTTGTCAGCACCAAAATAGATTGGGTTTTAAAACACAAGAATATTGATGAAGGTATTGTTGATGATCTCCAACAAGTAAAGGAAAACGCACACGATATCATGTCTGGCCTTCGCGAAACGATCTGGACACTTCATGACAATGTGATCACCAACACCGACCTGGCCGACAAACTAAAAGTATATATCAAGTCTCATTTACTCATTCCCTATCATATTCAAGATGATATACAATCAGAAATGACCATGACCAATGAAGTTGTTCTGAATATTTACCGGTGTTGTCAGGAAGTAGTAAACAATATCAATAAGCACAGTGAAGCGTCACGTGTGGATGTTACCTTTGAAAGCTCCCCAACACGTTGTTTCGAGATGAGTCTTTATGATAATGGTAAAGGTTTATCGGTGGAGGACTTAAACAAGGAAGACCATTATGGATTAAAGAACCTGAACCTTCGCCTTCAGGAAGTGGGTGCTACGATAGAGATTGAATCATCCAGAGACAAAGGAACACGTATTAAAATCATTTATGGTTAGTGCAAACGTACTATATCTTTTAAGCCTTACCGATTCTTACTTTGTACTATGATCCGAATTGCCCTTGTTGATGACAATCGTGTGAATCGGGTCAGCCGATCACTGGAGTTGGAGTATTCGGGCAAAATTGAAATTCTGTTTACCGCACAGAACGGAGATGATTTCCTGGAAAAGATGAAAGCACGTGCTATTGATCAAATTCCTGAAATGGTGCTCATGGATTTAGATATGCCGGGAAAAAATGGAATTGATGCCGTACGTATTGGCAAAGCGATTTATCCTGCAACAGAATTTATTATGCTCACCGTATTTGATGACGATGACAAAATATTTGAGGCCATTAAAGCAGGAGCATCAGGGTATATTCTAAAGGATGAAACAACGGAATCCATCCTTCACCACATTGAGCAGGTAAAGGAATTTAAAGCCGTGCCCATGAGCCCATCCATAGCGCGCAAGGCATTAAAACTGATGATGAATAGTTCGGGAGGAGCTGTTGCGAACACCATCAATCATGAACTAACACCGAGAGAAATAGAAGTATTGAAGGGGCTGGTCAACGGGCTTGACTACCGTGAAATTGCTGAGCGACTGATGGTCAGTCCTAACACGGTGCGCAACCAGATCAGCAGCATCTATAAAAAGCTGCACGTGACATGCAAAGTAGACGCGGTTAAGGTGGCCATAAAAAACAATCTCACATAAGCAGACCTGGCGTTGTAATTTACTTGAACACGATTTAAAAATAGAAAGGAAGCTCCTCTTGCGAAGAGCTTCCTTTTACAAGTACCTAAACTACTTCCTGTTCCTGATTAAACTGATAATAAAGTTCTGATATTCAGCAAGCAAAAGAAATACCCACTATTGGGTATTCTTTATCCGTGTTAGTACGGATAACAGTTCACTCTAGTTATTGAATTCCTTTGGCATCAATTCATGGATGGCTTTCATAATCCTGTCTTCCGTGTCTTCCGTCAGGCGAGATGGATGATCGTAGTAGGGCATGGAACCATCAACTTCATAACCCCCTTCAGGAAACAATCTTTTAGAGGCGATATAGGTTGAAATATCATTCGTGTAGGCATTGACCCACATTTTGTCTTTGTTGAATTCACGCTTGATGCGAAGGCTGTAATCCACGACCACTTCCCCACCGAGAAAAACAATCGCGAGCTGATTTCCGAAACTCCACACCTGCACAGGGTACGACATAGTAGGAGAAATGGACCCACCCCGCGCCAATATTTCAAGGCTGTTGCGCGCATACAACCCGAGAGCGGCCTCCAGCTTTGATAACTCTACGAATTCCTTCGCATCGGGCACATGTACGAAAGCGAGTTCAACTCTCTTCAACTTTCCCGTTGGAATAGAATTAAGTGCAATGAATTTATTCTCACTCACCAATCGGTTGATCTCTTCGGTAATTTTAGTGGCATGCTGATGCACGTGCTTGAATTCACCGCGCGGTGTTGGGTTGGCATCACCGGCACATCCCAATGCTACCATCGCAGTCACACCTGGATATTTTTCTTCCAACATCTGCTGAGCTTCACCCATCCAATCACCATGAATGAAATTGTGCTCGGGTACCAACGTGGTGCCATGGCATGCATAGTTAAGGAGCAAAGCAATGGTGCCTCCTTTTTGATCCACCGCACGCAATACAGGCAGATCATTATCTACTGGGCCAGCAGGTGTCTCTCCGAAAGTTTTCCATACACCATTCTCTATCACCCTGCGGTTCATGGCAAAGGAAGCAGACCCTTTCGCCCAACTTAATTTGCCAGGTACTTTCGCTTGATAAGCCTTCACTACTAGCTGTTCCAGTTTATTGAGCAAATTATCCCGATACAGTTTTACATCTGCCAATTGATCAGGCGGCAGGGTCTTACCAAAAATATTCAACAACACGCCTGTCTCAGGACCATTGTGGGTATGCGTAGCCGATACGACCAACTGTGCACGATCCGTTAATCCGATTTTACTGGAAACACGTGTAAACAATTCATCGGAAACGAATCCGGGGAAGCCAACAATATCCACGGTCACCCACACCATCGGTTGTTTTCCTTTTTTATACAGCACCAGTGCCTTGGCCCATAACTTTTGTTCGACACTATCAAACGGTGTAGTGCGATTGCCATAGCCGGTAAGTCGTACAGGATGGTCGGGTGTGATATCGATTCTTCCTGTTCCAATTTCAATAGCCATATCCTTAGCGGACTGCGATCGAAAAGATGCAAGCGTAAAAAAGAGGGGAATCAAAAGCAGTAATCCGGTAAAGGTATTTCTCATGTTGTTCAACATAACGCAAAAAAGTAATTTGAATATTCAAGGAAGCTATTATAGAAATGAAAACAAAGGAGCGATTGGCCGGACGGTAGCCTCACATCAAAACAAAACTCAAAATCCTACGTGTAATACGTTGGATTTTTTTGTTACTTGATCGCGTAACCGACCATCAATATCCCAACCATTTATTGAAATTCCCATTATGCAACTGATTATACAAGACCTCAACAAGACTTACTCCAATGGAGTGCAGGCATTAAAAGACGTAACCCTTACCATCAACCAGGGCATGTTTGGTTTGCTTGGTCCGAACGGTGCCGGTAAATCATCACTCATGCGCACCATCGCTACCCTGCAGGAAGCAGACAGCGGCAGTATCTCGCTGGGTGATATTAATGTGCTGACACAAAAAGAAGAGGTTCGCAAAATATTAGGTTACCTACCACAGGAGTTTGGCGTGTATCCAAAGATTGATGCTATTACGTTACTGGATCATCTTGCGGTGTTGAAAGGCATCAGCAATAAAAGTGAACGCAAGGGATTGGTAGAGGCACTGCTCCACAAAACCAACCTTTGGCCAGCACGCAATAAAAACCTGGGCGGTTTTTCAGGAGGGATGAAACAACGCTTCGGCATAGCCCAGGCATTGATTGCCAATCCTAAACTCATTATTGTGGATGAGCCCACAGCAGGCCTTGACCCCGCTGAGCGAAACAGGTTCCTGAATCTCCTTTCCGAGATCGGTGAAAACACCATCGTCATTCTTTCCACACACATTGTGGAAGATGTGAAAGAACTATGTACGGATATGGCCATCATCAATAAAGGCGAGGTTCTTTATAAAGGAAGTCCGCTGGATGCCATTGCAGAAGTAGAAGGCAAGGTGTGGAAGAAGCGCATCAACAAATCAGAACTGGAAGAATACCGCAACGGGTTTAACATCATCTCAGAAAGATTGATTGCCGGCCGCCCTGAAATCACCGTGTTGAGTGATGGACAACCTGATTCATCTTTCGATCGCACGACTGCCGACCTGGAAGATGTCTATTTCACCCATGTATTCGGATCATCCAAAGAAGTCAGCGCTGATACTAAGGACTAACTACTCACGACTAAGGACTAAACTATGTTTAAAGATATATTCCTGTTCGAACTAAAATACAGAAGGGCACGAGCGGCCAATTACATCTACTTCGCGATCATGTTCACGATGTGCATACTGGCTGTAACCACCGATGTCGTTCAGATTGGCGGAGGCGTAGGCCAGGTGAAAGAAAATGCACCGGTTGTCATTGCACAGATGATCGCCATCATGGCCGTGTTCATGTCATTGATTGCTTCCGCGATTATGGGCGTTGCCGTGCTTCGTGATTTTGAACACAACACCGAAGCGATCTTATTCAGCACGCCCATGAAAAAATTCGCTTACCTGATGGGCCGCTATTGGGGATCGTTGGTGGTCCTGTTATTGGTGGCTACGAGCTTACCACTGGCCTTCATGATCGGTGATCTTTTTCCTAACCGTGAAGCGGACCGGATGCTTTCATTCAACATCATCACCTATTGGAAACCCTTCCTGATTTTTGTTGTACCCAACATGTTTTTTACGGGGGCCATCTTTTTCGCCAGTGGTGCACTCAGCAGGAAGTCGATTGTGATTTATACACAAGGCATCTTATTGCTGGTGCTTTACCTCGCCAGCCAATCGATGCTGCGCGACCTGGAGCAAAAAGAAATCGCGGCTCTTCTCGATCCGTTTGGGGTGCGTGCCTTCAGCTTTGTAACACAGTACTGGACACCCGGAGAACGAAACTCGCTACAGATTCCATTTGAAGGATACATTGTTTACAACCGGTTGATCTGGATCGGTGTGGGTATCGTGATCTTACTCATTAACCATTTCGCATTTAGTTTTAATGTAGTTCGCAGTTCAATCTTCAAAACACGGGTGGTGAAGGAAGAGCGACTGATGATCAAACCGGAAGAAACAAAAATCCCGATTGCACAACAGTTCACGGGGCTTTCAACACATATCGGGCAATTGATAAGACTCACGCTATTTTATTTTAAGATGGTGTTCAAAGAGATTCCATTCATTGCCATTGTGGTGGCCGGCATGTTACTCATGTTTTTGAATGCCATGAACATGAATGAACTCTATGGTACCAGCTCCTACCCGACCACCTATTCCGTGTTGGGATTGCTGGCGGGCTTCAATCTATTCTTTGTCATCATTGCCGTTTTGTATTCAGGCGAGCTAGTGTGGAAGGAACGGGCGGTAAACCTCAACCTGATCATCGATGCCATGCCGATGCCTGACTTCATCAATCTCATCTCCAAGTTTTTGGGATTGTTGTTGGTGTACCTGACTCTTCTCTTTGGCCTCATTGTTTGCGGAGTAATCATTCAGGTCGCCTATGGTTATTATAAGTTTGAGTTAGGTGTATACTTTGGAAGCTTGTATTCCGAAACATTGGCCTTCCTCGTCTTGTACACCTTACTCTCCATGTTCATCCAGGTGATGGTGAACAATAAGTTCCTGGGATTTGCCGTAGCCATTGCGTTCTTCATCCTCGTGGGTTTCTTAGGTCAGATGGGATTAGAGCATCCACTCTTTCAATTTGGAAGCGGAAGCCTTGGCACCTACTCCGACATGAATGTGTATGGGCATTTCGTAACACCCTTCACCTGGCTTCAGGTGTATTGGTTTGCCTTTGTGATTTTGCTTTTTGCGGTGGCCGTCATCTTCTCAGTGCGTGGCTCAGAAGCCGTGATGAACATGCGGTGGAAGTCGGGGAAACTTCGCTTATCAAAATCGCTGGTTCGATTGATGGGCTTTGCCATCATTCTGTTCATCTCTACTGGCTTTTATATTTTCTACAATACCAACGTACTCAATGAATACACCAATTCCGATGAGCGCGAAGATCTGCAGGTGGACTATGAAAACACGTTAAAGAAATTTGAATTTCTTCCCCAGCCAAGAATCACCCGCATTGATATGAAGGTGGATATCTTTCCATCGAAGCGTGATTTTGTTGCGGAAGGATATTTCATTTTGAAAAACAAAACCGATCAACCCATCGCAGACATTCATATCCAGGAAAACGCGATGACTGAATTAAAAACGGAGTACGTGAAATTCGATCGAAAGAATGGCGTGAAGGAAAAGTTCGACAAGTTCAAATACACCATTTATAAACTGGAAGAACCACTTCAACCGGGCGATAGTGTACGCATGGATTTCAAAACCGTGTTTGTAACACAGGGCTTTGTTGAAACATCAAAGTCGAATACACAGGTCATCTTTAATGGTACATTCTTTAACAATAGTTATTTCCCATCACTGGGTTATAATGAAGGGTATGAGATCGGTGATGATAATAAACGAAAGGAAAAGAAGTTGCCGGAAAAGGAACGCATGATGGAGCGCACCGATCCGCGTGGACTGGCCCAGAGTCTATTTGGCGATGATGCCGATCACGTCAATTTTAACATGCAGATCAGCACCGAGAAGGGACAAACTGCTATTGCACCAGGTTATCTCGTGAAGCAATGGGAAGAAGGCAATCGTGTTTATTTCCATTACAACATGGATGCACCGATGTGCAATTTCTTCTCTATGGTATCGGCCAACTACCTCGTCAAAAAAGACAAATGGAATGACATCAGCCTTGAAATCTATTATCATCCCGGTCATGAATATAACCTTGATCACATGATGGAGGGAATGAAAGATGCATTGTCTTACTATGAGAAACACTTCAGCCCGTATCAATACCGCCAGGTGCGCATCATGGAGTTTCCACGCTATGCCACGTTTGCACAATCTTTCGCCAACACCATTCCGTTCTCAGAAGGAATAGGTTTCATTGCCAAGATTGATGATCCTGACAAGGACATTGACTTTACTTATTATGTAACAGCCCACGAAGTCGCGCACCAATGGTGGGGCCACCAGGTGATGGAAGCAGGCGTGAAAGGAAATGCCATGCTGAGCGAAAGCATGTCGCAATACTCTGCGTTGATGGTATTGAAAAATAAATTTCCCCCAGAGATCATTGAAAGATATCTGAAGTATGAGTTAGATCGCTACCTGCAAGGTCGTGCGGGCGAGCGCAAGAAGGAACAACCACTCGAGTTTGTAGAAGGTCAGGGATACATTCATTATCAAAAAGCATCATTGATCTTTTTTGCACTTCAGGATTATATTGGTGAGGACAGTGTGAATGCGGCCTTCCATCGCTTCAATGAACAGTGGCGATTTAAAGATGCTCCCTATCCTACCTCTGCCGATTTGTTAACCGAAATCCGAAAAGTAACACCGGATAGTCTGAAGTATTTGATACACGATATGTTTGAGACCATCACGTTGTTTGAAAACAAAACTGAGACCGCGGAGTTTGAAGAGAAATCAAACAACGAATTTGTGGTGACGCTGAAAGTGACTGCAGAGAAAATGCGTGCCGACAGCACGGGGCTTGAGTCACCCATGGCCATCAACGACTGGATTGACATTGGTGTGTATGGAAAAAACATTGCCGGCAAGGACAGTTTGATCTATCTGAAGAAACATAAAATCACCCAAAAGGAAAACGAGTATACCATTACCGTGAAATCAAAGCCACGCAAGGCGGGCATCGATCCACTGCATAAACTCATCGACCGCCACTCGAATGATAATACGAAAGGATTGGTTAGGAAGGACAACAAACCTGTTTCGTGATCAAGCGTTATCGATACCTTGTGCACAAATTCATTGTCAAAAAATAACTGAAGCCTTTACTTAAGAGGGCTTCAGTTCAGATATGCAAACCAACGGTATAACTAGACATCATCAGGAATGAAGAGAAATCATTCTCCCGAATCTTTTTCTTTTCCATTTATATATGCGCTCATCTTTTTGGCATGGGCTGCCAATACATTTCCCATTCCATCATATTGACCGAATATTCCTTTTGCTTCTTTATAGATCTTTGGTGAGCCATAAAAAGTTCTTGTTCCGCAATAGAACTGTCCCAGATTCTTTGCCTCTGTATCGGTAGCCGCACTTTTACCTGGGTTGGGTCCCAGCATCATCGTTACCACTGCATTCACCCCATAGTCGTCCTGAAATTGTTTGGGCTTCCGCGTTGCGATGTAAACAACCACTACTGCATCCACGCCTAATCCTTTGCATAGTTCATAGCCAAGGTTAGAGGTAAGTTTTCGATTCGCAGTAAATACACCACCCTGAAAGTTTGTGATGGCCGATTCATCTTCTTGTTCATTGGCCACAAAAAATTCACGATATCCCATGCCCGATGGACAAACTTTTAAAGTGCCTGCGGTGGCGGTAGTTGTAGTGGTCGTTGTGGTTACAAAATAAGGAGTTTCCGAAGTGGACGTGCGTGACTTTGAACGGGTAATCGTGGTGTGTTCTTTTTTTGCTGACTCCTGAACAAACCCATAATACAATTCTGCTTTCTCCTGAGTATCCAAAAATTCATGTGGGGTTAGCAACTCTATTCCGTTTTGCTTAAAGGCGTCTTTAAAAGACTGAATACTCTTGTCATAAAAACCATTCACCTGACTCTGGCCCGCTGACTCTGAAGTGACCCAGGCGGCTGTTCCGGTTATATTGGCTTTACCTTTCCCTGCGTCATAGAGATAATAACTGATGAGGGCCACTCTTTTTGGTTTCGGATTAACGAGTTCCATGTTGGCACTGTAACCTCCGCCACTGTTTGAATTTCTTCCTTCCCCAGGAAAATCAAATTTTACTTTAATCTTTTCAGGGTCTCTTGTTTCATTAAAAAACTCCGTGGGGTCATTGTTTTTTCCCGTTGCCTTCATATTGGCGCCATTATCCACCAACGCCATAATCACTTCTTCGTTTGGTGTCGGTTGCAATACGGCCGATGTTAACGGAGTTCTTTTATTATTGTCAAGGTATTCAAAATCAGCTCCTTTAGCTTTTAATAACTTTAAAATGCCATACGCACTTCCGTACGAGGAGACATCCAAATTTTTATACCACGCTGGCACCGGCAACGAGGCTTTTTCATAGTAGTCTACAATAGCTTTGATACGAACCATGCGGGCCTCAACGGGTTGCCAGTTAAAAGCAACTTCATGAACGGAGTTACCCCCCGTGACGGCACTTTTGAAATCTGTTTTAGCACCCGCGTTTAGAAGAAGTTCCACACACTCTTCGCAATTCGTATTGGTCAACGCATTCCCCAAGGCAGTAAAGGTCATGGAATTTCCAGCCGGCATTTTTTTAAGCTGATCTTCATAAGCCTTAACCATGTATTTGTTCGCCTTCTTTCCTTTTGCTTTTTCGTCCTCCAATGCCTTACGCACTCCTGCAGCCAAATCCACTTTAACCTCTCCTGCCTTGTTGGGATTGGCACCCGCTTTTAATAAAAGTTTCATCACGTCTACTGAATAAAAGCTCGATGCATTTACTAAAGCAGGAACGTCTCCACTATTGGGGTCTGCGCCTTTGCTAAGCAAATATTCAGTCAAATCTGGCCACATGTATGCGGAAGAAATGGGGGTTGCTCCCCCGGCATTTTTGAAGTTGACATCGGCACCACCTTCAACATTTTTCTTAACGGATGCCATGTCGCCAGCTCCACAGGCTTTTATCAGATCATCGTTAGGCGTTTGGGCCGTGCTAACATCAACTACGAACATCAGCACAATGACAAATGACACGAAGACTTTTTTCATAAGGGTTGGTTAATGTGAGGGTTAGGGTGGAACGGCATTTCAGTGAATCAAATGTCTCTGGAGAACTCGATCTCATCAATACCCCATATGCCCTATCTTTATTTGTATTTTTGATTATGCTCCGCCTCCTCTTCTTTCTTTTTTTGATGTGGATACCTTCCCTGCTTTCCGCCCAGGAAGTATTGAAGGTGCAACATTTTGGAGTAGATCAAGGACTACCGCAAAGCAGTGTGTGGGGCATTATTCAGGATCACTATGGATTTTTATGGGTGAGCAC
>JAYVTB010000078.1:0-2599 GCA_043774805.1 Cyclobacteriaceae bacterium | reverse complement strand
TTCTGAATCAGAGCGGTTCCCGCTTTTTTTTTCAACACTCAAAGTTAAGCTATCGTACTGATTTTCAGTATAATTGTTGTGACAAAGTAGAGTTAACTTCAAGACCTTTCAATTCCGCCAGAGGAGACTTAAAATGTAACGTGAATGCTTTGCCCGATGGATTCTTTGTATTAGGATACCAGGTCTTCGGTTTCCAGTTTACAAAGGGAGTAATGGATGAGATGGAATATCCTGTATACAGAAAATCATTTTTTCCGACTTCATAGTTATCCACCCATTCCGGTAGGAGATACGCTTTTTCTTTTTGACCGGCTAGTCCACCCACATTATAATTATGACCATCGATGGTGATCCGTCCTTCAGGCTTTATGGCGCGCAGCAGTTGTTGCCCGTTCGTCATGTTGGTGTAATCGATGCAGGCAATGTTAGGTGCGATCCGGAAAACACGTTTTACCAATCCGTTGAAAAGTACAATGTCTTTTTTGTCGGAGGTCTGATAAATTTCTGCATTAACCGTGATGGAATTTACCAGCCAGTCGGTGGTGGCGTATGAATTAAGTTTATCCGTCCAGGTTGGCAGTGTGTTTTGCTGGGCATAAACATTTACGCAAGCGGCAAGAAATAAAATGGTGAGTGTTCTTTTCATAGCTTAATATTAAGGTAAAATAGCAAATGGGAATGAGACTACAAGGAAAGACCGCCATCATCACCGGGGCCACCAGTGGCATGGGCAAAGGAATAGCCGAGCGATTTGTGCGTGAAGGTGCTTCAGTAATATTAAGTGGACGTGACGAACAAAGAGGTAGGGAACTTGAAAAGCAGTTGAAGGAGCAGGGTGGTAATGCCGTGTTTGTGCCAGGTGATGTAACAGAGATTGCGGTGAATGAAAAGTTGGTGCAACAGGCCATTCATCATTTCAGGAAACTGGATATCGTGGTGACCAATGCCGGGAAGTTGGGACTAGGCTCCGTGACTGATATTTCTTTTGCAGATTGGAATGAAACGATTGCCACTAACTTGAATGCGGTATTTTACCTGAGTCGTTTTGCTATTCCGGAAATGCAGAAGAGTGGGAAGGGAGCATTGTTGATCAACAGTTCTATCGCGGCTTTTAAGAGTTTCCCCAACCATGCGGCCTACTGTGCGAGCAAGGCCGGACTGATTGCGTTGGTGAAAGAGATGGCACTGGATTATGGACCAGTTATTCG
Source organism: Cyclobacteriaceae bacterium (assembly GCA_043774805.1). GTDB lineage: Bacteria > Bacteroidota > Bacteroidia > Cytophagales > Cyclobacteriaceae > ELB16-189. The sequence continues at coordinate 1,391 of JAYVTB010000078.1, read as the reverse complement.
TGTGAACGCCATGTGCCCAGGACCGGTGGATACGCCTTTGATCTGGGACTCTGCAAAAGCATTTGAAAATCCCGAGACCATCGTGCAGCAAACCGCTAACAATACATTAATGAGACGATTAGGTAAGTCAGAAGATATTGCTTCCCTCGCATTGTTTCTTGTTTCTGAAGAAGCGTCATGGATTACGGGTTCAGCTTTTACTATTGACGGTGGAATCTTAAATAAATGATACAAGCAAAAAGAAAGAATCTGCCACGAAGGCACAAAGACACCACCTTCGCCTTCGAATTTAAAATAATTTTAGCGTCTTAGAATTTTTGGGCTAATATCATCTCTAAACTTACGGTTTATCTCTTCCGATAAATCGGGATTTGCCCAGCAAAAAGTGAATAGTGATGGCTACGTTTCGCTCCACAGAAATCTCGGTTTTCAGAAAGCTAAGGTAGCGGACGATTTCTTTTCGCCTGGAAGGAGGCAATGCATCAAAAATTTTCTTCGCAGCCTTATTCTTGTTTAATGTGGATTTCAGTTTTGGATGCATTGGAATAATGCGTTCAACCGGATCAAATTCAATATGAAACGTTACGGTGTCGCCAGGCTTTTTTTCTGAAGCTTTAAGCATGGGCGTATTGACATACAACCTCCAATGGCCACTATACTTGACGAGGGTTTGGGTATACTGATGACCATCTATTTCTCCTCGCACCGGAATAGGACCTTTGTTTTTTTTTTGCTTCTTTGAATATGCTGACTAAAACCGAAGCAGGTAAAAGGACGTAAGGATTAACTCCTATGATTTCAATTTTTGCCTTGAACGATCTCACTTGTTTATTCTTTTAGCGGGCGCTTATAAATGAATTGAACCGAACGAATATATTCAATTGATTTCTCATCAAATAATTTAATCTTTAATCACTAATTTACCAAGACGCATCAATCGCACTTGATCTTGAACTTTAAATATTGACGCATGAAAGCTGAAAAGAAATCAACCCGCAGAAATTTTATCAGGAACGCCACAGCGTTAAGTATCGGAGCATTGCCATTGTCTACATTAGCAGGGGCAACATCTGTCGCTGAAGGTGCAAAGCTCAAGGTGATCTGCGTGGGCGGTCATCCCGATGACCCGGAGAGCGGATGCGGAGGCACACTGGCCAAATTCAGTGCGGCAGGTCATGAGGTAAAGGTGTTGTATCTCACGCGTGGTGAAGCGGGTATTGATGGCAAATCGCATGGTGAAGCCGCTAGTATCCGAACGAAAGAAGCAGAAGCGGCCTGTAGTGTGTTGAAGGTCATACTCATCCGAACCTTTCGTATGAGTTGAACAATAACGCATTATTCTTGATTGCTTGTGGTATTTTGCTTTGAAAGTAAGGAATATAAGTAGGCCA
>JAYVTB010000077.1:0-8727 GCA_043774805.1 Cyclobacteriaceae bacterium | reverse complement strand
TTCTGAATCAGAGCGGTTCCCGCTTTTTTTTTCAACACTCAAAGTTAAGCTATCGTACTGATTTTCAGTATAATTGTTGTGACAAAGTAGAGTTAATATACCTGGTTTTAATGAAAGTTTAACAGTGCATCATCTTGTGCTGGACTTTAACGGAACGATTGCCATTGACGGCAAACTAATCACTGGAGTGAAGGATTTATTGACGGGATTAGCTGAAAACGTTTCTGTTCATGTCATTACTGCTGACACCTTTGGTTCAGCAGAAAAGGAATTAACTGGCATTCCATTGAAATTGCACTTGATTTCACGTATCGACCAGGGAAGTCAAAAAGGAAAATTATATACTGTCGTTAAATGAAAAAACAGTGATCAGCATTGGCAACGGTAACAACGATGGTAAGATGCTTCAGGCTTCTGCTATTGGAATCCTGGTGATGCAAACAGAAGGCTGCGCACCTAAGTCGCTAATGTTGGCCGATGTGTTATGCCCCGATATTCTTTCCGCGCTCGACCTGCTAAATAATCCATTGCGATTGGTGGCAACATTAAGAAATTAACTACACCTCCGAAGTAGATAGTTGAAAAAAGTTAACTCACATTCTTTTTAAACAATGGATCAATGGTCATCCATGCGATTACGGGAAAGAAGACCATGGGAACGGTAAGCCCGGGAAATAATTCCGGAAAGGGCGTTGTAAGCGGAAGTGTTATAGCGAGCGGAATAATCAAACACGCAAACGACCCAATACTGTATACAAAATTAAAAATGATTGCTCCATTCTTTTTGAACCGCGTAGTAAGAAGCCAGTAAAGCAGGCCGGCCAGCATCGATACCATCAGGTTCAGACCAAGTAAACTTCCCACATTTATGATGTTGGAGTAATCGATCTGCGTAGCGAAGAAATAGATCTGGTTGTAAATATTGGCTGCGATGGCAGCCAATATTCCTGAAACCAGTGATTGAATAAAAATAGACCTGGTCACAAACTACTTTGTAACAGGCACGTTGATTGACACCTTCAATGTTGGAGCCATTTTTGGATGCTTGCCATCATCAAGATTAAAATCCATTCGGTTCACCTCTATGTTAGAGGCAAAGGTGTTGTTCGTAAACGTAAAAGGCAGAGCGATTTCTTTCTTCACACCATGGATTTCAAGCATTCCCTTCGCTTCAAAGCCAGCGCTCGTTTTCGTAATAGCAGAAGACGTAAATACAATAGTTGGATATTTCTCTACGTCAAACCAGTTCGCACTTTTGGCGTGCGTGTTTTTCATTCCGTTGCCAGTGTTGATGGAGGCCACATCTATAGTGACATCAAATTTTGAGTCGGCTAACTTCTTCTCATCGAATTGAATCGTTCCTTTTAAACCCGCAAATTCACCCGATGGATCTCCCCCATCAAATTTTATGGAATAACCTTCCGCAACTTTCCAGTCCTGTGATTGAATAAAAGTAAAGGCAGAAGCGCCAATCATAGCGAGCGCAGCCAGTAAATAGAGTTGTCTTTTCATAGATTTCCTTGTTTTAGTTTCCAATGTTAACGAATAAGACATTACGGAGTTATCGAATATCGACCAATCCTACTTTTTGCATGATGGATCAATAGAAATATTATGCCGCCTTGCTTAATAAGCTAATTGTTCAGGCAAAAGGATGGTATTCACTTGGAATTTACCATGTTGTACTTCATTGCCTCCATTAACAAACCATTAACATCTTTAATCTTTGATACATGTCCGAAGATCAGAACAAAACCTAAGAAGACTTTTCTGGCAAAGACGAAGTGGATCATAATTATTGCTTAATGACGGTGCCCTCTTCCAAATAGTTTTCCATCCAAACTCCATGCACAAGGACTGGTAAAGAAAACCAGTACGCCAAATAATACAAACATTAGGTATGACAACGCGAGGTTTAGATTGATCTGTGCGACAATCAATAAGTAAAAGGAATTTGGTGGAAACTAAAACAGATATACCATATCTCATAGATCAATATTTACTTTCACATCCGTGTTTTGTAAATGGCATCAACAAGGCCATCCGTGTACGTGTCGTGCGATAACTCCCAAAACATAATACCATTCAGCTTTTGATCCATCGCGTATTTCGTTTTTACCGCTAAGGATTTCTTATTATCGAATGTGGCAAATAACTTGTTTGTAGCATCGTAACCATAAGGCGCATGAGATGTTTCATCCCAGTATTGTTGCAAGCCAGGCAATGATGCCGAAAATTTTCTGTAGGGAACACTCATTTTAAACTTTCCGGTTTGATATAGCCCATTGTTTTCTATTGAAACATCTTCCCATACCCGGGCATAAAATGCGGCCCCAATCACAATCTTGTCGGAAGGCACACCCAACCTGATCAGGTATTGAACTGCATTATCGGTTGATTCTTTTTGTGAGGGATTTGAATACAGTGCCGTATGATGACCAGTGGTACCCGAGTTCCCGTTGATCAGATCATACGACATAATATTTACCCGGTCTACCTTCTGCATGATCGCTAACCAGTCTACCGATTCATCCAGAAACCGTTGAAATCCCCCTGCTGCAAAACTTAATTCATATTTTTTGCCGAGCGTTTTACGTAGTTCATTAATGAGTGCTGTGAAGTTGGCTTTATCTTCTGGTTTATAAGCATGGCCTGGATAACCTGAAATCGTAGGGTATTCCCAATCCAGATCGATGCCATCGGTACTAAAAGAACGATTAAGGGCCAGCACTGACTGAGCAAATTCTTTGCGGGCTGCTTCCGTTGAAAATACATCGGAGCAGGTTTTGCATCCTCCCCATCCGCCCAGCGAAAGCAGTATCTTCAGACCTGAATTTTGCTTCTTTAGCCCGACCAATTTTTGAATGGTCAGCGTGTCCTGTCCATTATCCACCGTAAGTTGACTGCCCGTAAGATGGCAGAAGCTAAAAATAATGTGAGTTAGTTTCCTGACTGACAGACTATCTACCTTCTCTGGGCCCGCAGAATAATAGGCCAGTACATTGAATTCCTTTTTGGATTGAGCAACCAGTGATGACTGCGTAATGATAAAAATCAGAAAAAGTAAGAGACGATTTTTCATAGTAAGAATAGTTTGTTTCAAACTATCACTAAACTACATATTTTTGAAACACCATTGACCGATGTTAGGCCAGGCGGTTGTAGACATATAAGAAGAATTAAAATTCACCAGTCATTGAACCTTTCGACCTTACATAAAACCTTCTTGCCATCCGATTAAAGTAATACGTTAGCCGAACATGGGGTTCGATTTCGATTTTAACGCCTATAAAATCAAACCATTAATCAAGTTATATGAAGCATCCAGGTAACATCTTTCATCCACTACAGTTGATCATTATACTTCTTGTTTTAATAATTGGTACAGCTGAAGCTCAAATGATACGGCTGCCAGACGGTGGCGTGAATCATAAAAGCAAAACAGGGCGGAGAGTGGGTATCACCGACATTGAAATCAACTGGGACGCTCCTGGAGTTAAGGGTCGTGAAGGAAATATCTGGAATACTCCTGTAGCTCCTTTTGGCTTCACCGTGTTGGGCTTTGGCTCAGATGTTGCATCGCCCTGGCGAGCCGGTGCCAACGAAAGCACCACGGTTTCCTTTTCCACAGACGTAGCCATTAACGGAAAGCCACTGGCCGCTGGCACCTATGGTTTTTTTATTGCCGTATATGCTGATTCATCCACTCTCATTTTTAATAAGAATACTGAAGGTTGGGGCAGTTATTTTTACAATAGCGAATTAGATGTGATGCGTGTAGGCACCAGGCAGCAAAAGGGACGCGAGATGACAGAGTGGCTAGACTATACCTTTACCAACCAAACCGATCATTCTGTAGAAGCAGCATTGGAATGGGAATTCTGGCGCATTCCTTTCACCGTGGAAGTTGATTTAGTGAAGACAACCCTCGCTTCCATTCGTACACAGTTAAGTGGTGCAATGGGGTTTGATCCTCCCAGTCTGGAGATGGCCGCCAGATGGTGTTTGCAAAACAATGTGAATTTTGAAGAAGCGTTGCACTGGATCAATGTAGTGGTTGATCCAAATATGGGGGCGATCAACACGTTTCAGGCGTTATCTACGAAAGCGAACCTGCTTGTTAAACTGAATAGAAAGGACGAGGCCGATAAGATTATGCAGGCTGCATTGGAAAACGCCAGCATTATGGAAATGCATGCATATGGACGACAGCTTTTGTCTGAAAAGCGTGTCAAAGAAGCTATGGCTGTATTCGAAAAAAATTACGCGAAGAATAAAGGCGCCTGGCCTACCAACGGAGGTCTGATGCGCGGCTACTCTGCCATGGGTGATCTAAAGAAAGCGCTGAAGTATGCTAAACTTGCTTTGGCACAATCTCCCAATGAAGAAAATAAGAAAGTCATTGAGCAAGCCATAAAAACACTGGAGGCGGGAAAAGCTCTTTAAGACGATTAACGCAATTCAAAGATTTAATTAAGAAATAGGAGCAATTGATTTCTATTCCCTAAAAAAGTAGGAACAACAATTGCCTCGCCAGTAAGGTTATCATCAATAGCATACACTTTTTGTGAGTGGTCATGTCATTCAACTGAGATTGGAGGTATACTCAATCTCTATAATAAATAATTTGTGGATTCCGGAAGGGACAGGACTCACTAATTATGCAACTCAACTTTCGATAAATCCAGTTCACCGGTTAAAAAAGATAATTCTTGATGGCGCTATTAATCCTTTAGGCTGCCAGTTTATCTAAGGGTTCATAAAAGAAAATAATTGTTTAACCCTCATATCCGAAACCTATGAAAATCAACATCATAAGAAAGTATGAAAAATCGATTGGTCGGCCAATAAGCCTTTCAGGTCATGATTCATCTGAAAGAGATATGGAGACTATTAGTTGTTGGATATCCGCTTTCCTTGGAGCGTTGCTATTCGGTGGTATCTGGTTAATGTCATTGTTTACGAATTAATATGCGGCCAACATTTCATTGTAAGACATACTACTGACCACCTCTTATTTCATTTTTATTTTTGCCTACATCCTCATGCGCTTTAATTCTGATGAAGTGCATCAAAGCAGTTAAGTCTTCGTCTGTCAGTTCCTTGTAAGCTGGCATGCCCATATTCACTTTACTGCCTGCCCTTACTACCAAATTAAATGCTTCCTTACTCAAGGGTATGGGTGACGCTCGTAAATCAGGAGCCATCCCTTTAGCAATGACGTTCGCACCGTGACAGGCAAAACATTGCCAATAAAGGTTACGACCTTTTTCTGCCAGCTTCAAATCGACCTCGAATGATTTCTCCACTATGAGTACAGGAAAGTATGGCGGTGGTTGTGATGGCACCATGGCTTTCCCCTCGAGGGAAAATACCAATAGTCTTCTCATCTGTTTGTTATAATCCCAACCCAATGCTTTGTTGCCTACGCCTGCAAAAGCTCCACCCCAACCCACCAGTAATGCGAGATATTGTTTGCCGTTAATTTTATAAGTGATGGGTGGTGCCGATATACCCAGCCCGGTATCAAAGGTCCAGAGTTCTTTCCCAGTGAAGGCATTATAAGCATGAAACTTGCCCAGCGCTGTTCCCTGAAACACTAAACCTCCAGCGGTAGTAAGCGTGCCGGCATTCCATAAGTCCTGATGGGGAACACTCCATACTAATTTTTGCGTAACTGGATTCCATGCCTGCAATGAGCCCTGATAAGTTCGTGGCAAGCTGTCTGGATCTCTCAGTCCAACGGCTATTCCGCCTTTACGTGGGTTAACTTTCCAGTCATTTATGTTGATTTTGGTCGCATCAAAGATTGTGGCGTCATGAATGGTGGGAATGTAGGCAAGTCCGGTTCTAGGGTTATATGACATCGCGTGCCAACTGTGAGCACCGTGTGGACTGGGCGTAATGTATACGCTTCCCGAATCGTATCGGGCATTAGGATTGATGATCGGCCCGCCAGTAACAGAGTCGATGGCTGATGCCCACGTGGTTTCAACAAATGGTTTGGCTGAAATCAGTTTGCCGGTTTCACGATCGATCACGTAGAAGAAACCATTCTTAGGAGCATGCATGAGTACCTTTGTTTCTTTGCTCTTTATTTTGAGTGTGGCCAGCACGATATCCATATTGGAGTTATAATCCCACGCATCCCCTGGAGTGGTTTGATAATGCCATTTATATGAGCCATCATCGGGATTGAGTGCAACAATTGAAGATAAGAATAAATTATCACCACCATTTTCACTGCGCACCTTGGGGTTCCAGGGACCACCATTACCAGTTCCGATGTATAGGGTGTGGAGTTCCTGATCATAGGTGAATCCATGCCAGGCATTGCCGCCACCGCCATACTTCCACCACTCGCCTGTCCAGGTTTCGGCAGCCATTTTCATGGCGTCATTTTCAAAACCATCGGCAGGATTACCTGGCACAATATAAAAACGCCACGCCTGTTTACCAGTCTCTGTATCATAGGCGGTAACATATCCCCGGTTAGGTGCCGCTTCAGAACCGCCATTGCCAATTAATACTTTTCCAGCAAATGCTTTAGGGGCGCCTGTTATGCTCATCTTCTTTTCCGGGTCAATCGTAAGCACCGACCACAGTTGCTCTCCGGTTTTTGCGTCTAAGGCAATTAACCTTCCCTCCCAGGTGGCAGCAAATATTTTATTATTATAGTATGATATTCCCCGACTTTGCGTCCAGCCCGGCTTACGATCTGTGCCCAGGTGTTTTGCTACTTCCGGATCAAATTCCCATATCAATTTACCATTCGTTGCATCCACGGCACGAATACGATTCATGGTGCCGGTGAAATACAAAACCCCATCCACCACCAATGGTGTTGAAACCAAAGCAACATCATTAGGTAAATCTATATACCAATCTACTTTCAGATTTTTTACGGTGGCTGTATCAATATCAGTAACCGGGCTAAACCGTTGCTCAGAATGAGTGCGGCCGTAGGCAAGCCATTCGCTGGTGTTACTTTCATCCGAAATTTTTTCATCCTCATCGCTTTTACATGCGAAGAGGAGCGGGAAAATCAAAAGAAATACTAAGGTAGGATTGCGGTAATTCATCATGGGAGCAAAAATTCAAATTCAAGATAACATTCCAGTGATCTCATTCGAATTTATACAAAATACTGTATGAATATCAGATCTCCATCTCTGTGGTGTACGGCAGTTTTGCATTTTGGCTAAAGCCCAAACTGATTTTCTAATTTAACCCAGGGCTTCAATGCAAAGGATCAATAGCGCTTCAGCCCAAGTCCGTTGTTATTTTATGTAGCCGTTATCAAGAAACCAATCCGCCAACCGTTGTGGCCAACCTTTGATGGAAGCATAGGTGGAGCGATTGCCCATATTAAAAGCATGCTTGTCAACCGAATACAAATGCAGCTCTACCGGGGCTTTCGCTTTTCGATATGCGTTCGTTAGTTTGAGAATGGGTTCAGAGCAACACTCATCATTATTAGCGGCTAATAAAAATGCAGGTGGTGCATCGGCCTGTACAGTTTCGGGAATGTTCAGAGGGCCAGGATAAATGAGGATTTGAAAGTTAGGTTTGCCATTTAGTCTGTCAACGGGGTCTATGGCATTTGCATTTCCAATTCCTGCATCATAAGCAACGGCAGTGGCTACTTCTCCACCAGCTGAAAAGCCCATGATCCCAAGCTTTGTTGCATCAACTCCCCACTCCTTAGCCCTGCTTCTGATCAACCTTATTGCCCGATAGGCATCCATTTTAACATCTTTTTCAAATGTATAAGGAGAATTTTCTTCCCTGAATAAACGATACTTTAAAACGAATGCCGTGATACCTAAGGAATTCAAAAATAATGCAGCATCTCTTCCTTCCGCATTGTAAACGAGCGTTCTATGTCCACCCCCAGGACAGATTACAACTGCTGTTCCATTCGGCTTTTCGGGAACGTAAGTTGTGATGGATGGATTGTGAATATTTTTCACCCACCAGTCCTTCGCTTGTTCAGGCTCGTCTTTTCTGCTTTCAAAACCTGGAGCACCATTTTGCCACAGGTAGATTTGCTGTGGTGCTGGCGGTTGTGCAACCACGAGGCAAAAGCAACTCAACGAAAAAACAAAACTTAACGTGAAACTCAACGACAGCTCGTGGGCCACGTTCAGCCGCTATCTTTCCACCGCCGATCTGCCCGATCCCGATTTGGTGATTCGCACATCGGGCGAGACGCGGATTAGCAATTTCCTACTCTTACAAGCCGCGTATGCCGAGTTTGTCTTCACGCCGACGCTCTGGCCCGACTTCACCAAGGCTGACCTCGCCGCCGCCATCGCGGAGTTCAACAAGCGCGAACGCCGCTTTGGTCTGACCAGCGAGCAACTCAAGCCGGCCCCGGCCGCGAAGTAATTTTCGGACCGCCGTGGCGAAACGCATCTTCAGCACCTTGCTCCTCTGGACCGTTCTTGCTGGCACGTTGTGGTTTTTCCGCACGACCGGCGCGCTGGTCCTGATCGCCGTCATCTCGGTCCTGACCCTGCGGGAGTTCTATCAACTCATGCGCGGCGCCGGCTACACGCCATTCGACAAACTCGGTCTGTGCTTCGGCGGCCTCATCACGCTCGCCCCGTGGGGCGAAGCGCAGTTCGGCCGGCCAGAGCATCTGCTGCTCGCGTCCGCCACGATTGTTTTCGCGATACGGCTGCTCGGGGAACGGACGCCGGAAAATCGCGTCGAATCCCTCGC
>JAYVTB010000076.1:0-8899 GCA_043774805.1 Cyclobacteriaceae bacterium | reverse complement strand
CACCGCAAGCAACCATTGCTACAGCAAAGCCACAAACGATAAGAGATGCGATAATTTTTTTCATAGTTTACAGGTTATTTGAATTTGGGCGCAAAGATACCATTCATACCCGATTTTTGGCCACCTGTTTCTAAAAAATTAGAAATTAGTTAGAGAAAAATGGGGCGATTTTAGCCCAGATTGAAAAATAATTTCAGTGCAACCGTTTTCTGAATTATTTCTTGCGAAAGAAAAGCCTTACTGGAACACCCTCGAAATCAAACTTCTCTCTCAACCGGTTTTCCAGAAAGCGAACATAACTTTCCTGTATATACTGAGGGAGATTACAGAAAAATGCAAAAGCAGGCGATTTGCCGGGTACTTGAGTGACATATTTTATCTGTATGAGTTTCCCTTTTGTGGCCGCAGGCGGATAATGTACGATTTCCGGAAGCAAGGCATCATTCAACTGCGAGGTAGGCACTCTTTTAGTTTTATTATGAAAAACCTCCACGGCTTTTTCAACCACCTGAAAAATACGCTGCTTAGTAAGTACCGATGCAAAAATCACCGGTATATAGGTGATCGGGGCAATTCTCTCCAGAATATCTTTTTTAAATGTATCGGCTGTTTTAGTGTCCTTTTCTATAAGATCCCACTTATTCACCATGATCACGATGCCTTTGCTTTGCTTTTGAGCAAGGCCAATAATGTTAACGTCCTGAGATTCCAATCCCCGTTCGGCATCAATGATAATAATACACACATCGCTTTCTTCTAATGCACGCAATGACCTTAGTACAGAATAAAATTCAACGTCATCGGTCACTTTGGTTTTCTTTCTGATTCCAGCGGTGTCAATCAAAATGAAATCATTGCCATACATTTTATAGCGCGAGTGAATGGCATCGCGTGTCGTGCCCGCTTCATCGGTAACAATGCTGCGATCCTTGCCTAACAACACGTTCAAAAAAGAAGACTTACCTACATTGGGTCTTCCGAGAATGGCGATTTTTGGGATTCCAGCATCAGGATCCTCAACGCCTTCAGACTGAAATACCTTGACTAATTCATCCAGCAATTCTCCAGTTCCAGAACCATTTTCGGCTGAGACAGGAAATACATCTCCCATGCCTAACTCATAAAATTCATTGGCCTGGTCGGCCTTGTTAGGCGTATCCGCTTTATTGGCTGCAATAAATACGGGTTTTTTTGATCTTCGTATGATGTTGGCAAATTCCTTGTCATAGCCAGTAAGTCCATCTTTGCAATCCAGCATAAAGATCACTGCGGTACACTCATCGAGGGCCATTTCAACCTGGGTGCGGATTTGTGATTCAAACTTGTCGTCAGATCCGGTAACGTAACCACCCGTATCGATCACAGTAAAGTATTTACCAATCCACTCGGCATAACCATAATGGCGATCGCGGGTTACACCTGGCATATCGTCCATGATTGCCTGTCGCTGTTCTACTAACCGGTTAAAAAACGTAGACTTGCCCACGTTGGGTCTCCCCACAATTGCTACAATATTCGCCATTACTTATAAATCAGTGTCTAAAAGACCTTTAGGGCCGAAATCAAAACGCAAAGTTGATGATTATAATCCTATTTAAAAATTGCGCTTCAGTCCCCGAAAGGGGTTGCGCTATTCGGTGTATCCGAAGTGCTTTAGTTTGAGTTTTTGTTTTCGCCAGTTGTCAGCCACTTTCACATGGGTTTCTAAAAACACCTTTTTGCCGAAAAACTTTTCTAAATCGATACGGGCTTCGGTGCCTACCTTCTTGAGTGAACTTCCACCTTTGCCTATAAGGATTCCTTTTTGCGAATCACGCTCAACATAAATTGTGGCTCGTATGCGAATGATAACTTCTTCTTCCTTGAAAGTTTCAATGCCTACCTCAGAACTGTAGGGTATCTCCTGATCATAATTCAAAAAAATTTTTTCCCGGATGATTTCGGAAGCAAAGAAGCGCTCGCTTCGGTCAGTAAAATTGTCTTTTGGATAATAGCCGGGGTGCTCGGGCAAATAGTTTTTAATGGAAGAAAACAGGTGATCCAGATTTGTTCCCGCTTTGGCAGAAACAGTAATAATTTCTCTGGCATTGATCAGTGTTTTCCAGTAATCAATTTTATCTTTCACCTGCGAGCCTTTGGCGAGATCAATTTTATTAATCACCAACAAGATGGGAGTTTGAATTGTCTTGAAAATTTCGAAAAGCTGATCATCATATTTCTCGGCCAGCTCAACAATCAGCAAAATCAGATCGGCATCATCCAGTGAAACTTTCACATAGCCCATCATGGCTTCGTGCAACTCGTATTTAGGTTCGAGAATGCCGGGTGTATCAGAATATACGATTTGAAAATCTTCGCCATTTAAGATACCCATGATGCGATGTCGGGTAGTTTGCGCTTTAGCCGTAATGATCGATAGATTTTCACCGACCAGCTTGTTAACGAGGCTGGACTTCCCCACGTTGGGTTTCCCTACGATGCTTACGAAACCAGATTTGTGTGGAGTTGACATGGTTAAAACTAGAACTAGGCTTCAAAGTTAGAACTTCGCGAATAAATCGGGTAATTTAATTTCTCGATTCCTTAGAGTTCTTTCTAGTTCCAGCATGTTGAAAATAGATTCACAATGCGGTGGATTGCACCCACCGATATAGACATAGCACAGACTTACCAGAAAAAATAACGATTGTTGATTCTTATCACTGCATGGCTTCTCCGTTCCGCCTTTTCCTCGCGTTCCTTAGATGCCGCTTCAGCATTTGTATTTTTTACCCATTGTGCATTAGCTATCTCTTGATTGTTAGTTTCGGTTTTAGAAGCACTTCCTTGAAACACAACGAAGGATAGGATTAGAACCAAAATTGAAATGTGCTTTTTCATAATTGTTATTGTTTTAACTGACCGAAAGGTGGCATTTATAACGGCCCGTCTCGTTACACCAGAACAATGCTTTGTTACATAGGTTACTGATTAGAGTATCTAAATGAATGAAGTGGCTACCGGGACAAGCTAAGCTAATTCTTTTCCTGATGATCGTCATGTGCGACCAGATATAATTAGTATTCGGGGCTAGATAGGGTTATCTTACCAAATGGACAATATATATAAGGAGGGGGCTTTTATTGCCGCGAAATCGCACCCGTCCTGCCAGCCAGCTGAATTTTTCGTGTTTAGTAACATACTCTAAAAATTGAAAGTCGCTGCCTCCATGTAGCTTCTCTTTAACCCATAGCATTTGAAACTATTTGTCAAATACATGATCAGTAACCGCTGCAAGCTTGCTGTGAAGGAAGAGTTAAAGAAGCTTGGGCTGCATTTCGTTGTTGTTGATCTGGGGGAAGTGGAAATCATGGAGGACATGACACCCGAACAGCATCAACAGTTGCAACTTGGATTGATTTCAGCCGGCCTTGAATTAATGGATGACAAAAGAGCAGTGCTGATAGAGAGAATTATAAATGTAATCACGGAGATGATCCACCATTCTGAAGAAATGCCCAAAGTGAACTATTCAGATTACATCAGTGAGAAACTGAATTATGATTATACCTACCTCTCGAACTTATTTTCGGAAGTGAAGGGGACCACGATACAGCAATTTATTATCGTTCATAAAATAGAAAAGGTGAAAGAATTTCTGCTGTATGATGAGCTAAACCTTACAGAGATTTCTTATAAGATGCACTATAGCAGTGTTGCACATCTTTCGAATCAGTTTAAAAAAATTACGGGGATCTCGCCTTCTAATTATAAACTGCTGAAAGACAAGAGACGAAGATCAATTGAAGAAATTTGATTGTTTTAAACAAGGTAACTTTTTATGCAACAAAAAATGGCTAAAATTAGAAAATCCGATGAGTTGATTATTGCTAATAAGGAGCTTGTCTTGCAAAGTAAAGAAAAGAAAAAACGGGCTGTAGAGCTCGTCATTGCCAATAAAGAACTTGCCTTCCAAAACAAGGAGAAAGAAAAACGCGCGGCTGAGTTAATCATAGCGAATAAAGAACTTGTTTTTCAAGACGGAGAGAAGGAGAAACGTGCGGAGGAGCTAATCATCGCTAACAAGGAACTCGTCTTTCAAAACAAGGAGAAAGAAAAACGGGCGGCCGAGTTATTCATTGCCAACAAAGAACTGGTCTTTCAAAATGAGGAAAAGGAAAAAAGAGCAGCAGAACTAATCATCGCTAACAAGGAACTGGTCTTTCAGAATGAAGAGAAAGAAAAACGGGCGGCCGAGCTAATCATTGCCAATAAAGAATTAGCCTTTCAGAATGAAGAGAAAGAAAAACGGGCAGCTGAACTAATCATTGCGAACAAGGAATTGGCCTTTCAAAACGAGGAGAAGGAGAAACGGGCGGCCGAATTATTCATCGCTAACAAAGAACTTGTCTTTCAAACCGGAGAGAAAGAAAAGCGCGCAGCAGAACTGGTCATTGCCGACATAGAGCTTGACTTTCAGAACAAAGAGAAAGAAAAACGGGAGATCGCTAATAAAGAACTGGAAGCATTCAGCTATTCCGTAAAACTGGCTTCTCAATATTCGCGAAGTCTGATAGAAGCAAGCCTTGATCCCCTGGTGACGATTAGCACCCAAGGTAAGATTACGGATATGAACGAAGCGCTTGCAAGCACTACAGGGATGACACGTGAAGAACTTACAGGGACCGATTTCTTTGATTATTTCACTGAGCCACAAAAAGCAAGGGAAGTTTATCAGGAAGTTTTTGCCATGGGATCTGTAACTGACTCTCCCCTTACTATCCGTCATAAAAATGGTAAGCTTACGGATGTACTCTTTAATGGCTCTACCTATAAAGACGATAAGGGCACGGTGAAGGGTGTGGTGATCGTGGCCAGGGACGTTACTGACCAAAAACGAATTGCAACAGAATTGA
This sequence comes from Cyclobacteriaceae bacterium, assembly GCA_043774805.1. GTDB lineage: Bacteria > Bacteroidota > Bacteroidia > Cytophagales > Cyclobacteriaceae > ELB16-189. The sequence goes on along the minus strand of JAYVTB010000076.1, from coordinate 4,004 downwards.
CAGAGGCAAAACTATTTGCCGAACTAGCCACGGGAATTGCAGAGGAAGCAAAAAGTAAAGCTGACAAGGCGCTAATCGTAGCCGAAGATGCCGTGAAAGCCAAACAACAGTTCCTGTCAAACATGAGTCACGAGATTCGCACGCCTATGAACGCAATCATCGGGTTTACCAAAGTGGTGTTGAAAACAGAGCTGTCGCTAAAACAACAAGAATACATGATGGCCATCAAGACAAGTGGTGACGCATTGATCGTGCTGATCAACGACATCCTTGATCTGGCTAAGGTGGACGCAGGAAAAATGGACTTTGAAAAAACACCATTCAAATTAGCAGTATCGCTGTCGGCCATGCTACATTTATTTGAACTCAAGGTTCAGGAGAAAAACCTGTTGCTGGTGAAGGAATATGATAAAGCAATTCCAGAAGTACTAGTAGGCGACCCGGTGCGTTTGCATCAGATCATTTTAAACCTCGTGAGCAATGCGGTGAAGTTTACGTCAAAAGGAAAAATCGTTGTACGTGTGCAGTTGCTGAAGCAAAATGAAAGTGAAGTAACCATTGAATTCTCTGTTTGCGACACAGGGATTGGCATAGATGAGAGCAAATCGAAAAACATTTTCGAGGATTTTCAACAGGCTACCAGCAGTACTTCGCGTGTATATGGAGGAACAGGTTTAGGACTCGCTATTGCGAAACAATTGGTAGAGGCACAGGGCGGTACCATCAGCGTAAAAAGTAAACTGCACGAAGGCGCTACTTTCAGTTTTATATTAAATTTTCTGAAACCAAATACAAAGGTTGAGATCGAAACAGGTCTGTCAGGATTGGATACCGAAATTATCACTGCTAAAATATTAGTAGTGGAAGACATTGCGCTCAATCAATTATTGATGCGCACGTTGCTGGAAGATTTCGGATTTGAATGCGACATCGTTCCGAATGGAAAAATTGCCATTGAAAAATTGCAGGGAGAGTCTTATGATATCATTCTCATGGACTTGCAGATGCCGGAAATGAATGGCTTTGAGGCGACCGAGTTCATTCGCAATAAAATGAATTCAAGAACACCCATCATCGCACTCACGGCAGATGTTACTACATCAGACATGGCCCGATGCAAAGCGGTAGGAATGGATGATTATATCTCCAAGCCAGTGGACGAACGAATATTATACAGTAAGATAGTGGGGCTGCTGAAAAAAAAGGATGATAAAAAAAACCGTTCTGAAAAAACGATTGAACAATTAGAAGTCGGGAAGGTAAAATTCACCAACCTGGAATACCTAAAGCATCGAACGAAGTCAAATCCGAAGTTAATGACTGAAATGATTTCGCTGTATCTGGAACAAACCGCCTCACTGATCATCGCTATAAAACATAGTTTACAACTTAATGATTGGCAACAAGTGCAGACAATTGCTCATAAAATGATCCCCTCCTTCTCCATCATGGGCATGAGCACAGATCATGAAAGCCTGGCCAAAAGAATTCAGGAAAACGCCCGATCGCAGCAGCATATTGATATAATGCCCGATCTGATTCATCAGCTTACGGAAGTTTTAGAACAGGCATGCGAGGAACTGGACGAAGAAAAGATGAATCTGATTAAAAAAACTAAAGCATGAAAACTCCAAATCCAATAAAAATTTTTCTGGTGGATGATGATGCGGTGTTTTTAAAATCCATGGAAATAGATTTTCTGCAGCAGGGCAATTTCATTGTGGAAACATTTTCTTCTGGCGAAGCATGCATCAACAGCATATCATCGTTGCCAGGTATCATTGTCCTGGATTATCAGCTTGATGGAATTGAAAAAAATGCAATGAATGGCATTGAGACGTTGGACAAAATAAAAGCTTTTAATCCCGATATTCCCGTAATTATCCTGTCTGCACAGGATAAAATAGAAGTGGCGGTAAACTGCATGCACCACAAGGCTTTTGATTATGTGGTGAAAAGTGAAACCGCCTTTGTGCGTCTGCAAAAAATAATTGAGACCATATTCCATTATCGAAAAATGGAAAAGCAAATCTCGTGGTACATGGAACGGATGTGACCTCACAGTGCTTCAATCTCATATTCATACGTGATTGATGAAATGTCTGTATAAGAAATCTAGTTGTTTAAGTTTTCACCTTCATGTTGTCAGGAAAATTCTTTCCAGGTTAGAATCAGAAGATATATTTAAGGCATTGTTCGCAAGGGTAGTGCCTTTAATTTTTGTACTCGTTGGTTCCCTCACGGAAATAAAAGTCGAAACCTGTGGTTTATGTAAGACCATTCCGCATTTGTGTAACAATTGTAAAGTGAGTGTAGCTGACCTTTGATGAGTATGATAATAAAATCACCACAATCCGTAAACTAAAAGTTATGAAAAAAACAGGCATCATCATTTTGATCATCGGACTCGCCTTCTCATTGTTTACAGGATTGAGCTTTGCTACCAGAGAGAAAGTAGTTGACATTGGCACGTTGGAGATCACAGCAAAAAAGAATCATTCGATATCGTGGTCGCCAATAGCCGGAGTACTTGCTATCGCCACAGGTGCCGCACTTTACTTGCTAGGGAGGAAAAATTCGACCAGTGTCTGATACATTACTATATACACAATAAAATAACGTCATGAAAAATATAACTGCATTGAAGGGGAACTGGAACGAAACGAAGGGAAAGTTAAAGCAAAAATTTGCCATGCTTACCGATAGTGACGTTTTGTTTGTAGCGGGTAAAAAAGATGAAATGCTGGGCAGGCTTCAGGCCAAACTCGGAAAAACAGAAGAAGAAATACAAAAGATCATTGCTGAATTATAAATAAGAAAGGCAAGCAAATACGTCAGAAGGAAGGGCTTATAAAGAGCTCTTCTTTTTTATTTTTTCCCAGGAGAAGTTTATTTGCCGTCAGTGATTTGTGTAATACACATACGGACGTATGTAACACTACGAAGCCGCAATACCGTCATCTTTGAATCATAATTCAATCGAAACATTTATGAAAAAACTATTTACAACAACCGCATTACTTGTTCTGTTCATGCTTTTTAATTTCAATACTTATGCACAGGAAAAATATGGAAGAACATTAAACCTTGGTCTTGGTGTGGGAGGTTACTCCGGATATTATGGTTATGTTGGACATTCAGTACCGGTTTTCAGCATTAACTATGAATTTGACGTTGCCCGAAATTTTACATTAGCGCCATTCGTCAGCTTTTACACATACTCCGCTTACCATGCCTCTTACTACTACCATGAAACGGTTATTCCTATTGGTGTAAAAGGCACCTATTATTTTGATGAACTGCTTAACGCCAATAGCAAGTGGGATTTTTACCTGGCCGGATCATTGGGATTTGCTATTGTAGATTCACGCTGGGACAATGGCTACACGGGCGACACAAAATACTTTCACAATGGCAATGGTTTGTTTCTTGATCTGCACATTGGAGCAGAGTATCGCTTCAATCCTAAGCTTGGAGCGTTTCTAGACCTTTCATCAGGTGTGTCTACCCTGGGGTTGGCCTTTCATGGAGTAAAATAGGCACCAGCTTCAATCAGCAAATGATATGAATCGAGTTCACATTGGTGCAATTGAGCCGTTTTTTGCTGGGTGATTGCGTTCAAGAAAGGGGTAAATCAGTTCATTTTACTTAACAGAAGAAATTTGACGGTTGGATCTTAAGACATCTCGGACCCAGGCGTGCGCCAGCTGGCGAATATGATGTGGTAGGTGAATCGGATAGAAAACAAAAAAGCGACCGTGATAGTCGCTTTTTCTGTTAGCGGGGACAGGACTCGAACCTGTGTCCGCCAGCTGGCGGATATGAGCCCAACGAGTCTGATATTTAAAGGATCAATAAAAACAACGCTGATTATTTTAAAAAGAAAAAGCGACCCGTTAGATCGCTTTTTGTAGCGGGGACAGGACTCGAACCTGTGACCTTTGGGTTATGAGCCCAACGAGCTACCAACTGCTCCACCCCGCGATTTAGTGGCACAAAAGTAG
>JAYVTB010000075.1:0-5990 GCA_043774805.1 Cyclobacteriaceae bacterium | reverse complement strand
CTCTTCAGCACAGTGAAAACTATTTTGCCATAGCGTTACTGTGTAAACCTGACCCTGACAGTAGGAGTGGCAACACCACCCACTACTGCAAGGGCGGGTAAATTATCCCCCAAATTTTTCTTGACTTCAGAATGATCTTGAATGTGGATTCAATAGTATTTTAGAATCCATTTGATTTATTTTTTAGGGCGGCCACCTTTTACTTTACTTGTGCTTTTTCCCTTTTTACGTTGTTCAGTTTTTAGATCCAGGAAATAATGAAGGGACACAACTAATTCACGGCTCCTAACCTTAAGGTCATCTTCATAATAAAGAATACCAGGCAGCCCGAATTCTCCTTTACTAGAGCGGCTCAGAAAACTTTGCCCAAAAGCATAACGCGTGTTCAACATAATTTTGTGCTGGCCAAAAGGTTCAAAGATTAAGCCTGCCGACACAGTCAGTCCAAGTTGTATCCGGTTAGGATCTCGAATGTTCATCTCATTGCTGGTAACGGTTTCAGGATCCTTTTTAAACGTGATCTTATAGGATAAATCATAATTGGGCGGATTGATTTCATTCTCGTTTAAATCAACATTAGTAAGAACCCCTTTTCCACCCAGCCAATAACTGATGGTTGGACCGACACCCAAGTGCCATTTAAAAACTTTTTCCCTCCCAAGTTTCGCTTTGAATTCTGCAGTATATAGAATGGGCACATCAATATACCTGTATTTGGATTTGTTAATCGTATTTGAATTATCAGTTGATGTGAGTGACTTGCCTTTCTGAGAATACAAGAAAGATGCCTGCAGAAAAAAACGCTTTTGTGCCATCGCTCTGAAGGCTACACTGGCACCAACATGAAAATTTAGAATGGGTTTTAGCTTGTAGAGTGCCTTCGTATCCTTGTCATCAAAAACCATCTGGTTAATTTGCCCCCCGATTACAGGACCCACCAGAATCTGGGCGAAGGCGCTTTCAACGGTGAATACCATAACGATGGCTACCAGTGAAATTACTTTTATTAACCTTGGGTACTTAAGTATGTCCATGAAATAGTAATACCTGAATATTAACAGCCTAACAAAGGTAACTAATACAGATCAAACTACTTTATCCGCTTTTAGGCTAACGTATTTCGACCCCTTGCTGACGCACTTTGGCAGACAAATTCTGAGTAGATAAGCCCTGATCTTATTTTATTGAAGTTGGATAGTTACTTGTTAAAGGCTAACCATATAAATAAAAAACTTCCACGCTTACTAATGGTGTTAGGTAATCAGTTATTATCTTTAACTAAAAAATATTCATAGTGAAACCATCGTTCGCTCTATCCTTAGTATTCCTCATTACTTCCCATTTAGCATTCTCACAAGGCATTGAAATCTGCAATAATGGTATTGATGACGACTTTGATGGCTTTATTGACTGTTATGATGGCAGTTGTGCAAATAGTGCTGCCTGTGATGGAATATTTTTAGGTAATGACGCTAAGTGTAGCGTACCCCCGCCTGCGTTCCCCAAATTTACCATGACGCTTGACTTTGCTTCTCCCAACGAGACGACTAATCACTTTGCACGTATGGCCATTGGAGATCTGGATCGGGATGGAATGCCGGAATTAATTTCTATGAACCGTTACACGAAAAAGGTTTTCATATTAAATGGGAATGATGGTTCAATTAAGAAAGAAGCAACCGTTCCTTTTGAGCCTTACTGGGAGATTGCCATCGGCAATATTAATAATGATGGTTGTGCGGAGATATTTTTTATGGGGTATCTGGATTTGGCTGGCGGAGCAAATGATGGGGTTTACCTTTTTGCCTATGACTGTCAATTGAATTTTATATGGCAAACAGCTCAAAAGCTGCCAGCTGATCCCATCAACTATGGCCTTACCGATTTTGATGGTGATGGAAAAGTTGAACTGTATGCCAAAGATGAAGTCTATGACGCCCATACGGGTACTCGTATTGTTAAAACAACAGCCGCCAATTACACCCGAATTAATGGAGGTCCGGTGGCAGCTGATATTATTGGTGACGCCAGGCAGGAATTGATTCTTGGCCTTAACATCTATCAGGTGAACCTGGGTGCTCGTACGGCAGATGCCGGGTCGCTTACCCTGTTAAAAAGCAGACCAGAATATTTTATCCGGAATGTATACAATGCTACCAGTATTGCAGATTATAACCTGGACGGGTTCCTTGATATTATTGCATCCGGATCTACTATTGGAGATGATAAAAACACTACTATTTTCTATTGGGATGTTCAGAATGATGTCGTAAAAACGTATCGCGATCTAACTGGGTCCTATGCTCCTGATGGTTGGAAAAATGGTACTGGGCGTGTGAACATAGCGGACCTGGATGGTGATGGCAAGCTGAATGCATCTTATGTATCCGGTAAATATTTATATGCACTTAAAGAGGACCTAACCTTGCTCTGGCGAATCGTTATCAATGAGGAAACCTCTGGGTATACAGGCTGTACACTCTTCGATTTTAATGGCGATGGAAAATCTGAGATCGTTTATCGAGATGAACAGTTTTTATATATCATCGATGGAACCGATGGATCTATTTATAATCAGCAAACATGTGTATCCCGAACCAATAGGGAATACCCTATTGTGGCGGATGTGGATGCGGATGGATCCACCGAGTTGTGTGTGACCTGTGGTTTTGATGATGCGTTGGCGAAGGCCAATTTTAACAATGCTAATTACTCGCAGTACTCCCATATTCGGGTATTTAAATCAGCGGCAGAACCGTGGGTGCCTGCACGAAGGGTGTGGAATCAGCATGGGTATTTTGTTGTAAATGTTAATGATGATCTTACCATTCCCAAAGTTCTCCAGAAGCATCAACTGGTGTTTTCTTCCGGTAGTTGCACTCAAGGGCCGAATCGGCCACTCAATAAATTTCTAAACCAATCACCTTTTTTAAATTCTGAAGGATGTCCAACGTATGCGTCTCCGGATCTCGCATTTTCTGTTTCACCTACCGTGTCTTCACCAACTTGTCCGGATTTGAATTTTACAGTTTCTTTTCAAATAACCAATCTGGGTGATGTAGGACTAAGTGGTAATATTCCGGTCACGTTTTACACTACAAACCCATCGTTAGCCGGGTCAACGAAATTAAATTCGATAACACTGTCGCTTACAAATTTCAAACCCAATGACGTGTTTGATGTTGTTAATGCTACCGTTACAGGTATAGGATCAGATTCACTTTATGTTGTATTGAATGATGCGGGCACAACGGTTCCTACTCCGATTTCTTTACCAAACACCACCTTTTTTGAGTGTGATTATGACAACATTAGGGGAGTTAAAGTTAAACCAAAACCAGTTAAGATAACGGCTCTTGAAGTTGCCTCCAATCAAAAATGTGCCACACCAGATAATGGAGCTGCAAGAGCTTTTATACCCATCAGTGGGGGAGGAGAGAACACTGCGGATTATAATTTTTATTGGTCAAATGGGGCAGTAGCAAAACCAGTAGCAAGCGCTGATTTTATTGGGCCTATTTATTCTGGTATTGCCGAGGGAACTTATACTGTCTATGCTATTCATAAAACTGCAAATTGCAGTAGCGATACAGTGCAAGTGACTATTAACGCAATCCCATCAATTTTGCCTTTGGTTACAATAAATGTACTATCCCACCAAACCCAATGTAATCCTCCAAATGGAAAACTGGAAGCAATCGTGGCTGGCGGAAACACCGGGTATACATTTGAGTGGTTTAACAACGCGGTTTCCTTGGGGATAACGACATCAGTGGCCAGTGGATTGATTGGTGGTAATTATACCGTAGTAGTAAGCAGAAATGGCTGTACAACTACTCAAATTGCCATTGTAAATGATGATGCACCTGATCCGGATGTTACCGCAACCTCAACACCAGTGGTGAATTGTCAGAATCCGAATAGCGGAACGGCTACCGCATCAGTTTCTATTAGTGGAGTTCCTCAGCCTTTAACCGATTATAACTTCGCATGGTACTTTTATGATAATGCCACCTCTACACGTGGAAGTCAACTTCCTCTTGCAAATGGCACCGGTCCAACACGAACTTCATTGTCAGCTGGTTTTTACGAAGTGGTAGCCACTAACTCCAACTCACAGTGTCCGTCTTTACCATTCGTTATCGAGGTAAAAAATCAAATCGTTATTCCGGTCGTCACAATTGCTGAGCTCGCACCTCAAACTTCATGTGACCCGGCAAATCCTAATGGACGATTGCAAGCAACGGTAACTATTGGAGGTGTTCCTCAAAATACTGCAGACTTCACATTTGAATGGTTTGTTGGCCAAAATACACTACCCGTAAACATTCACAATTTTGTCTCCGGCACAAATGGAAGCATTGCTGAGAAAATAAAAGGTGGCGGACAGTCTTATACTGTTAAAGCAACGTCCACTTCACAATGCTTTTCTACCAATGATGCCGTGGTTTCTGAATTATTAGTAAACCCGGTTGTCACCTTGATACCTTCTCCGAATAATATTTGTGATCCTTCATTGGTTAATGGGCCTGCTGTTTTTCAAGGAAGTGTTGCGGCCAGCGTAACATTTAATGGAAATCCGGTAATCGATTTCACGAACTATAAATTTGAATGGTATAATGGAGCTATCGCTTCAGGTGCACCACGAGTTGAAAATTCTTCCACGCTTTCAGGTTTGAACGCAGGTTTTTACACTTTGGTGGTTACACGGAATGATATTTCATGTAAGGCAACTCCTCAAACTGAAGAAGTTGTTAATTCTACTGCGCTTCCTGTAATTACTAGTGGTGCTGTAGGCTCCACCAATTGCGATCCCTCCCTGGCAAATGGACAAGCCCTGGTAACAGATGTAGATGGAGCAGGAACATCGTTGCCATATGTGTTTAAATGGCATACCGGGGTTGGCACCTCATCACCAATAGCGGGTGCTACTTCTGCAACTCTTTCCAATCGACAGGGTGGAGTAGGAGCATTTTTTACCGTGCTGGTTACCAATCAGTCTAGTGGTTGCCAGAATACGGCCACAGTGTTAGTGCCAGATAGTCGGGTGATCCCAGCATTAACATTAGCTCAAACGCCTAATTCAATTTGTAACGCTTCCCTCACCAACCCTTCAATAAACTTTAATGGAACGGCAACGGCTGCTATTACAAACATAGTTGGTCCCATAGGTGGTTATACCTTTAGCTGGCATAACGGTCAACTTATAACTGACCCTATAAACGGTACGTCCACAAGCCAAAATCTCACGAACCTCAATGGAGGCTACTATACAACGAAAGCAAAACAAACGGCCACGGGATGTACTTCATCTCCCGTATCTGTTGAGGTGCTTAATAATTCAAACCTACCGACTATTACAACCAGCGCATTGGGATCCACCAATTGTATTCCTGCATTAGCGAATGGACAGGCCTTGGTAACGAATGTAGATGGGGTTGGAACAGCATTACCATATGTATTTAAATGGCATACCGGAGCTAACACGTCAACTCCGATTGCTGGTGCAACTTCTGCTGTACTTTCGAATCAACAAGGAGGGATAGGGGCATTCTTCACCGTGTTGGTGACTAATCAATCTAATGGTTGCCAGAATACGGCTACCGTGGAAATTCCAAACAATCAATCCCTTCCCGTCATCACATTAGGCTCAACTGATAACGTAAATTGCACTGCGCCATTTAATGGAACAGCCTCTGTCAATACGATCATTTATAAAGGAGTGTCGGAAGCCACAGCGGGCTATTCATTTGTATGGACTCATGGCGCGACTACGGCAACTACTTCTGGATTAAATGCAGGCACGTATGAATTAAAAGTAACCCGTGTTAATGTAGGTTGTACCTCCAACCCAGTACAGGTTGATGTAAATAATAACCTTTATATACCGGATATAAATGTAGTCATCACCGATCAGACGTCTTGCGATGTTACCAGTCCTAATGGAGTACTTAGTGCCTCCATGGATGAAACAAGCATTGGCGGTGCCG
>JAYVTB010000074.1:0-33052 GCA_043774805.1 Cyclobacteriaceae bacterium | reverse complement strand
GAAAGATTCCGGCTTGAGTACAGCCTTATTAAAATCAAAGAAAATACTATTGAGTCTGAACAAGGCATCGGTTACAATGGGAACTACCTGAATTGGCCTCAACCTGAATTCAATATGCTTTTTAACGGATTCTTCGGTTATGCCTCGCAGGTCAATATTCTGACTTTCGGAGATGAAATCTTTAGCTTCCGCGCGAACACTATATAAGTGTCCAGCTGGTAATTTTATTTCAAATTCACCTGTCTTCGGATCCGACTGTGATATGCCCATGTCTTTACCATCAGGCAAGCGCTGATAAATGATTTTCGCACCAATAGGTAAATTGGTTTGAGAGTCCAGCAATTTTCCACTCACGGAGACCCAAGGTTCGGGACCGTTGATGACAGGAAGTTTTACACTAAAGATGTCCGTATTATCTTCTGTCACGCCTCTTGAATAGTAGGCATAATCGCTGTTGGCAGGAATGTTAAAGAATATATCTTCGAGTGGAGAATTGATGGTCTTACCCATATTTTCCGGAGGCGTCCAATTGGTCCAGGTGTCATCTAATCGTTTGGATACATAAATATCGCTGCCCCCAAATCCACTGTATCCCTTTGAAGAGAAGTAAAGTGTTTTGTCATCAATGGCTAAGAAAGGCGCTGATTCCTCTGCGGATGTATTAATGACGGGGCCAAGATTTAAGGGCTCGGTCCAAACGCTATCATCCTGCATAAAAGTTACATACAAATCCCGGTCACCTTGCGTGTCTTCTCTTTCAATGGACATGAGCAATGTTTTACGATTGTTGGCTAAGAAATAATTGGCTTTGTCATTGTAATTATAATCATTCGTAATATTTAGACTTACTGGTTTAGTCCATTGCCCGCCAACATTGGAACTGATGGAAACACCGGCAAGGCTCTTTTTACCATCCTTTACATACTTATTGCCAAGAATCATGATCACGGATTTTCCGTCCGGAGTAGCAGAGATGGTATTTGCAAAATTGGGATATTCATTGTTGAACTGGGGCCCCATGTTTTTGGCCAAGGTCCATTTTCCATTGGCATCCAGTTCAGAGTACCAGATATCTTCCTTGTCGGCTACACCACCAATGTTGCCGGGATGGTTCTTTCGGCTGAAGTAAAGAGTCTTTCCATCGGGCGACAGAAGTGGGTTATATTCGCTGTACTCGCTGTTTACATTTTCATCCAACTTTTCAATCACAATGCCAGCCGCCAGGTAGGAGGTGATAGGAATGTCGGCAATGATGGGATAGGCTGAGGCGGTGATGGCCACCGCATCAATACCATAATAGTCAGGAACGGCTGCTCCATCAAACTCTAATTTAATTGCAGCTACCTTATAAGGTGTCGGTTCTATGAACACATTGAGCATGCGCCCTTTAAGCGGAATTGCACTTGGGTTAAATGTATAGATAACGTGTTCTGCATTAGACTCATCATAAACCAGGATGCGGGAAAGCGCACTTGGATTATAGGATTCGGCAATGGCTATTTGCCTGATACTGGATGGGGTATCAAAGCCCAGTTTTAGGAAATCTTTTTTGCCAGGCTTGTCAGGCACCCACGCATTGGGATTTTCGCCACCTGCGGGCAGAACATTGGGCTTACCCAACGCTTGCTGCGCAGAATATTGATTGGGGGATAACTGAGAAGAGAATTGAATTACTTTGGATGCCCACTGTATTACTTGAGCAGATGTGTCAACGTAAAAAAGCGAGATCAGGGCAACTACAAATAGACGTTTCATATGCAAAAATCAGATAAACTTAAGAAAAAATTGGGTAATCATAACCTTCCCCGTCTTAACGATTTCGCGTGACATGGATTTAACAATAAATGTATTCAATCATTAAAAAATGAAATCAGAAAAACCAAGGACTAGTTTATCCGAGAAATTTTTAGATGATTTTTGCATAACCCAAGCATACCGCTATATTTGCACCCTGTTTTAAAGGTCTGGTAGTTCAGCTGGTTAGAATGCCTGCCTGTCACGCAGGAGGTCGCGGGTTCGAGTCCCGTCCGGACCGCTCTTAACCCCGTTATTTGATTAAATAATGGGGTTTTTTGTTTTTCGGCATGGCAAGCGTGTAGGACCTGAAAACGGTAAATTAGGGATAAGAACTTGCCTTTAAAGTTGATTAACACTGATTATCTAATCTGTTGATCTGAAGTCTTCATTTAGTAAAACTTGTTTACTACCCTATAAATTTCCCTCACTTCACCATTACAAAAAAGCAATTCCATATTGTTGATCCGGAAGAGATTCGAATGTCGATCTATTTAATTATTACATAGAACATAGAGAGCACAACGTTTTGTTGATCGAAAATATTGAATTCTTCATCAAGAACACAATGCGATGTCTTTCACTTTAAGCATATTTGGAGCTATTGCAGTACAAAAGAATACCCGCGACAGTCATCGCGCAAAACAACACTTGGATGCGAATTAAATAAGTTGGCTGACCACCAATGTAGGCCTCGCTGATCTAAGTCATCAAGGCTTTGGTTTCTTCACCAATTGTTTATTTGCCATCGTAAAGGCCACTATTTCAAATTCTTTTACTGTTTTTAGTAACTTTATTGAGGCATAAGAGTAATAGTATTTATAAAATAACACCTTATGAACAACTTATACCGTCCCTTGTTAGTTTTCCTTATCACATCGCTGGCTACCGTACCCGGATTTTCGCAAGACACCAACACCTCAAAGAAAACAGAAAAGAAACAGACCGATGTTGTGCAAAAAGAATCGCCCCGCGAAGACGGGTTGATTAAAATATCAAGGCCACACCGCGACTGGAATTTCGACATTAACATTGATGAAGAAGCCCTGGAAGCCAATATTGAGCGAGCTGTAGAGAAGGCTATGGAATCCGTTGAGGCTACACTTGAAGGACTGGAGATCCGCATTGAACCCATCGAAATCGATTTGAAGGACCTGAATATTGATCTCGATCCAATCGTAATAAATATCCCTGATCTGGATATTGACGTTGAGCCGATTGAAGTGGATATGGATGACTTCGATATTGACATGGACATGGATATCGATGTAGACATTGACAATGATTTTGATTGGGATGAAGACAATGATGATGACGAGATGATCCGGAAGGATGACCCGGATTCAGTTCACAGGGATAAGGTTAAAGAGAAAGACGAGGAGAAGGATAAAGCTGAGATGAAGGAGAAGTCGGAGAAGGAGAAAAATACTAAAGAGGAGAAGGATAAGGCGAAGGGTCTGAAGAAGATTAAGTAAGTGGCAGGAGTTTTTTTTGTGACCTAAAAAATACTTCAATCAATCCCGATAGGAGAAGAACAGTTGCGCCAACAGAATTCCGAAAGGAAGTCTTGTCTCGCTACCTGAGATAGTCCCAATTTTAAAAAATCATTGTTCGATATTAGTCAAAGATCACCGGCACTATTGGTGATAAGCTTCCATATCGGTTAACTCAGCTGGTCCGGTTCGAACTCCACTCAATGGTCGAGCGGTTTTAGCGCTGAATTGCGTAATAATTTCTTTTCCGGTTTTTATTAATTCACCGAATTCATCCAGAAATTCGTTGGCTCCTTCTTTTATTTTCTTGCGGATATCGTCCCCTTTGGCAGGGGCCACTAATATTCCAACCGCTGCTCCCGCGGCCGCGGCTATTGCCATTCCTAAAACTACTTTCGTTGTGGTATTCATTGTACTTGATTTAAAGTTTCTTAGTAAGTAATGCCTCGTGTTATTTTTTTTTGGTGGTTGATATCTTCCGGTCCACCGCCTGGCAGGGCACCCATTGTTCTAACTCGAGAACACGGTCGCAGATTACTTTGCAAACTGCGAGCGTTGGTATGCCAGAAACATGCTGGGAATGCTGCACAAACTAAAAATGCTTTTTAAAAGAAGGTATTTCCCTATTTTGTTCTTTAGGGAAATACTTTTCAAATCTTTTCACCTCGAATTACGCGAACGAGAACGACAATGATGGCGATAACCAACAGAATATGTATAAGGCCACCTGCACTGAAATAGAAATATCCTAATGCCCATCCAACAATTAGGATAACGATGATAAGATTCATTAAGCTGCTCATATATTATATTGAATTTAATTTGCTTATGATCCTTATAAAATAGTGCCAGTAATAATTGAGTGTTTACGAGGCAATGTCTAATGCTGGAAGGGTCACGTGTGGAAATTTATACACAAGCTTGGGTAAAGGGCAAGCATAAACTGCCAATTTGATATTATGCACGGTTTTTAAATTCTGGCACATTATTTCCTCACATAAATCAAAAGAAAATCATGATACCATCATGGACATCCTTAAATTAGTCTTTTCATTGTTAATATCTTACACCGTATTTATGACCGTGATCATTTTAGTTGGAAAAATATTCTTTCCATTTTATACCGAACAGGAACAAAAGGAGAGAAAAGCCTTGAGAAACCAGTAACGTTTCACGAATTCAATATGAATGATGTATTGATTGTGGGTGCCGAAGAAGACATTTGTATACTACTGGCTCAGTACGTTAAGGAGTTACGTATTCAGACTGAATATTCGTTACCATTAAGGAAGCAAAAGATAAACCCATGATGCACTCGTACGATTTGTATTACATGGATATTCACCTCGCGAACGGGGAATCGGGCTATGATCTTAGCAACGGGGCTTAATGAAATGCATTATTCAGCCAAGATCATTGTTATTGATGCCTACGATAACGAAATGCAGAGAGTAAAGGAGAAGGGCGCTAGTTACTTTGTTCCTAAGCCCTTGTCAAAAAGAAAAATTGACCTGGCCCTGAAAGCCATAAATTTTGTGTAACGATTTTAATCCTAAAAAAAAATAATCATATATGTCAAGTATTTTAATCATTGATGACGATAAGGACATTTGTCGGGTGTTATCTAATTTTCTTATCAAAAATGGTTTTCGGGTAGAGGTAGCATACAAAGGTGAGGAAGGGCTGAGTTTACTCAGAAATAATAATTTTGATCTTGTATTGTGCGATTATCGGCTTCCGGATTATACGGGGATAGAATTGCTTCAAAAGATTAAAGTATTGTCGCCACTGGTTGCCGTGATCATTATCACCGGATATTCTGATGTGCGAACTGCAGTAGAAACATTGAAATACGGTGCCAGCGATTATGTTACCAAACCACTTTATCCGGATGAACTTCTGGTAACCATTAACGAGGCGTTGCTAAAAACCAAAGCAAACCAAGCGATCAGTAACGAACCAGACGAATCAAGGAAAAGGGAAAGGGCCGCCAAAGCCTTAGTACTTTCAACTTCTGATTTTATCGTAGGTAAAAGCGTACAATCACAAACCGTTCAACGATATGTGGAACTGATTGCATCGTCCGATATGTCTGTCATCATTCATGGCGAGACCGGTACAGGGAAGGAGTTTGTAGCACAATCCATTCATAAATTCAGTAAGCGAAGTGATAAGACTTTCCTGGCTATTGATTGTGGAGCATTGCCAAAGGAGTTGGCACGAAGTGAACTATTTGGTCATGTCAAAGGCTCTTTTACAGGGGCCATCACCGACAAACCCGGCAGCTTTGAGGTGGCCGATGGAGGAACTGTTTTTTTAGATGAGATTGGAAATCTTTCCTATGAAAATCAAGTCAACCTGCTTCGGGTTCTTCAAGAGCGAAGAATTAAGCGCATCGGGGCAAATAAAGACACACCCATTGATGTACGCATCATTGCAGCCACTCATGAAGATCTGACCAAAGCGGTAAAAGAAGGGCGATTCAGAGAGGATCTTTATCATCGTCTTAATGAATTTAAAATTCAGTTGTTTCCATTAAGGGAACGCAAAGATGATATTATGGTTTTTGCTGAGCACTTTCTACAAAAGGCAAATCGATCGCTCAATAAAAATGTAAGGGCTTTTTCACCTGAAGTCATTGAATATTTTTGCAATTATTACTGGCATGGTAATTTGCGCGAATTGACTAATGTGGTGAAACGTGCGGTGCTTTTAACCTTAGGTGATGAAGTACTGCCGGATAGCTTGCCTCAGGAAATAATTCAGGAAAGCAGTTCCGCAGATAATTTTCAGCAAGAGGAGGGTCGTGGGATTTTAAAATCAGTAGCTGGATCGGCCGAACGACAAGCTATTATGGAAGCGCTTGAAAAGGTGGCTTACAACAAATCAAAAGCAGCGGAGCTTTTAAATATTGATCGCAAAACACTATATAACAAACTCAAGTTATACAACATTTCAGCGTGAAAGTGCATATGGGATTACCGGGCGAGATTAAACGCCAGGAAGACAAGCCCTGATACATTGTTGGCATTGTCCAGTACATATTGGGCATTATTACTCCTGGCAATTTTTACCAATCCATAATTATACCGGAGCCCGAATTGAAGATTTCCAAAGTTAAATCCAAGACCAGCTAATAGTCCATAATCAAATGTTTGTAAATCATCCCGCTTTATCTGCTCCACTCCATTGCCAAAAGGTCCGGAATAAGAAACATTGGCTCCCAACAAGTAACTTCCATAGCCACCTAAATGTATTTCGGCTGACCTACCTAATTTGATTACCGCAAGCATAGGTAAATCGATGTAATTCAGATTATAGGAAATATCCTGGTTAATGAGATCTTCGTAGGTAACACTTGTGCCTTTGGTAGAGTATAGTAATTCTAATTGGAGTGCGAATGTCTCCGTTGACATCACCTGGCCAAATACTCCAGCGTTAAATCCAAATCGGCCGTCTTCGGTGGTGGCTTTGTCTATATTTAGAATACTATAATTTACTCCTCCTTTGATTCCAACCTTATTTTTAGTTTGCGCGGATGTGGTGCCACAACTCATAATCGCAAGAAGACAGACCAGCACCACTATCAGTAAAAAATATTTTTTGATTTTCATAATCAGCCCGCATTAGTTACACGTTATCATCTTCTATAGAAATAACCGGACCATGATGGCAATGGCAGTCAATATGAATAATAGCCCTGCCAGTTTCATAAGAAACAGCAAAAGAATTCCCACATGTGTACAGATATCGGCAACACCTGATCAAACGAGCAGTGATTTGACTAAGCCAGATAAAATTTTATAGTAGTATTCTCATCCTTATTCTCGGTCTGTGGCTTCCCCATGGTTGTTAACTCAGCTATTTCAAATGTTGTCTGTTATTCTCGCGTGCCTGCAAGTTGGTGAAAACACCAACTTGGGCGAGATACCAGCTTGGTGGAATTTTCTTAATTGGCTGTTGATGTGAGTGGTAGGCTGATAATAAACTCTGATCCCACACCCTGTTTGCTTTTCACGCTGATGTGACCGTGATGTTTCTCAATTATTTTCTTACAAATGGCCAGGCCAATTCCCGTGCCTTTGTACTTATGTCCATTTAATTGCTCAAATAAATTAAAAATATTCTTTGCGTAGAGTTCGTCAAAGCCAATACCATTGTCCTTCACCAAGATGTGCCGGAGTGTTCCAGGAAATTCTTCACCACCCCAGGTGACGGATGTTTGATCTACACTCCTGATAGAGATGAGTGGCGTTTCTTCCGTGCGGGTAAACTTCAGCGCATTGCTGATCAGGTTCTGAAACACTTGTCGCATCTGTCCGCGAATAACCGGTAAGGTTGGCATTTCTTCAACCACAATCACTGCCTTTTTTTCCTCGATCGCTATTTCGAAATCTTCCAGTAACTCACTGATCAACATCTTCAGGTCGGTCATCTCGAAGTTAGAAGTATCGGCTGACAAGCGTGAATAGCTTAAGATATCGGTGATCAAGACTTTCATCCGGTTGGCTGAACTAATAATCTTATCCACATAAATTTTCGAAGAGCCTGAAAGATCTTGATCAAACTTATCCTTAAGTGAACTAGAGAAGGTCGTGATTTTCCGCAAGGGCTCCTGAAGATCATGGGAGGCCACCGAGGCAAATTGTTGCAGGTCAATGTTACTGCGTTCCAATGCCAGGTTGATGGCGGCCAGTTGATTATTCTTTAAGTTTAGCTGTTCCTCCGTTTTTTTTTGGTTTGTTAGATCAGTGATTAATATACTTAATGCAAACTCTTTTCCCAGCCTCAGTGCGATGATAGATAATTGCACTGGGATAAACCCATTGTTCGTGATCAGCGAAACTTCACCTTTGATATCAGCTTTCCAACCCTGCTCCCATAAATGATTAAAATAATTCCGATCTTCTTTGCGTACGAATTCTTCAAAAAATTCTGCCACCACCAATGAAGGTGTGAGCGAGATCATCGAAGCGAAGCTCGAATTACAGTATTGAATGACTCCACTTCCATCCAGCGTGACGGCCCCTTGTGCTATTTTTTCAAGAAACACCCGGTAGGAATAGTCGGCAGATTTCAGGGTGTAAACTTCGTTGCCTCGCATGCCTTTTATGACCAGCGCATCAATCTCGCCATTGCGGATCGACTCGATGGTATCCTGGGCCTCCTGTAACTTTTTGGACAGTGCTTCATTCTCTGCTTTCAGCTGCGCAATATCCATAATCATTATGGGTTCAATCCAAGTGCATCCAATACTTTTTCTTTGTTGGACATATCTCCGATAAGTCTTCTTGCTGGTAATGGCGACATCTTTAAGAGCATGGGCACTGCCACCACTTGCTCTTCTTCGGCAAGCTCTTTCTGACTATACAAATCAATAATCTCCAGCTGATAATTTCCATGAACGTATTGCTCACAAATTTTTTTGATATTGGATACAGCCCTTAATGAATTGGGCGTGGCCCCGGTAATAAATAATCGCAGAAAGTAATCTGGTTTATTTTCTATCTCGGAACTCCTCAATGTTGATTGTTTGGCTTTTGAGAGTAACATCTAAACGGGGATTGAGATGATGTTTAATCCAACGAGTACTTTTTGTTCATTCGACAGATCGCCAATTATTTTGCGGATTGGCTTGGGCACTTTTTTTACCAGCGTGGGGATAGCAAAAATCTGATCTCCTTCTGCCAACTGAGGTTGCAGAAGCAAATCGATAATCTTAATCGTGTACCTGTCTTTCAAATATCGTTCGCAATACTTTTTAAGGTTATTCAACGCGGTGTTTGATTTGGGCGTGTTCCCTGCAATATACAAGTGGAGCACAAATTTATCTTCGACCTTCTTCTTCATGACTTTCCGTTGTGCTTTAACTTTACCTGCGAATTATCTTCCAGTCTTTTTTTAGAGATGGACTGCCTGTTCATTTCAAGCACGTCCTTTCGCAAGTTGTCTTCAATTGATTCGCGGCTTAACTCCTCCTTGGCAGATTCAAACTCTTCTTTCAGGCTTTCAATCTTCGCGGCCAACACCTTTTCTTTTCTTCCTATTTCACGACTCCTCCGGGCCAATTCATTGGTGCGCAGGGTCGCTCCGGTAGTTACGTTCAGTTGTTGAGCTTCGCGGGCCGATCCTAACAAAACACCTTCTATTCCCAGGTATACATCAATGATGTCAAGCCCTGTATCGCGTATAATAAACTCTCTCACTTGATTGGAGTGTTTCGTTCCCCTTGCTTTCATAATGTTAATGCCGCGATTACGTTCGCCATTCAATTCTATATCTCTTACCAAAAGCCAGGTATCCACAACGGATGAAACACCTTCGTCTGTTTGCTCCACGTTAGTGGTGCTGAGGGCGGTAAACATCACGGTGATGCCTTTACCCTGTAAAAAGTCGATCAGCCTGATCAGCATCGATTTCACTTCAGCAACCGACCCTGCATTCACCAGATTCGTAATCGGATCGAGTATCACCGTGGTAGGCTTAAACTTTCCAACAATTTTAATGATCTCCACCAGATGCATTTCCAAACCAAACAAGTAAGGCCGGGAGGCATGAAAATGAAGCAGCCCGCTTTTGACGTGGTCTTCCATGCGAATGCCAATTGACTTCATGTTGCGGATGATTTGATGGGGCGACTCTTCAAAGGCGAAAAAAATACATTTCTCGCCCTGGTTGCAGACTTCATTCGCAAAGTAGGCCGAAAGACTCGTCTTGCCGGTGCCGGCTGTGCCCGATACCAGAATGCTCGAGCCACGGAAAAATCCTTCACCACCCAGCATGAGGTCAAGCGCCCTAATGCCGGTCGGAACTTTTTTGTTGGAAACAGTAATGTCTAGCCGGGCCGTGGTAATAGGCATGACCGATATGCCCTCTTCATCAATAAGGAAGGGATATTCATTGGTACCATGCATAGAACCTCTGTATTTTGCAATCCGCAGGATCCGGGTACTAATTTGATTTTTGATCCGGTGCTCCAGCAGAATCACACAATCGGAAACATATTCTTCAAGACCGTGACGGGTAAGGGTGCCAGCGCCTTGTTCACCGGTAATAATTGTCGTTACTTTCTTATCTTTTAACCATTGAAAAAGCCTACGTAATTCAGCTCGCAAAGCACCCTGGTTAATCAATCCCGCAAATATATTTTCTACCGTATCAAGCACTACTCTTTTGGCTCCAATCGTATCGATGGCGTGGCCGATTCTAATGAATAGTCCTTCCAGGTCGTATTCCCCGGTTTCAGAAATCTCGTTACGATCAATATGCACGTAATCAAGTTTGATCATTTTATCCTTTTGAAGTTTTTGCAGATCAAATCCGAGGGAAGCAACATTGACTGTTAATTCTTCGGCTTTTTCCTCAAAGGCAATGAACACACCTGGTTCATTAAATTGGGTTGCGCCTTTCACCAGGAATTCAAGCGACAACAAGGTTTTGCCGCAACCCGCCCCGCCACAAATCAAGGTGGGACGTTCGGCAGGTAGTCCACCTTTAGTAATTTCATCCAGACCTGTTATGCCGGTCAGCGTTTTCTTCAAGGACTTCAATATTACTTTTGGTGTGGTTTTCGTACTCATAACTTCGGAGGATTAGATATTCTTTTGATTAGAAACGGAAATGAATTTTAATTACCATTAGTATTACCATTACAATTCGCTCTCCACATTAGATTTTATTTTGATCCAGAGGAAATGGCTCTCTGAATAAATAGGAGTGGGTTACATCACATGGAGCTGTTGATATGGGGATTATTTTCCCTGCTCGATGTGTATCATGTGTATTATACACTACACTCAAATAATTGAAACTCAGAAAGAACTAGTGCAATGATATGCTTCTGAAATAAATTTCCCTGTCTCTTGAACTGTTTGAAGAATACTATCTACCTTAAAAAGAATACTGTGATTAGCTGCTAATTTTATTTCTGCGAAGTCAGATTCTTTGACAACTGAATACTATGAAAGGAGGCCGTGTAAAAATTCTGATTATTGACGATGACGAGGAGGATGCAAAAATTGCGCTTGAGTATCTTCTTAAAAGTGAATATTACTCGTTTGAAGTTTCCTGGGAGTCTGACTCAAAGCGTGCACGGCAACAAATGCTCCAGGGAGACTTTGATGTATTCCTGATAGATTATCAGCTCGGTGCCGTGAATGGCCTTGATCTTATCAAAGAATCGCAGCGGCAAGGAGTACTCAAACCATTTATCCTGCTTACCGGCCAGGGTGATTTAACGATCGATCTCGATGCCAGCGAATTTGGAGCCGCTGACTATCTTGACAAAGACGGGTTGACGCCATTGCTGTTAGAACGAAGCATTCGATATGCGATCACCCAATCAAAAATTATCCGAACATTAAGCAAGAAGGAAAGAGAATACAGTTCACTGTTCGAACGATCTATCCAGCCCATATTTTTAATGGATCATGAATTAAAAATCATGGATTTAAATAAATCATTTCTAACACTTGTTGGATATCAGGTAAGCGATTTTCAACATCATTCTATTAAGGAAATATTCGTTAAAGAGAGCGAGTTCAGCTATTTCCAATCGACCCTGAAGGAGTTTGGCCTGATCAAGGATTTTGAAGTAATGCTCATTAGTAAAGAACGAGCTACCATCGGGTGTTTAGTAAACTGCGCAGCCATTCAAGATGAGGCATCCGATTTTTTTTGTTATAAAGGAGTTGTTCATGACCTGACCAACCGGAAGAAAGCAGAAAGAGAAATGCTGGAAGCAGAGCGCCTTTCGATTACTGGAAAAATGGCAAGAACAATCGCACATGAAGTCAGAAATCCGCTAACGAATTTAAATCTTGCGCTCGAAAGTTTAAAGAATGAGTTGCCGCCAGGAAACGAGTCCATACAACTCTATATGGATATCATGCAACGCAACACGATTCGTATTGAGGAATTGATGGGAGTGATGTTGAACTCCTCTCAACCTGGTGATTTGAAACTGGAATTAGTTTATATCAATCATGTACTCGAGGGAGCGATCGGGCTTTGCCTTGACCGAATAAAACTAAAAGAAATTAATCTCCACCGGAATTTTGCAACGAACTTACCGCGGATATTGGTGGATAAGGAAAAAGTGCAAATGGCATTGTTAAATATTCTGCTGAATGCAATTGAGGCAATTACAGAAGGCAATGGAAAGTTGCTGATTGCTACATCAGAAAAAAACGGTATCATGATAGTGTCCATTACGGACAATGGCAAAGGTATTTCTCCTGCTGAAATGGATAAACTGTTCGATCCCTTCTTTACCGCTAAACCCAAGGGTCTTGGTTTAGGCCTAACTTCCGCCAGGAATATTATCAGCAGTCATAGCGGTGAAATTCAAGTGGTGAGCGAACCTGGTAAGGGAACTACCTTTAGTGTTCTGTTTAAGTTAGCCGACTAGTTATTCGGTAAGTGTGTTTACGGATAAACACCTTGTGTACATTATTCCATATCACCCATCTGCAAATGCGGTGTAGCGCCCCCCTGGTATCCTATTTATTGTGGGACGAAAATTGTCATGAAGCATAGAAGACCTTACAATAAATGGTAACGCCTATGAGGTATTCCAACTTGTAAGGAGCGCATTTCATTAAACATTATAAACACCAATAAATGAAAAATATAGCAATTGTAATTATGGCGATCAGCATTCTGATGAGTGTCTTTACCGGTTTCAATATCATTACCCAAAAAAAAGTGGTGGATATTGGTTCTCTTGAAATCAGTACAAGAGAAAAGACTCCCATCTATTGGTCACCTGTTACTGGTTTGATTCTGGTGGTAGTAGGAGGAGTCATGTTTTTTGTTGGCCGGGGTAAGGTAATCAAGTAGTGTTCGGATCGGGATTAAATTACCAAAACCAGTCATAATGAAACGACTTAAAAGCAAAACTGTTTTTATTACGGGCGGATTATCCGGAATTGGCAAAGCGTGCGCCATTGCAGCCGCAGCGGAAGGGGCTTATGTAATGGTGGCTGATATTAAGTCAGTGACCCTGGATTCTGCCATGAAGGAAATTGAAGGAGAAAATAAAACGGCCACTTTTATAGAATGCGATGTGGCTTCGGCAGAAAGTGTTGCCCAGGCGATAGCTGCAACTATCGCTCGCTTTAAGGTATTGGATGTTGCATTAAATAATGCCGGCATTGGAGGAACACCCAGTATGATTTCTGAAATGAGTGACGAAAACTGGAACAGTGTTATTAGTACAAATTTGACAGGTGTTTTTAATTGCATGAGAGAACAGTTGAAGCAAATGATTATACAGAAGAGTGGTGTTATCGTTAACATGTCATCGATTTTAGGTAAAGTGGGTTTTGCTGGTTCAGCTGCTTATGTAGCGGCTAAACATGGTGTGATCGGAATAACACAAACTGCGGCACTCGAAAATGCCATGCATGGTATTCGTATAAATGCCATTAGCCCAGGCTTTATTGATACTCCCCTTTTAACAAAAGGAGGCATCAACGAGAACGAGACGCTAAAGCAGCAGATCAAGGCACTTCATCCGATGAATCGTTTTGGTAAGGCGGATGAAATTGCCCAGGCATTTATTTTCCTTGCCTGTGATGAGAGCTCGTTTGTTACCGGAACCACCATCGATGTTGACGGTGGCTATCTGGCCAGGTAGATCAATGATAAGATTAAATGATAAGCAGCGAGTGCATTCAGACAAATTCATAAAAATGCATTGTTTATCGGTAGAGAAGGAAATTACTTATGGAAGTGATGGTAAATAAATTATTAAACGTTAAACACTAATTAATTATGGTAACCTTATCGAAGGACAATCTGACGGGCGTAAATGATACTGGCGAACATGCTAATGTTCCATTAAAGTATTTGACAGCCACCTCAATTATGTCAAACAAAGTGTACAATGACCAAAATGAAAAGTTGGGCGAAATTAAAGATATCATGATCGATATCACCACAGCAAAAATTGATTATGTCATTATCGAGTTTGGTGGTTTTCTGGGTGTGGGAGAGAAATTCTTTGCCGTTCCGTATCGGTTGTTATCGATTGATACCGAAAGGGAAGCTTATATTTTTGATCAATCAAAAGAGGTGCTGGAGAAGGCTCCCGGATTTGATAAAGATCATTGGCCGCACACTAATTTACATGGTTTTGTCACTACGGACTCCTACTGGGGTAGTTTTATGGGCCCCAATACAGGGGGATTTTAATATGAAAGAAAGGTGAACCATGCGAGTGTGTTGGATCTTGGGTAGGATCTAATTCGACTCACGTTGGTTCCACTTGGAGGCCCCTGCAAAGGGGCTTTCTCTTTTTATAGTGAGGATGAAAAACACAGGGCTGAAGCTGTGTTAGAAATCAAAATTAAATTACGTATTCAGTATTAATGTGACGAGGAATTACATGCCGTCTTGGGGATTTTGCTTCTCGAATGGAAATTAACTAAGGCGCGCATGCTGTATGAATAGGGGAAAATCACATTTGGCACTTGATTCTCTATACAGGTATCACACAGCTCACGGTAGGTGAGAAAAACTTAAAACAAGAAAATGATATGGAAACTAAAAACTTGATTGGTGGATTACTAGCAGCCACGGCAATAGGCATTGCAGTAGGTATTTTATTAGCTCCTGGAAGTGGCGAACAAACAAGAAGTAAAATAGCTAAAGGTTCCAGGCAGTTGACCGATGATCTCAAGAGCACCATGGCCGATGGATTGGATTCGTTAAAGAGTCAATTCAGCAGGGGTGTTCAGGAAACATCAAAGCGCGTAAAGGATTCATTGGTGTATACAGAAGGAGTAGAGTCATAAGCGATATGAATAAACTAAAAATGAAGGGTACCTGGAATGAGATGAAGGGTAGACTAAAACAAAAATACGGTCAGCTAACCGATGATGATCTCACTTTTATGGAAGGTAAAGAAGATGAATTGATCGGCCGATTGCAAAAACGTCTCGGAGTTACCAAAGAAGATATTCGCAAGGAACTTGAAACCATGTAACGCTATCGAATTAAAGCGAACCACTAACGGAATGGTCACTTCAAAAGAATAAAGATTTGCTTGGTGCAGACTATTCCGTTGAGTTTATATCAAGTTAAAGAGGAAGAATCGAGGCAGAAAAGTATGATAGAAAAAAATGCATCAACATTATTTTGATAATAGTATTTATAGGGAAGAGCAACCGCTCAATGAAAATATGGAAGACATTGAAAAACAAGCTATCCGCAGAGTAGAGGTAGCAATTTATGCAAACAAAAAGATGAAGAGGTTAGCTAAGAAGCGGAGAATCAGGAGTTGGGGACTTATGAAGTTGGGTTTATCTAAATAGGCAGACACTAATGAAAGCAGTACAGAATAATGCGGTCCTGGAGATGGATTTGATTACCTTAAGACAAATAATAGGGAAATCGAGAGTTTGCATGCTGGGAACCTATCATAACCATGAGATGAATTTTAACCCAATGTCTCATGTCGATATTGATGAATTTGGTAACCTCTGGTTTTTCATAACCCTCATTTCAAATACGGCTGCTGATTTGGTGAAAAATTCTTCTGTAATACTCACCTACACCAATGAGCCTGAACGGGTTTTCATCACCGTAAAAGGAACAGCGATGCTTGAAAATAATAAAGTGAAGATGAAGGAATTATTTACTTCCTATTTAAACGCCTGGTTTCCGGGTGGGATAAAGGACCCTTCCATAAGTTTACTTGTAGTGCAGCCGGAGGAGTTAGAGTTCTGGTCTGTGAATGAAATTAAAGCATCGATGCCAAAGAAGTATATGGGGCAGTCGTTAAGAATTGGATTGTGGCGTTAACCTGAAGGCCCAAATCAGGTAATCAAAAATTTACTTATCGATATTTCCAAAAATGTTAATTTAAACAACTACCCCATGAAAATTGAAATCAATAACCATAGAAAGACCTTTGCGATTCAGCAAGAATTCAACCATGATTATCCAAACCTAAGAATGGAATTTTATGAAAAACCAAGTAAACGAGGTGGCCCTTCATCCAGCAAATTGGTAAAGGGAAGTAAAAATCTTTCTGAGTGCAGAACCATACCGGCCTCCGGCTTCATTTCCATTCTTTCCGGGATGACAGTAGGTGAACTAAAACAAAATTTCAATGATGTTTATGGATTAAAAATTGACATCTATCAACTAGCCGGGCAAAACAATCAGGATGAATCACCCGTGAACGACAGCACTGTTCTAAGTGATTATACTATGCAATCATTACCTATCTGAGAACAAACCATGCTCCGGCTATTTTATTTTAGTATCCTCTACAGCATTCGTGCCTGGCCTCTTTATAGAGGTTAGTTTTCTGCTCAGCACTCTGTATAGTGATGAACAAAAAAATCGTATCCAATCTATTCGCATATCCTTTAGACTGTTCAAATTTAGACCACTCATCTAAGCATCATTATCATTTTCAAGCGATTAAAAATGAAGCATGTGGCATGTAGATTTATCTCTACATAAAATGGAATATAAAAAAATATACACCCAGTATACGAGAGCCGTTATGCGGAATGAGTATATCCCTTTAGTGGCATGAATTTTACTCATGGCCATATAGAAACATGAATTCATTAGATATGACAAAAATTAAATATTACTTTAATCGTGAGTCTGCTCAAATTGAACGTACAGAAAAACCTGCCTTTTATAGCGCATTCCATATCGCTATAATGATTGTGCTCTCCATCACCATGGCATATGGTCTTAATTGGGCCAGCATGGCGTATTTGGAATCGAGCTATAAAGTACAAATGGACAATGAAATAAGGAAAATGGAATTTCATTATTCTCAATTGAACCATAAAGTTGAATCGATTTCGAATGCCCTTTCCATCCTGGAGAATAAGAGTGATTTTATTTATAAAATTGCTTTAGGTGCGGGCAATTCGTCTCTTATGCATAGCAGTATTGATGCAAAGGGTTGCCCGCTTATTCGAAAGGAGAATCCAATTGCCAGGAATTTAATAGTAGAACTAAATGAGAAAGTTGATAAAATGGAACGTACCCTCTATCTGCAATCGCTATCACAAGACAATGTGATGACATTATATGAAATCAGAGAGCGGCAATATGCGGCTATGCCCACCATTCAGCCAATAGCTAATTGCGAATTAATTGCAATTTC
Organism: Cyclobacteriaceae bacterium; assembly: GCA_043774805.1. Classification (GTDB taxonomy): domain Bacteria; phylum Bacteroidota; class Bacteroidia; order Cytophagales; family Cyclobacteriaceae; genus ELB16-189. Next base: position 15,625 of record JAYVTB010000074.1, on the reverse strand, counting down.
CTCTGGCTTTGGTTCACGTATCCATCCTATTTTTAATGTAATTCGCATGCATAGTGGCATTGACCTGGCAGCCGCACAAGGTACTCCGGTTTTTGCTACTGCTAATGGCCAAGTGGTGGCCATCGATGAGATGTGCGAAGGTTATGGAAAGATCATTATGATCAATCATGGCTTTGGATATGAAACACACTATGCACATCTTCAGGATTTCCTGGTCACTGTGGGTCAGCAGGTAAAGCGGGGAGAACAAATTGGATGGGTGGGTAATACGGGCCTCTCGACAGCTCCGCATCTGCACTATGAGGTATTGGTGAATGGTGAACCCATTGACCCTGAGAATTATTTTTTCAGCAACCAATCGAATGAGTATGTTCCCGTTGTTGAGTTCGCCTCGGTGCTGGATTAAACAATGCGATGCGGCACCAGGCAATGCGATCATAACCCGATCATAACAGAATAAAAAAACCAGATTGATTTTACTCAATCTGGTTCTCTTGAATTTAGAATAATCCCGTATAACTATTACAGATGGTTATAATTGGATATTCATCGAATCTTTTAAAAATTATTTTGTTCCAGCGTTTGTCTTCAAACCCCAGATTTCCACATTTGCCTTTTTATTGCTGGAATTTTCTACGGTCTTATACACAAGTACAATCTTTTTAAGATCGCGTTCGCCACCTTTTAGATCAATCTCACGGCTATAGCCAGCATCCTTAACAGGAAGATTGATAGCCACCATTTGATTTTCACCACTTTCATAAACAACTTCAGCTGACACGAGATCAATAGTTTCACCAACTACTTTTATTTTGATCTTTGCAAAACTATCGGCACCAAGCACCACTATTTCGTCTTTTTCTTTTGTAAAGTCTACCGTAGTTTCTCCAATCTTATGCCAGCCAGTTTTATCACTGACTATCACTTTGGGTGTTTGTGCTGTAGCCACTCCCGCCAAGCCTGCACCTGCAAAAGCTAAAATCATTGCAATTCTTTTCATAATCGTTTTGTTTAATTTAAAATTTAATTATTCAGAAACCGTAGTGGAAGAAGCGTGCCAGCGCGTTTTGACTTGTTTATCTGGTTTTTGCCGGTTAGTAGTGAAGTTAAAATTCCTCAATCAGAGATTGTTGGGTAAAATTAGGGCAGTTTATCTAGTGCCATTACGGATTGATAACATAAAGAAGTACTTATTCACGGTTATTTTTCTTTTGAAGCTAAACTGTAAAGTAAAAAAGTATCAAAAAGCATAAGCCTTTGATACTTCTACATCAAGATCATTTACGGTGTTTATATTGACATGAAGTTCTTTAGTGGATTTTCCAGTTTTAAATACAACTGAATAAACATTTGTCCTTCTCCATTTCGTCAAAGGCCAAATCACTATCTGTTAATTGAGGAAAATGGGCCTTGAGCGTTAATTTTTTTGTCTATCCCAATTTGATTTATGGTAAGAGGCACTTTTGTTTTAGTGATCGGATCCTTGTTTTGTTCGCTTATCAAAATTGATCTTCCGATTAGATAATAGGTTACGGATATGATATAAAGTGTTACATGAATCCCATACAATAGTCTCATATTTTATAACCATACGAACACCGATTTTATTTATGTGCTACGGTGATCAAAAGTGAATAAGTGATCCATAATGTAATATGGATCCATAACAGAAAAACATGGTCGTAATCTATTTACAAAAGAACCTGGAGTCACAACATGCGATGGATATTAAACAAGCCTCTGTTACTGTAGAATTGTAACCCCATAATTGTAGAAAGAGTAGAGCAATGCGGTCGGCTTGATAATAGGGAAAGTGACATCGAATCAATATTCAACACCAAAGCCAGCTTCTACACCTAAATTCTTACTAATTATTTGACTGGAATAAAGTGAATTTAACTGCATGGTGTGTTTAACTGACTACGCGATACCTAAACAGTAGCTTGGCCCTACATAATAAGTTTCTTATAAAAATATTGGCCGAATATTAGCGAGTTGGTGTTCCGTGAACGACAATAAGCGATGGCTGTAGGGTAGGGATGGTGTCTCAAAAAGGCATGTCGCGTTAACGCTAAATGATAAGTTTATGAAAAATTTAATCCAACAATTTCCAGATGATACTGAGCAAACCCGTAAAAAGTATAAACTTCTGCATCCAAAGTATGATGATCAGGACGTGTATAAACCACGCCAGTTTAAAGTGATCACCATTTCAGTTGGTTGCGTTGTTTTCTTATACCTCATTTTCGTCTACGCAAAGGATTATTTTTAATGACAAATATTTGGTTGAATACTTAATAGTTGGTTGAATACTTATTGAATGGCAATAGGAGGTATAGTTAGTAACGTTATCAGACTAAAATGAGTACCTGATTCATGATGAATGAAAAATACAGAAGTTATGTGGACGCCTGCTTGCAATGCGCAATAGTGTGTAATCGAGGAATTCAGGCTTGTTTAAATGAATGGGATGTGAAGCTGTTGGTGAAGAGTATTAAGTTGCAACGTGAGTGTGCGGCTTTTTGTGTGTTATCAGCGGAAATGACGGAGGCTGAAAGTGAATATACGAATCAGCTCATGGCGTTATGCGCGGATGTGTGCCTGGCTTGTGCGGAGGAATGTGAAAAGCATGCAGATAGTGAGGATTGCATAAAATCCGCCCGTGCTTGCATAGAATGTGCTCAGTACTGCGAATCGTTTCAACTGGAACTGGTCTCGTTGTAGTGGTGTTGAAATCACAGGCAAGTTCATCTTCTCGTTTAAAGCGCGCACCGGTGATTTTCTTACCGGGTTGATGGAGGAGCACGAAACCATAGCCTGGACGCTAAGAAGGTATTTGAATTAAATATAGGATTAAATGTAAGGCTACTATAGTAAATCGAAGTCAATTTCAATCAACATAATGAAATAAAAAATGCAAACAATCATGAATATTACCAAAGTAAATTTTAAGATAAGCGGCAACTGGGATGAACAATCAAAAGCATTGATGGCCCAATACCCGCTACTTACGGTGGCAGACCTACAGTTTGAAGTGGGCAGGGAAGATGAGTTAATTAAGCGTGTTGAAACAAGACTTAATAAAAAGTACGATGAAGTGATTACGATGATCAGAAAAGTACAGCCGATTGTATTCTAGCATACTTTAACTTAGCGTATATAGTGAAGAAAGAGGGGCCCGAAAGAGCTTCCTCTTTATTTAACGTTGTGGAATAGCATGAAGAATACGGTACTCACATCAGTTGATGGAAAAGATTATCTTCAGTCGATGCGCTAACTCTTTTAAGTTAGAAGGCTTGGTAATAAAATCAGAAGCTCCGAGTCTCAGCGCTTCCTCCCTATGCTTTTTCTCGGAAGAAGTGGTGTAAATATGAAGAGGAATTTTAGAAAGCTGCTCATAGCTTTTTATTTCTTTCAAAAACTCACACCCGTTCATAATGGGCATGTTTAGATCAAGGAAAATGTAATCGGGCAAACGGGATGATTCCATGAGAATAGTGAGTGCCTGTTTTCCATTGGAGGCATGAAGGCATCTGATCGACTTGTTGATTGAAGACAGGGTGGCTGCAAAAATTTCCTGATCCTCCAGATCGTCATCTACCAGTAAAACAATGAGGCTCGATTTCATAGGCTATCAAATTTAAAGGCTTGAACCTTGGACTGGATTAACTATTGAGATAGCTAAGGTTAAAGTTACCTAAAAACCTGACTTATTATAATAGCCCTTAAATGAGTATCTTTATCTGTATTCCAATTCTATTCTTTCGTTAACATTTTAAGCTGCACATTTCAAAATTCGCAATCGGAATTTATTTATGACATCAAAAACAAAAAGTGACGTCATCCTGTCTACCAATCTTTTTTTAGTGGTGGGTATTGGAGCCTCGGCCGGTGGGTTAGAGGCTTTTAAACAACTAATTGGTGCCATACCTATTGATTCTGGCATGGCGTATATTCTAGTGCAGCACCTGGATCCGAATCATGAAAGTATTTTACCTGAATTACTCCAGAAGATCACCCTCATACCCGTTCATGAAATCACCGATAATGTGCACGTAGAGCCTGATAATATTTATGTCATTCCCCCTAGAAAAACACTTACTGCCAATAATGGAATTCTGAACTTAACAACTCGTACAGAAAAGGCGAGGAGTATATCGATCGATCTGTTTTTTACTTCACTTGCCGAAGTGCACCAAAGTTATGCCATTGGAGTGGTCCTTTCCGGCACAGGCAAGGATGGAACAGATGGATTAAAGGCGATTAAGGCTCATGGTGGAGTTACCTTTGCGCAGCAACAAAAGACGGCCGCGTTTAATGAAATGCCGCAAAGTGCCATTGATGCCGGAGTTGTCGATTTTGTTCTTCCACCAGAAGGGATCGTGCGTCAATTGATGGAAATAAGCAATCAACAGCCCGATGAAACGAATAAGACACCAAGTAAACCACACCCTGAAGATATCTTTTTCAGGCAGCTATTAAACCTGATTAACATCCGTAAAGCAGTTGATTTTACATATTACAAACAAACAACTATACGCAGAAGAATTGCACGGAGAATGGTATTACTAGGACTCAAGAAAATTGCGGATTATGTTGATAAACTGAATGAGAACCCGACTGAAGTTGATATTCTTTTTCAGGATATGCTTATCCCGGTGACTGAATTTTTTCGCGACCCGAAAATGTTCAGCAAATTATATGAGTCTGCGTTGCCTGTGCTTGTTAAAAATAAAACAGCCAGCAACTCTATCCGGGTGTGGGTGGTAGGTTGTTCCACTGGTCAGGAAGCATACTCTCTGGCTATTTCCATTTTTGAATTTCTTGAAGATCACGGAGAAAAGCCTCTTATCCAGATATTTGCAACGGATCTTTCTGAAAAAGCCATTTCAAAGGCGAGGATGGGCCTTTATACTGCCGAAGAGGCAGCTAATGTTTCTTCCATTCGATTGGAGAAATTCTTCAATCCATCGGAAGGTGGATACCAGATTAATAAATGGATTAGAGATCGCTGTATATTTTCAAAACATAATCTGATCAGCGATCCTCCTTTTTCCAACATTGATTTAATCAGTTGCCGTAATGTATTGATCTACATGGATATGTTCCTGCAACGTAAAGCCATGGCCGCTTTTCACTATTCACTGAAACCAAATGGGATTTTGCTCCTCGGTAAATCGGAGTCACTCGGAAGTAGTACCGATCTGTTTGCTTCGCTTAGTGATACAGAAAGGATTTATACGAAAAAGTCAGTACCCGTTCGATTTGCCCACGCAAGTGTGAGACGTAAAGAGGATATTTTAGCAAACTCAAAACCTAAGGAGTCGCTAAAGGCGCGTGCCAACGATGACTTTGAACGAAATGCCGATGATATCATTCTGGCGATGTCGCCCAATGGTGTTATTGTGAATGACCAATTGGACATTGTGCAATTTCGTGGCTCTACCGGAGACTGGCTTGAATCGGCCACTGGCAAGCCAAGTCTGAATGTGTTAAAAATGGCCAGGCGCGGTCTCGTGTTGGAGGTAAGGAATGTTATTAATAAAGTAAAATCTTCTGGCAAACCTATCATCAAAGAAGGTATACCTATGAAGATCAATGGCAGGAATAGTAGGGTAACCCTGAGGGCGATGCCCTTACTAAAAACAATCAATCCGTATATATTAATTCTTTTTGAAAGCACCGAAGAAATTCCGGAAAAGAAACGCAATTATACGAAAACCGTAAAGGAAAAAAATAGCGCTCAGGAACTTCGCGCGCAAGAACTTGAAGTCGAACTTAACCAAACACGTGAAGACCTGCGCACTTTTGCAGAGGATTATGAAGCGGGTAATGAAGAATTGCTCAGCGCTAATGAGGAGCTGACCTCGCACAGTGAAGAACTTCGTAGTTTGAATGAAGAATTAGAAATTTCCAAGGAAGAATTGCAAAGTACGGTGGAAGAATTATCGGCTTCAAATCAGGAACTGGCTGTTCGAAATGAGGAATTTCATCAAACGCAAATCTACTCCGAAGGAATTATCACCACCATTCGCGAACCCCTTATTATTCTTGATAGATACTTACGAATCAAAAGCGCTAATCGATCTTTTTATAAAACATTTGGACACACACAGAAGGAGGCTGAAGGAGGATATTTTTATGAGTTAGGTGATGGCCAGTGGAATATACCCGATCTTCGTCTGTTGCTGGACAGAACAATGATGGAGGCTGACTTTTATGAGAGCTACGAAGTAAAGCAGCGGTTCCTGGGAATTGGAGAACGTGTGATGCTGCTAAATGCCCGAAGGATTCAACGCGATGGCAATAGTAAAATATTACTTCTGCTCGCTATTGAAGACGTTACCGATCGAAGAAAACTGGAAAACCAACTGAAAGAAAATTCAGACTACCTGAAAGCCATTCTCGATTCAAGTCTACAACTTACATCGGTAGGTGATCCTGAAGGTAGTGTAAATTATTTTAGCAAATCCTATCTCGACTATTCCGGAATAAGTCTTGAGGAAGCCATAAAATCACGAAGTTGGAATGCCATCATACACCCCGATATGATTACAGTAGTAGAGGGAGCCAGGCCGGAGGCGGTTGCTAAAGGAGAAATTTTCAATATGGAGATATTGTTGAAGCGGCATGATGGAGAGTATCGCTGGCATTCAACGCGGACACTGCCTATACGGGATAGTACTGGTAAGGTTACTTTCTGGGTAGAAACAGCCAACGATATTCATGATCAGAAAACATTTTCGTCCGAACTGGAAAGACAAGTAAACGAACGAACCGAATTATTGAAAGAGGCCAATCTGGAGTTGGCTCACTCCAATGAGAACCTGGAGCAATTCGCATTTATTGCCTCGCATGATCTGCAGGAGCCATTGCGAAAAATTAAAACCTTTTCCGACATGTTGTTGGAAAAGTATATCGAACAATTGCCGAAAGATGGCAAAGTGCTGGTGGATCGTATATTCAATTCAGCAAATCGGATGTCGACACTAATAAAAGATGTTCTCAATTTTTCCCGCATCGAAAATGGCCTCGATATGTTTACTAAAACGAACCTGGACGAAATTCTGGATAACGTACTTACAGACCTCAATTTGTTGCTGATCGAAAAAAAAGCTGTTGTTAATCGCGAACCGTTGCCGGTCATTGAAGCAATACCCTTTCAAATGAATCAATTGTTTTTAAATTTAATCGGCAACTCATTAAAATTTGCCAAGTCAGACGTGCCCATGGTGATCGGAGTGAGCACCAGAAAACTTGCTCCAAATGAAGTAGTAAAGTTCTCCTCTCTCCGTCATGCGACAGAATATATCGAGATTATGGTTAACGATAATGGAATTGGATTTGATCAGCAGTATGCGGAAAAGATATTCTCTATATTTCAACGCTTGAATTCAAGTATGTTCTCCGGCAACGGAATAGGGTTAGCGTTGTGTAAGAAAATTGTGCTCAATCACAGCGGTCATATTGAGGCTCAATCGGAAGAAAGCCAAGGTTCATCCTTTCGCATCATCCTTCCCCTTACGCAAATTCGGAAGGATTCCTTAGTTGTTAATCATTCAATTGATTCCGTTTAGTCAGTTCTTTTTGCGGCCTAGCTTTTCATGCTGAATGATGATGAGCACTTTCTACAGAATTTCAATCAGACCTTCTGTTTTAAAATCCGCGGGTATGCGATTGAGTGATTCGGTAGAGGTTCCTACCATATTTGAAATATCTTACGGGTCACAAGTATATAGGGGTAGCATATCCAAGTCAAATTCCCGCAAGGGCATATCGTACATCGTCTTTCCTGATTCGTTGATATTCGCTTCTTACTTCAGTAGTAGTGTTGTTAATACGTACGATAGCTTTATCCGTCCATCCTGTTCTGACAGCATAAGCAACTTCCTCTAAATTTTTTTCTGTTTTCTCATGCTGCCATCGTAGTTCCTTTGCCGCTTGATTCAACTTGGTTTTTATCTCGGGTGTTGCATTAATGATTTTTACATTAATCTCTGCGAGGGTTTGATAAATGGAATCCCGCAATTGTCTTAATTCTTTGTCGATTTGTTCTTTACTCGCTGTGCCCTTCAAACCATCATTGTTTACACTTTCTGGGGATTGTGCAATAGCGTGTATAGTGTTGATGAAAATTAAAGTACTGAAGATAGCTACGATGAATTTTTTCATAAGGTGTTGAAATCATTTAAGCGACAATGATACTGATCAGAAGGCGGCTCAGAAACAAACACGAATTGATGTGAAACGATGGTCAATCGTCATGCCGGTACTAAAAGCCTGTAATCTCTGTCGTTTATGGATGTGCAGTAAATGGGATTGGCAAATTTCTGGTGTGCAGGGGAATAAATTCCACAGCAACCCGAGTACCAACCTACAGGTAAACTATTCCACCTTTTGTGTATAAGGACTTTTTTATGAGTTATTCATTGGCAAGGCAGATTCACAACTGGCAATGATTAGAAAGAAAGAGGCTTCGGGTACATCATCGCGTTACGACCACTTCGTAAGGACAAGGTTTGACGAGCCCTATGCCTACGTGAAGAAATTCCGTTCGGCCAGAGGTTCACGTGCACCGCTTACCAGCAAGGAAGCCGGTGCGTTGGATCAGATGAATCCTTCGCTCATTGGTATTTTTCCACAGCGCATGCCAAACCACCGGGTAGAATCTTCCTGGTCGCAGCACAGTAAACCCTGGATTCGGTGGCCTGATAAGGAAACCGGGCAGGTTGGAGTTATTGAGTATAGGCAAATTTCTGCGAGTAGTTGTAGCGATCGTTTAATGCTCTATCATTTCCGAAGACAATTTTGTACTTTCGAATGGTCAAGTTGTTAAGGTAGTGTGTTTGTTGAACCGTATTCAAACTAAACCAAATAGCCTTATGAATACTTACAAAGATCTGTATGCCGTACAGGTTATCAACAAAAGAAAAGCAGGTAAACCTCCCCGGTACCTGACGGGTTTTGACACCCGATCGGACGCTGAAAACAAAATGCAAGCGCTGTATTCAAATGAAACTTACACCTACAAGGTGGTTTACATCCGTGAATATGATAGTGAGAGTTCCGTTCAGAGCGGGCACACGTTGCTTCATACTATTATTGAAATACCTGAATATTATTCGATCTAGAAGAGTCAGGCTTTTATTGCTGGCAATGGTCAGTTAATGATCAGAAAAACAGCCTGGGTCATGATTTTGTTTAGAATTAAATAAAACTGAATCAATTCTTGTATAAATAACTCCCAATATTATTGCATATTTGGTATAAAGCCTGATCCCACTTTTGCTCTCGTGGCTACTTAGCCCGAGGTCCCCTGGAAGTATTATGGCTGTGTCATTAATACTTTTGCATGAGGATTTTTACAATATCGATTTTGTTGATTGTTGGAATAACGGTGAAAGGCCAGGACATACCGCTCTTCAGTCAGAAGCTCACCAACTCGTTTATCTATAATCCTGCCATGGCCGGCATTGGGCTTGGGTCGCTAACCTTATCACACCGGGACAATTATTCTGGAGTAAAGGGGGCACCCAATAATAACTTTCTCAGCTTCCATGCCCCGTTTGCCAATTACCGGTTTGGTTTTGGGGTGAACATGTTTCAGGAAGAGGTGTCTTCCATAAAATCCACCTATGCCAGCGCGGCTTTTGCCTATCACATTAATATCAATAAGTTTTCTACTCTGTCTTTTGGTGTGTCCGGAGAATATAATTCAACGCGACTCACTGATGAGATGATTGTGCAGAACAATGGCACCGATTTAATTCTGAATCGCTATAGTACAGGAGTTGCCCAGCCGGATTTTTCATTTGGTGTTAATTACCAGAACCGGCTATGGAAAATGGGTATTGCGGCTAACCGATTGTACACCGCCTGGTTTGAAAAAGATCCCACCAAAAACCTGGCGAACTATTATTCCGGATTTGTACAAGGCATTATACCACTGGAAGGTGCACGCAGCGTGATCGAACCATACGTAGCGGTGCGCAAATTCAGTGATACCAACCAGACCATTGATGTGGGTGTTTACTATACTTACGACAATAAAATTACGGCTGGTATTGCCACACGCAGCGGCAAAATTCTTAACGGAACATTGGCATACAAACTTACTCCCAAACTTTTGGTAGGCTACTCGCGCGAAATCATCATGGGTAGTGTAGGAGGATATACGGGAAGTTCGAATGAATTTGTGTTGCGCCTTGACTTTGCCGACCGCGCGAACAAAAAGAATTTCCGGTCGGATTATAAGAGCGCCATGACCTACCGCAAGAAAAGCGTTACTAACGTGAGTGTCAGCAAAGCTGGAAAGACAGCAGGCAGCCGCACGCCACAACAACTTCATAAAGCGCAGAAGAAGCTGGCACCGTATTCTCCTAACACGCGCTATCAGAATGCAAGGAAGAAGGGCAGCGGAAAAATGGCAAATGCCAAAATGAAATCATCAACGGGTAAGAAATTCAAAACGAACCATAACAAGTACGGCACGGGAAAGAAAAAGCAGGGTGGTGGTGCTTTCAGGAAAAACAAATATAACCCGGTGAGGAAGAAGAAGCATTGACCATAAACCCATTGAGGTATTAAGTCAAACAGAATCCATTGTTGAGAGAAATATATAGTTGCATGAGGAAATTAAGTTTAGGGCTGTTGTTTATGCTGGCGTTCGCATTTGCCCATGCGCAATATGTGGTTAAGCAAACATTTACAACCTCAGGATCCTTTACTGTTCCTGCTGGAGTAACCTCAATAACGGTTGAAGCATGGGGGGGAGGCAGTGGAGGTAGTGGGGGCGGCAATGGTGGTGCTGGTGTTGGCTCCGGTGGTGGTGGCGGTGCCTATAGTAAAGGGGTTGTTTCAGTAACCCCAGGAAATATTTACCCCTATCAAATTGGTACCGGTGGGGTGGGTGGCATACAGAGCGGTAGTGGAGGGAGTTTCGGAAGTGCCGGTGGTAATACTTTCTTTAATAACTCATCGACAGTTAATGCAATAGGTGGCTTACCAGGTAATCCAGGCACAGGCGGCCCCTCATCTTCTGGCGCTGGGACGGTTAGATTCAGTGGTGGTTCAGGTGGCAGTGGTGCGAGTAGTGGCGGTGCAGGTGGGGGTGGAGGAGGTGGGTCTTCAGCGGGTACCTCATCGGATGGCACCATAGGAGTAACGGCAACAACCGGTACCGGAGCCACAGGTGGAGCAGCTCCCTCAGGGGGTGGAAATGGAGGAAGGGGTGGAGATACTGGTATTCAAAACGCTTCACCAGGTTCATCACCAGGTGGCGGTGGCGGTGGAGGTTCAAACAATGGCGGTGGTTCGGGTGGCTCTGGCGCCAACGGCCAGATCACAATTTCCTATACCCATCCCGGTTTCATTACTACCTGGGTAACTACAGATGGAACAATTACGATCCCCACAACTGGCGGAGGTTACAACTATGACGTTGTCTGGACAAACCTAACCAACCCTGGCGTGAATGAGGGCTCTGTATCTGGCCAAACAAGTAACTTCACGATTAACGGCTTGCAAAATGGAAGTACCTATAGAGTCCACATTTCGGGCGCTTTCCCAAGAATATTTTTCAACGGTGCTGTCGACAGGCTGAAAATCCAAACGATCGACCAATGGGGAAATATCGCCTGGACGAGCATGCAAGATGCTTTCTACGGATGCACCAATCTTACTTACACGGCCACAGATGCCCCGGATCTGACCAATGTCACCTCTTTGAATCAAATGTTCCTGTCCGCGACTTCTTTCAATGGAGATTTGAGTAACTGGAATACAGCTACCATTACGAATATGGCTGGCACATTCTACGCAGCAAGCTCTTTCAATGGTAATGTGAGTACGTGGAATACAGCTAACGTGACTGCAATGAATTCCATGTTCGACTACGCCACCTCCTTCAACCGTGATATCAGCGGATGGAATATTAGCAGCGTTAACAGCATGGGTTATATGTTTGAAGGGGCCACTTCGTTCAATGGCAATATCAGTGGTTGGAACACCAATAGCGTGCAGTCTATGAACGATATGTTCAACGGAGCAACTGCTTTTAACCAAAACCTGGGCAGTTGGAACATTAGTAATATTATAAATGGAGGCATGACCAATATGCTTAACAATAGCGGGTTATCCACCGATAATTATGACGCCACACTAAGTGGCTGGGCCGCTCAAACCGTCCCAGCTAATATTTCACTTGGCGCTGCCGGGCTAACCTACTGCAATGATGTTGCCATACATAAACTCACATCTGCTCCAAACAACTGGACCATTAGCGATGCCGGACAAAATGCGGGTTGCCCCTATATCCCCCAGGTTTCTTCTCCAACACCTGCTGGTACCTATGGAGTAGGAACGGTCATCCCTATTCAAGTAACATTCAACACCGCGGTCAATGTTGTTGGCACCCCGACCATCACCTTAGAGACAGGCACCACAGACCGCGTTGTCAATTATACCAGCGGAAGTGGAACAACTACGCTTACTTTCAATTACACTGTGCAAAGTGGTGATACTTCCCCTGATCTTGACTACATCGCCTGGTCTCTGACTGCCGGAACTTCCATTAAAGATGCCAATGCTCCCAACTACAATGCAAGCCTCAGGTTGTCAACACCTGGAACGATAGGATCGTTAGGTGACATTAGTAACATTGTCATAGCAGGAGTATCCAACGAGCCTACGGCCCAACCCACTAATCTTACCTTCTCACCGGTTGGTTTTGATCAAATGACATTAAATTATCTGGATGCTGTCGGAAATCCTGATGGATACCTCATCGTCCGCAGTCAAGTTTCAACCCCTGTAATTATACCTATTGATGGAATCGTTTATTCAGGAACGATTGGTGCCGAAGAGTTTATTGATGTCGGAAATCTGTTAACCCATATGGATGTATCGCTGGCAGAATCAACTACCTATTATTATACCATATATGCTTATAATGGTAGTGGAGCAACCATTGACTATAATGTGACAACGCCTTTAACAGGAAGTCAAATCACGGGAGCTACGGGTGAATATTACTCCCGGCAAAGTGGCAATTATAATGCTGCAATATGGTCTAATATTAGCCATACTGGTCCTCCCGCATATGATGGTCCGGGAGCAACGGGTACTGATGCGATTATAGGCAATGGTCATACAGTAGTATTGACCTCTAATATTGGAATTGTGGCGAATATTAGAGGCTTGGTTATTGAGGCTGGGTCTACTTTAAATGCAGCTGGTTTTCAAATCGATGTTGCAGGGAGCTTTGAAATCAACGGAACGCTACTTAATCCGGGTATAATCGCCAATAACTTTGGCAATTTTAGTTTATCCAATACGTCAGGGAATTTATTGATTATTGATAAACTTATCATTGACAATTTTGGCACAGGTACTGCAACACTTTTCACTGACGTTGTTGTTTTAAATGGACTGGATCTTCTGTCAGGATTATTTAATCAAAATGGATATGATATTTGTGATGCTTCAATGGCATCTCCTTCCAGTCCAGTGATCACAAATTTAACTAGCACCAGTTTAACACTTTCATGGACCAGCGGAGCTAGTGATGCGTTTGTTGTAGCACGTCAGGGCCCAACAGCAATCAATCCTGATTTTGGATTACAATATAATTCAAGTCCTGTTTTTGGCTCTGGAGATCCAGTAGGGGCAGGTAATTTTGTTACTTATAAAGGCCCTGGAACGTCCATTAATATCACCGGTCTATCTCCTTCAACTAATTATGAGTTTGATATATATTCCTATAATACTTTTGTTGGTGGTTGTTATAGTAATAATTCTGTAAACTCTTCAACTACTACTCTGTCCGCGGTAATCACCAGTGTTACTTCACCAACACCGAATGGAGCCTATGGTGTCGGAGCGACCATTGCAGTAGCGGTTGCATTCAGCGCACCGGTAACAGTAACGGGCACTCCTCAGATAACATTAGAAACAGGTACAACAGATCGTGTGGTCAATTATGCAGGCGGAACAGGTACAGATACACTTACTTTTAATTATACCGTTCAGGCTGGCGATGTCTCCGCTGATCTGGATTACATAAGCACAGCTGCGCTTGTATTAAATGGAGGAACGATTAAAGATGCTTCTAACAATGATGCAATACTCACATTGGCCCTTCCGGGTGCGGCAGGCTCTTTAGGAGCAAACAAGGCGATTGTCATTGACGGAATTGCTCCAGCGGCACCCTCCCTTCCTGATTTAGATCCCCTTGATGATTACGGATTCAGCAACACTGACAATCTAACCCTTGCTAATACCAACCTGCGTTTTTCTGGCGTGGCAGGATCAGTAGAAAACAACAGCACTGTTAAATTATTTGATGGCGTTACACTAATCGGAACGACAACAGCCAGCGCAACAGGAGACTGGGCAATAACCGTACTTGGCCCTTTGAGTGATGGATTACATTCCATTACCGCAACTGCAACAGACCTGGCTGGAAATGAAAGCAGTGCATCTTCCGCTCTTTCACTTACTATTGATACTGTGCCAATTGGGCTTTCTAACCAGTTCCCTTACTCTACGGCATATGTGAAAGGCGCAAAAGTCTCTTTCACCATAGATAAAGATGCGTTTTCAGGAACTATTACATGGACTCGCGTTGGCGGATCGGCTGATGGCGTTATACATGCACAGACACTTGTAGGAAGTGAACTAACTGCAGGGGTACATTCAAATATTACGCTCACTAATAACCCCACTCTTGTGGATGGAGCCATTTATGATGTGGATTGGCTTTGGAACGATTTTGTTGGGCACGGAGTTTCCACTACATCTTTCAGTGTAACATTTGACACTACTGCACCTACCGTTACTATCAACCAAAGCGGAGGTCAGACAGACCCAACCCCCACTTCACCAGTTTCCTTTACCATTGTGTTCAGCGAAGCCATTGATCCGGCAACATTTATTAATTCAGACATCACGCTTGGGGGCACGGCAACAGGGCTATCGGTTGCCAACTTAACGACAGCAAATAATGTTACGTGGACATTGACTGTAAGCGCAACGGGTGCAGGAACGATCACCCCAACGATAGGAGCTGGTTCGATAACTGATTTGGCTGGCAATAGCAATTCGGTCAGTACCAGCACCGATAACTCGGTTACGTATTGCACGACCACCGCACCCATTGTAGGCACAATCACACAACCAACGTGTACTGTACCAACCGGAAGTGTTGCCTTGAGTGGATTACCTGCAGGAGCATGGACGATAAATCCGGGTGCTATCGCAGGAAGCGGAACTACTACTACGCTCACTGGTTTGGCAGTATCTATAACACATAACTTCACGGTAACTGAGACAGCCACAGGTTGTACTTCAGTAGCGTCCGCTAATGTTGTGATTAATGCCATTCCAACAGCGTCAACTCCAATCGTAGGCATAATCACTCAACCAACGTGTACTGTACCAACCGGAAGTGTTGCCTTAAGTGGCTTGCCTGCAGGGGCATGGACTATAAACCCCGGAGCGATCGCAGGAAGTGGAGCCACTACTACGCTAACATTACTAACTCCTTCAACCACATTTAACTATACTGTAACTGAAACTGCTACCGGATGTACTTCCGTTGCATCAGCAAATGTTGTGATCAATGCTG
>JAYVTB010000073.1:0-2952 GCA_043774805.1 Cyclobacteriaceae bacterium | reverse complement strand
TTGAATAAATTCCACAACTCCGGGCGTTGGTTCTTTGGATCCCACTGACCGAACTCATCGCGGTGTGAAAAGAAACGTTCTTTGGCGCGCGCCTTTTCTTCATCCCGTCTTGCTCCGCCCATGGCGGCATCGTACTTATAGAGTTCGATGGTATCTAACAAGGTAACCGTTTGAAGTGCATTGCGACTGGCATTGGCTCCGGTCTCTTCTTTCGCGCGACCTTTGTCAATGCTTTCCTGAACGGAGCCCACAATTAATTTCACGCCCAATTCATTCACCAACCAATCGCGGTATTCCATGGTCTCCGGAAAATTATGTCCAGTATCGATATGTACCAATGGAAATGGAATGCGTGCGGGGGCAAATGCTTTTTTAGAAAGGTAGGCGAGCACGATGGAATCTTTTCCACCTGAAAATAACAATGCAGGCTTTTCGAACTGTGCCACGACTTCACGAATTACAAAGATGGCTTCGGATTCGAGTTCTTTTAAATGGCTGAGATAGTATTGGTTCAAGGTTGTGAGGTTAGGGTTAGGTTGCCGGTTGCCAGTTGCCAGACACCGGTAACCGGCAACTGGTAACTGATCCGAGTTCAAAGTTGATAGTTCTTGGTGTATTTTTCAAACCTTATTTTTTTATAACCGGTAGTATGGAAGCGAGGAGTATTTCCATCGATTGTTCTACAGTGACTTGATGTGTTGGGATTACAACATTGGGATGCTCGGGTCTTTCGTATGGTGAATCTATGCCGGTAAAATTCTTTACCTCTCCTGCTCTGGCCTTTTTATATAAACCCTTTACATCGCGCTGTTCGCAGACTTCCAATGGCGTGTCGACAAATACTTCGATGTATTTTTCACTTCCCACAATCTCCTTTACGTGTTCGCGATCTGAATTAAAGGGAGAAATGAACGCTGACAAAACTACGATTCCAGCATCCATCATGAGTTTGGAGACTTCTCCTATCCTTCGGATATTTTCAATGCGGCCTTCATCGGTAAACGATAAATCTTTATTTATTCCTGCACGAATGTTATCGCCATCGAGTAAATAGGTTTTATATCCAAGGGCATGAAGCTGTGCTTCCAATTGCACTGCTAACGTAGATTTTCCGGAGCCCGATAAACCCGTAAACCATATTAAGGTGGCATGCTGGTTCAACAAGCTTTCGCGCGCTTCGAGGCTTACTTTTGTTTTGATAGGATAAATATGATCGGCCATCTGTTTTCGTTATCAATTCTAAGTTTAAGATTCTTTTATATCATTTCAGTCCACAAGGCTGCACGCTTCAGGCTGCAGGCTTCAAGCAGTTGGTGTGCAGAAATTAGCGTGAGGCTTGTAGCCTGAAGCGTGTGGCCAATCATGTTTGGTAAACGATATTAAGTGAAATAAAAATCATACCCTATAGCATTATATGAGGTGATAGAAATAAGAAATAAACCCAACGCAAACTACCACATAAACAATCGTGAACATCCAGCCTACGCGAATAAAATCTTTGAATGTGTATCCACCGGGGCCATAGATCATCAAGTTGGTCTGATATCCAATGGGTGTCATAAAATCGCCTGAAGCGGCAAAGGCTATTGCTGCAAAGAATGGTGTATAGGATAAATGCATTTGCTCTGCCATGGACATGGCAATTGGAAAAACTATGGACACGGCTGCTGCATTGGTGATGAGCGATGTTAAGAAAATGGTACTGATGAATAGCGCGGAAAGCACACCTACAGGGCCTATGGATTTTCCAGAAGCAATTAACCAACCTGCTAATAACGTAGCAGTACCCGATTTTTCTAATGCCACACCAATGGCCAATGAACACACCAGTGTCAGCAACAAACTCAAATCGAGTTCGCGTCTTATTTCAGTAATGTTCAACACACCCATTAAAACATAGGCCAACAAAATGCCGATGCATACATTGAAGAGTGGCAACACTCCAGTGACACCAATGATGAGAAAAGCAAATGAGCCTATGCCAAACCATTTGAACCATTTTGGTTTTGGAGCGGCAACTTTTTCAGGAACAGAGACCAGGAATAAATCCTTTTCGTGATCTCTATTGTCTAATTTGTCGGTTGCTAATAAAAGTAAAAAGTCGCCACCGGCTAAGGTCATCTCTCCTACTTTGCCCGCCATTTGTTTGCCGTTTCGATGGATGGCAATAATGGAAGCATCGAATCGGTTTCGGAAATCAGAATCTTTTATTCGCAGTCCTATTAAATGTGAGTTCGATGGAATGACTGCTTCAACAAAATGAAACTGACCTTCAATCTCCAACTTATCCTGCCGTGGCACACGCAGACCGTTGTCTTCTTTGATGAGATTATAAATGGCTTCGGTATTGCCTGAAAAAAATAATAGATCGCCTTCTTCTAATTCTTCCTCTGGTGAAACAGGCGAAATAATTCTTTCATCCCGAATGATTTCTACTAAGAAAACATCTTGCAAATTTCGAAGGCCTGCGTCTTTAACCGATTTACCAATTAACCGCGAGTGATTGAAAATTTCTGTTTCAACGATATACTCCTTTAAATTTTCGCGCAGTGCATCGATCTTATTTTCGTTTGACGGAAGAATATTATACCCAATAAAATACAAATAAATCCAACCCAACAGCGTAACGATGATCCCGAGGTAAAGAAAATCTTCTACACCCAGTATGGGCATGTTTACATCTTCTTTCGCAGCGATCAAGGCATTTAAAACAAGATTGGTCGATGTTCCGATTACGGTAATCATTCCCCCTAATATTGTGGCGAACGAAAGAGGTATTAAAAACTTAGATGCCGGGTTTCCTGTTTTCCGTGCCCAGTCCTTTACGTAGGGAATCATGAACGCGACAATGGGTGTATTGTTTAAGAAAGCAGAGACGGAAGAAACCGTCACCATCATCCGAAATAAAAATGCTTTCGGTTTAAGTTTCGGGTCAAAAAGTTTGGCGAGTAA
>JAYVTB010000072.1:0-14287 GCA_043774805.1 Cyclobacteriaceae bacterium | reverse complement strand
CATCTATCCGCGCCAAGACGTGTGAGGTTCGATCTTCATGTTCCTGTGGCGCGGTTTGTTTTTTCTTTATCATAACCCCGGGTTTGCACCCGGGGCTATGATGTGGCACCCCTTCGGGGTTTAACCCTCCCAGAGGGGAGGTATAATCACAGGAACATTATTTCTTCACAATCGGCAAGCGCACCACCGAAGGATATTTCTTCGAATGATGGATCTGGTTGTGTGCAACAACCCCTTGTGATTCATCATAATTGTTCCCTCCTGTATTCAGGTTACGTTCAAAGCGCGGGAAGTTGCTGCTCGATACCTCAATGCGGATTTGATGTCCTGCCGCAAAATAATTGCTGGTCGACATGGGGGAAAGTTTCACCTTATACACATTGCCTTTGTCCATGAACACTTCTTTGTCATATCCTTCGCGGTAGCGCACACGCTGAATGGTTTCATCCAGGTTATAGGCTTTGCCGTCAGGTTGAACATCAATCAATTTAATTGTCACGTCTGTATCTTTCACATCGGAAGATAAATACAGGGTAGATTCAATGAATCCACTGACTTCTATTCCTTCTTTTAGTGGATCGGACGTATAGACCAAAATATCAGCGCGCAATTCCATTTCAGATTGATCAAAAGCACCACCGTTGATGGCCGTGCCGGTGCAGCACACGTTGCCACCGTAGGAGGAAACAGGAGTAGCAGGATCATAGGTGAATGAATCAGGTTTATCTGTAGATGGTACCTTAGCCACTAATTTACCATTCCCATTGCGTGTGTTGGCTTTGCCTTCACTGCTTAGAAAGTAATCGGTCATTACCGTGCTGGCTGGAGGCCATGTTTCTGATGCCTGCCACACATTGCTGCCCATGGTAAAATACTTAACATGTGGAGTTGTCTTCTTAAAATCGTTTTGTGCTCCTTTTAATTGCAGGTCGAACCAACCCCAGGTGAGTTCATCATAGTTCAATCGGGCGTCTCCCATACTTCGTTGACCTACGACCGTATTTTCAGAGGCTCGCTTATAGGCGCAGTGGAGGGTAGGAGCAATGACCAGATATTGATTGTCGGCAATTTCCTTATTGGAATTTTTGCGCATGTGGTTAAACAAGGTGAGGTTCGGGCTTGACGATACATCGTACCACGATACAAACCAATAAGCCGGCACATCAAGTGGCATATTATCGTGATAGAGTCCGCCTTGAAACCAAGCCGGATCATTCGGCTTACGTCTGATCATATCTTCATAGACTCCTTTTGGTCCATTGACATTTTTTATGATGTCTTGCACGGGCAGGTGACGCAATGCCTGAGCCCAATCCACATGGGGCATTTCAGTGGCCATGTCGTAAAAGCGTTGAACACGTACCAGGTCTTCCTGTTTGATGCTGGTGGGGAACGTAGGACGAAACTCGTCATTCTGTGTTCCATATAACCATGCGGTGAATAGCATCTGCTGTGCCCCACCCCTATACCAGTTACCCTGCTCATAAAATTCTCCTACACGACCAACGCCTGCACCAAATCCTTGTGCTACCATCGCAGCAAGCGCGGGGTGATGGAGCGATGCCGCTGCCATCTGCCACTCTGCCGTTGATGAGCAACCTATTAATCCGATTTTTCCATTCGACCACGGTTGTTTCGACATCCACTCAAATGCATCATAGCCATCGGTGGTTGGTGTGCCAAGAATATCCCATTCACCCTCAGAGAAAAATCTTCCTCGCTCGTTTTGCACCACGTAGGCATAGCCTCGCTGAACGGCTTCATAGGCAGATTCTAATGTCCAGGTATGCATCTCTCCGTTTCCCCAGGTATTGAAGTCGTAGGGAGTGCGTGAAAAAACAACAGGAACTTTGGCATTGCCCTTTGGTCGATAAATGTCTGTGGCTAAACGAATGCCATCGCGCATGGGCATCATCACTTTCTGATCGATGACAGCGATTGCTTCGAGTTTTTTATAAATATCATTGGGTTGTTGCTGAGACCATCCGGTATAGAAGCAGGCAACGAAAAGGAAAAGCAGGTAAATCTTTCTCATAGAGGTCAGGTTAATGAAATGGGATGATAAGATAGGCGATCTATGGTCAAATGACAATGGATAATTGACAATAGGTTACCAGGGCTAAAACTTGTATAAAATCTGCTGCTATATAATCTTCGTCAAGTAGTTGCTATGGATGCACGTACGGGTAACTTTCCGTATGTAGAGCCAAATAAATTACGTTTAATTAGAGATTCGGACAGCAGGTTTGGCAAATTGGACCAACCTTTTAAGGAAATTCAATAGGTAAAGGGCAATGATAAACTAAAGCAGGTAATGTTAAAGACTAACCAAACCCCGCTTGATTGCTTGCAGGATCATGCCGGTTCTACTTTGTACATTGAATTTCTCGAAGAGCGATTCGCGATAGCCATCCACCGTGCGTTGGCTTACATCCATTACCTGTGCTATTTCCTTATAGGTCCTATCACTGGTTGCATGTTGAAGAAACTCACATTCCTTTTCTCCGATGCGACTAGCCGATGGGGAACAAGTGTGAATCAGTAGTTCAGAAAGATGGGTATGATTAATATCGGAATCATAGTAGTTTCTTACGTAGATTTCAGTCAATGCTTTTTCAAGCTGCACAGGATGAGTATCTTTTAGAATATATGAACAACATCCTGCTTTCACCATACTAATAACGGTTTGCTCCTGATCATTCATCGAGAGTGCCACCAGGCGAACGGAGGGATGGGTATCGTGCAGCCATTTTGCAGTTTGTAGACCATTCATTTCCGGCATATTAACATCAATGAGCATAATATCAGGCAAGGGCGATCCGGCTTCAAGTTTTTCCTTTAGCTCTCTGCCATGTTTTGCTTCGACTACAACAGAAAAACCATTCAGGTTATTAAATAGTAGGGAAAGCAATCTCAGAAATAATTGATGGTCATCAACAAGGCCGATTTTTATCTTCATTGTCGTGAAATGGTTAATGAAACTTGAATACCTGTTTTTTCTGATCGTGCAATTGTACCCAGCCACATCGAACGAAGCTTTGTAAAGTTGATATTGCCGCCAGGTATTGAATGGTCATCGACCATCTTATAGAAGGCATATCCAATCACATTGATAGTGATGAATTGAATTAAGTCCATATAGCACGAGATTGCCCTTAAAATTAAAACATCAGGGAGAAGATACGGTTGCTATGTAAGTATAGTATCAAATTCTCGTGATTTTGAGTTTGGAATACATTCTCTTGGGTAAACTTATCTGAAATTTCCAAGGATTATTGTGGGGAAAAATACCCTCATGAATTGGGAAAAATACCCTATTAAGCATCTGGAGCGAAATGTCATCTTTAGCACTAGTGGTAATTATTTCATTTAGCGATGAATCGGGAAATATATAATGCAGGTAAGGAATTGCTCGTTGTTTCATTTTGCATATATGCGCAATGCTTTCATAAATACGTATAATCAGCTAGCCTGGAATTGCTGGCTACGGAATCGAACAAGAACCAAACAGAAACCAAGAAATTGAATTCGATATGATTTTTCTACAAAAATGTTTCTCTCACCTACTTTCCTCATTGATAATAGGTGTTCGTGTTACGGTCTTGCTATTACTAGGACTATTGTTGGCGTTGTTTCAGGAACAAAAGAAAATATATTTTTAGTTAGTTGAATGAGCTTAGTAGTGAAGCGTATTGCGTTCAGATAGGCCCTATTACTTTTAAGGCAACCCGTGAATTTTGTATCTTGCCTTACTACTACTTCATGATTCAATTGGAGTTCTATGATTCCTTAACTAGATACACTTCGCTAACCAGCAAGCATGAAGCATTATGGCAGGAAGTAGAACAGGCTTAC
Organism: Cyclobacteriaceae bacterium; assembly: GCA_043774805.1. Classification (GTDB taxonomy): domain Bacteria; phylum Bacteroidota; class Bacteroidia; order Cytophagales; family Cyclobacteriaceae; genus ELB16-189. The sequence goes on along the minus strand of JAYVTB010000072.1, from coordinate 10,432 downwards.
ACAGCCTCAGGACGCCATTATCACACCCTTAATCACCTGGACAGTCTGTTAACTGAACTAAGACCTTTTCAAAGTGAATTCCATCACTGGGATACGATCGTGTTTGCCATAACCTATCATGATGTGGTGTACAATATTCTTAAAAGCAATAATGAAGAGAAAAGTGCAGCGCTGGCAGAAAGTCGATTGCAAGACATTGGCTGTCCTGCTATGGAGATCGAGCATTGCAAGCAGCTAATTCGCGCCACGCAAAAACATGAGGAAGCTGAGCCCTGGATAAACCTTTTCACCGATGCCGATCTTTCCATTCTGGGTTCTGCACCTGATGTATACCAACATTATACCACACAGATACGAAAGGAATATAACTTCTATCCCGATTTGATCTATAAGCCAGGTCGGAAAAAAGTGTTGACTCACTTCCTTAAGATGCCACGCATTTTTAAGACAAAAGCATTTTTTGAGAAATACGAGACTGCTGCCCGCTCTAATTTACAAGTGGAGATGGAGGAATTGGTCTAGGAATTACTTCTGCATCGTATAGACGTCCACGCCTTAAACCACTAGCTGTTGAAACAAATGATCGAGCATTTGCTGTGGATCGGTGCATAAACCGGGATGCACGTAAGAGGTCTGCACCATCGTGCTGCGAGCCGCAGTTAACCATCTGAATCTTTCTGCCAACGGTAATTGCCCAATGGGACCACTGCCAGGAGCACCGGCACTGATGAGTTCGAATGAGTCAATATATTTTTGTAAAACAGTTTTGTCAATATCAGGGCAGAGGGCAAGGATACGTTCATCATTCAGTTGAATGATTGCTTTCAGAAACTTTTGTTTACTGCACAGAAGGACTACTCCTACATTAACAAATTCTTCGCGCTCTACCCTGGGTACTACGCGAATCACAGCATATTCAAATAAGTGATTCTCTGGCATGGCGCGCTTCGTTTACAAAGAAATCTGAATGGTTAACTCGTGTCGTCAAAAACTGGACATAGGCATTTCGATGTGCTGAAATATTGGGAAAAGAATCTTCTATCAGCCATTCATCAGGAATGAGCGAAACAATGGATTCAATCTTTTCCACGGTAAGCCGCGAAGTAAATTTTGTGTTGGCCGCATCAAGTTCGCTAGCCATCGGCAAGAGGACATGACGGTCAATAGTTGGAAATGGCTTTTGAGGTTGTTGCCAATCTTGCCAGGAATGGTGAAAATAGAGGGAAGCACCGTGGTCGATCAGCCACAGCTCTTTATGCCACCAAAGCATGTTGGTATTTCTAGCTGTGCGGTCAACGTTTAGCAATAAGGCATCCAACCAAACAATCTGTGAAGCAAGTAAAGGATCTATTTTCGTAGCCAACGGATCGAACGTGATGGAACCGGAGAGGTAATGCAAACCCAGGTTGAGTCCCACGCTTGCTTTTAGCAGGTCCTGTATTTCTTCATCGCCTTCAATACGACCAAAAGCTACATCCAGTTGAGCGAATACAATTTCGGGTAAATTAAAACCCAGAGCACGTGCTATTTCTCCTCCCAATAGTTCTGCAATCAATGCTTTGCGTCCCTGACCTGCTCCCCGAAACTTAAGGACATATAAAAATTGATCATCGGCCTCCACAATGGCGGGCAACGAGCCACCCTCGCGCAATGGTGTAACATAGCGCGTCACGTTTACAGTTCGAATAGCGTTAGCCAGCATGCGGCAAAAATACGATTAATAATTTGGTCTATCGTGAATGAACGGTTCGCTAACAAATCAATTTCCAGCGTATAATATTTACCTTGCAAAGGAAAGATCGTATAACGGTTTAATTTTCTATGGCACTGAGCAATTTTGAAAGGATGATCCAATTGGCGGATGAGATATTTGCTACCAAAGAGGATCCTGATCAACTCAATATCGAGGAGGGAGTGCTGGACCGTTTGCGTGACATTCACCCAGCCACCGTAAGTGAATTTGATAATGGCCACGGACCAGTTGCCTGGGTGTTAGTGATCCCGACCACGTTGAAGCTCATGAATGAATTTTTGAAAAATAATATTTCCGAAAAGGAATTGTATGAGCAAACACTTCCTGGTGCTGAGTATGAAACGATATACTTATGCTCGGCTATGGTGCTGGAAGAATACCGGAGAAAAGGGCTGGCCAGGCAACTCACTCATAAGGCCATCGAATCAATTAGAAAAGATCATCCGATTAAATCGCTCTTTGTGTGGACATTCAGCCACGAAGGAATGCTTTCCTCGGAAGCGATCGCCAGAGAAATGCATTTACCTCTTTATAAAAAAATCCAAGCGAAATAATGAAGGCAGTATTAATTGCGCATAAATTATTTGAATCCCTTTGCCTGACCATCTCTTTTTCCCATTGTAAATTGTCCATTATCCATTAAAAGTGATTGCACTTTGAAACCTTACTATTACAGTGTGAATCCTGATTCTATTTCGGGATATGAGTTGGATCAATTGCTTGCACTCGGTTGGTATCGCATGCATCAATATCTTTTCACCAGCTCACACATTGGCATGGAAGAACCATATAGAGTTCACTGGTTACGTTATGCCATCAATGAGATCAGGCATCATACTTCGCATCGTAGAATCAGTAGCCGAAATAAGCACTTTCACATTAGCATAGAAGACGTTACAACCCTCCACCCTGATCATACCGATCTTCATAAGCGATACCGGGCATCAATCAATTTTGATGGTGCATTGAGTATTGAAGAGTGCCTCTTTGGAGGAGAACAGAAACTTAACATTTTCAACACAAAATGCATTTCTGTTTTAGATGACAATAAACTCATCGCAGGCGGATACTTTGATGTGGGTGCTACTTCTGCGGCTTCCATTCTTCATTTCTTTGACCCTGCATACAGCAAATACAGTCCTGGTAAATATCTTATCCTCATCACGATCGATTATTTGAAAACGCATGGATATCATTTTTACTATCCCGGCTATGTGGTAGAGGGAGTGAGCAAGATGGATTACAAACTTTTTTTAGGCAGAGAGCAGGCTCAGTACTTTGATCCGATGGCAATCACGTGGAAGTATTTTGAGGAGCGCATTTTAGGACATTCACAATCAGGGAGAGACCAGATTTCAAACTAGACTTTCTGATTTCCGCTATTGAAAGCGGAGTGTTTGTACATGATTGGTCACTAATAATCTCTTCTGCTTGATTTGCAATTAATAAAACAAATTCAGTCTATAAATCTGAAATCATTTATGTCCGGCACTCTTCAATACATCGTCAATACGCACAGACGCTCCACCTTTTCTCTTGCTTTCATCGGCTGCTTCCATAAAGGCATAAATTTCCAGTGTTTCGCGTGCATCGATAGGCGTGACTTTTGACTTGAAGAATTCAGCAATCTTAATGGCTAGTGCTTCGTAGCCATCAAATGGACCGAGACTGATGTTGCCGTCCGCTCCGTAGGCAGTGCCGCCATAGTCGTGTTTGCCTTTGCGTGTGCCGCGAAAGGTTCCGAGTCTCCCGTCTTTCCATTTACCCACTACTACATCCGTATCTTCTGTTTGAAAACGTGTTACTGACTCGCAACCTGCGCCCATTACCGTAAATAATACTTCTACGCCATGTATGCCATACCAGAATAAATCCGGATGATGTGGCTCTAGTGTGGCAGGACTAAATGTATCCGCACCCAAGACCTGGCCGATTTTATTTTCATGACGAACGGCATGTACATTTTTCATATAGCGCAAAGAGGAGGCTGAAAACATAGGAACTTTTCGTTCCGCAGCTTCATGATAAATTGCCACTGCATCCTTGAGCGATCCGGCCACGGGTTTGTCAATGAACACCGGCTTACCTGCTTTAAGAACTTCATGAGCCTGGTCAAGATGAGGCCTGCCATCATTGGTTTCAAGCAACACGACATCGACCATGCTTAATAGTTTTTTGATGGAGTCCACCACCTCCACACCAACTTCCTGAACTTGCTTAGTGTAATCAGGAATGCGATCAACACTGCCCTTAATATCTGTGCTGCCAAACGGATAAGCGGCTACCACTTTAAATCCTGTTAATCCCGGATTGGTATTTTCACCATTGAATAATTTAGCGAATGCCGGTGCATGGGAGGTATCAAGACCAATGATGCCAATCCTGATTTTATCCTGAAAGGGGTTTGCCAAAATAGAAAAAGGTAGTGCCTGAAATCCCAGAACAGCACTGGCCATAGCGGATCGTTTGATGAATTTTCTTCGGGATGATTGCATGATAGTTATATCTTAAAGAATATTTTTTTCTTATATAGGAAATAGAGAAAAAGCCACACCAACACCAACGCTCCGAAACTCTCGAATACGCTGTGCCATTTATCATCGAGAGGAAGATAGAGTCCTTCAAACAACATGCGTGACGTATGACGGAAATTAACAAACCGATACACCATGTAAATCGTAAGGCTGTTCATGCCGATAACCACAAAAAAGAACGACCATTTTTTAATATTCAGGATATCAATGATTGCATAGAATAATGCCATCGTGACAAAGGCCATTCCACCGGTTAATAAAATGAAAGAACTGCTCCATAGGCGTTTGGCAATGGGGAAGTGGAGGCTCCAGATGAGACCAACGGTTATGCAAATGACACCCATAACCAGAAGTCGTAGAAACTTTTTTCTATCTGTAAAAGATTGATTTCTTAAAATCTCTCCTGCAAATGCACCTAACATGGTAAGACAAAGTGCCGGCAGTTGCGTGAATATTCCAAGTTCATCATAAGTGCCCTGAAGTAAACGCCCCGGAAGAAATGTTCGGTCAATCCATCCGATCAGATTTCCTTCAAATGTAAGATTGCCTGCGCCATAACCAGGAACAGGTATCAGCATGACACACGCATAATAAAACAACAGGATGCCACCAATGATATACAACCGCTTTACGGAATTGAAGTTTAAATACAGAACAACGGTAACAAATCCGGCAAAACCAATTCTCCCCAGCACACTTCCTAAGCGAATGTGCTCCCAATCAAAAAATGGAAAAGGTGCGTTCTTATCTAACATGCCCAATCCAATCAGGATCAACATGCGGATGAATGCTTTTCGGTAAAGTTCTTTTTTTGCGGTGCCTTGCTCCAGCGGTTTGTTCAATGAAAAAGGAATAGAGACTCCTGCGATGAAAAGAAAGAGAGGAAAAATGAAATCGTAAAAAGCAAAACCGATCCAGGCAGGATGTTCAAATTGTTTCGCTAATGCATCTACCCACATCAGATTTGTTTTGCCTTCGAGTTGATGGAAAAAAGCATCAGCTCCACATATCATTAACATATCAAAACCGCGCAGGGCATCAATAGAAATAAGTCGTTTGCTGATGGATGAAGATTGAATTTCCATAAATACCAGTTATCAGATTAGTAGCTTATAGGGTTGGTTCCCAACCTTTCTCATATTCTCTCGTCCAGTATTTCATCGCCTCAGCATCATTTAAAATATGCCCGGTCTTATTATCGATGTTCAAGGAGCGACCGGTGCGATAGGAAATATTACCGAGGTGACACAGCAAAACACTCTTGGCGATTTCGGGATAGGGTGATATTAATTTGTCTCCCTTGTCGATGGCATTGATGAAATTGCTGAAGTGATCTTTATCCATATCAAAGCCTGAACCTTTCTGATCCGTTACTACATTGGAAGTAGCGTCAGCACTTTTTATCAGCGCGTTCTTGTTGTCGTAAACTTTATAGGAGTTGTCCAGTAGTTCAAGTGTTCCATTTTCTCCGTGGAAAGATACACCTGACCCCATATTATTAATTCCGCGACCGTTGCAACTGCGTCCTTCCCACAGAATTGTTTTTCCTCCTTCAAAATCATACGTGGCAACCTGGGTGTCGGGAGTTTGCCAATCGTCTTTGTATTGAAAGCGCCCACCGGTTGAATACGCTTTGATTGGATAATGAACATTTAGTCCCCACCGTGCAAGATCGATGAAGTGCACACCATTGTTAACGATTTCACCAGTGCCCCAATGCCAGAACCAATGCCAGTTATAGTGAAGAAGATTGTCTTTAAAATTCTTTCGGGAAGCAGGACCTTGCCATAAGTTAAAATCGAGCCATGATGGAGCTGCTCCTTCTTTACCGGTGCCGATACTTGGACGATTATTCGTATACCATGCGCGGGCATAATAAACATTGCCAATGATACCTCGGTGGAGTTCTGCAATGGCTTCCTGCACTCGTGGCCAGCTTCTTCGCTGGTTGCCTACCTGCACCATCTTACCATATTTCAAAGACGCTTTCGAAAGCAATTCTGCTTCGGCAGGATTATGACTACCAGGTTTTTCAACATACACGTGCTTTCCGGCTTTCAAACCCAGAATGGCAGCGGGAGCATGCCAGTGATCAGGAGCTGCAATAGAAATAGCATCTACCGTTTTATCGTCCAACGCTTTGCGGAAATCGGCCACCCCGGTTGGTTTGGTTTTCTGTTCGGCTTTCATCACGGTGTTAATTCCACTTTCTATGGCTCGTGAATCAACATCGCACACATACGCTACTTCGGCATTGGGCAGGGAAGCATATCCTGTGGCATGTTGTGAACCGCGTCCATTAACACCAATCAAGGCTACCCGGTATTTATCTTTTACAGGATATTCAGATAAAATGTTAAAGGCATCCGCTGAGGTAGCGGCACCTAAACCAAGACTTGCCGTTGTCACGGTTTTAATGAATGACCTGCGATTGATATCTTTTTTCATAGGAATAGAATTTAACAGAAGGTGTCAACAGTCAACGCTTTTCGGAACCTAATCTGATTTGGAAGATGTCATTTTTCACCACGAATTCCAATCACATTCTTTTGCATGGTGAAAATTGTATTTGAATGATTGAGTTATGCAGCGTATACCTGTTTCCCTCGCTTTATCGTCTTGATTGTTTTCAATTGGTCAACTTGTTTTTCAATAACTACCAGGTCTGCATTGGCGTCAACTTCAAAAATAGGTAGATCAGGGTGAACCATTTTTTGTGGACGGACTGATGCCATCTCCCAGGCTTCAGCTAGTGTCGTCATTTTATTCTTTACCAGAAATGAAACTCCATGCTTTATATGGTTGGCCGATCCCGCGAAAATGGCGGGATTATTTCTAAGGTGAAGTTTGCCTGCCGGTGTTAACGTCACTTGTCCACCAATATGAAGATCATAATCTCCGGGTGGCATGCCCGCAAGGGAAACACTGTCGCTAACCAAAATGAGTTTTTCATTTTTTACTTTTTTGAAAACGTGAATGACTTCAGCGGGCAGGTGGAATCCATCAGCAATGATGGAAGCGCCCAATCGATCATCCGCCAGTTGTGACCATAGATAGTTTGGATGCCTGACGAGAACCGGATGCATTCCATTACCAAGATGTGTGGACATCGATGCGCCAGCGCTCACCGCGTCCAATAGTTGCTGATGTGTAGCACAGGTATGCCCAATGAAAACGAGAATATCATTCTTCACACATTGCTCAATGAATGAATTTACATTCTCCCACTCAGGTGAAAGTGTGATTATTTTGATCAGTCCTTCAGCAGCATCCTGCCATTGCATCATGAGATTCCAATCCGGTGCCTGAACAAATTCTTTAGGATGGGCACCGCGTGGTCCATCAATCCCTGAAATAAATGGACCTTCGATATGAAGTCCTTCAATACTCCATCTTGAAAGTTCATCTTGTTTTCGTAAAGTGACTACTTGTTTGATGAGTCTATTGATTTGCTCATTGCTATTCGTAATAATGGTTGGAAAATGGGAGGTAACCCCTTCTTTGTATAAGAGCTTCGCGATCGAAGAAAGTTTTAATGGATCAGCATACACCTCGTTATAATCAATACCACCATAACCATTTACTTGTAAGTCAGTAAATCCTGGTCCGATGAATATAGTATCGGGAAGTGTCTCGCTACTCGGCACAATGGTATGAATATGATCGCCTTGTAGGGCGATTTCGATCGGTGTGTTATGCTTATAAGAGTTTCCCTGAAGTTTCATGTTTGTAAATTCATCCTCAATTTTTCAAATGATAACAGCATTCATGACGGTCATTTTGTATATAATACGATTACATCTTTTGAACTCAAATATTGCTTAGGATTATTTTTGCTACCATGATCTGAATAGGTGGCACTTAAAATGAATGCACCTTTTTGGCTATCGCCATCCGGTGATTTTATCTTAATGGTTCCTTCCACTCCAATGTAATAGTTCAAATGTGAGTCCTTTCCGTTTTTCAAAATCCAATTTACGATTTCTTGTGTTTCCTGAGTGGTAAGATCTTCGTGCGTAGGCATGCGTGCTGTTCCCCATATACCTCCCGATCCTTCCAGAATTCGTTTCGAAAGCAGATCTATAGTAGTAGGAGTTGGGGTATAACGTGTCGCTATTTCAAAAAAAGAAGGAGCAATTAATTTTCCTTTAAACGCATGACAGTTGAAGCAATTTGATTTCTTCATGTATGAAAGTCCTTTCGCATCGGCAGTAGCCATGTGGGAAGCATTCTTTACATCAGGCACATACCTCACTTCCAAAAAGATTTCATTGGCAGCGATTTCATCATATTCAGATTCTCCGTCTTCCTGATCATAAACCTTGATGCGGTAACGCACCTGGGTATTCAGGTCATACCGGGTATTAGTTAATGGTTCAAGAATCTTGACGACAGGCGCTTTGTTTTCCTGTGCAAATACATCGGTGTACTCCACTGCACACAGGGCAATTGCAATTGACATACTCAGAAAAATATCTTTTAACATAGTTATCGTTCATGAATCTCTTTGGCCACCCGCTGTGCAGAGCGTAAACACGATTCCATACCCCGGCTTAGATTGTCTGCATAGGTTCCGGCAAAGTAAATCCTTCCTTCTGGCAACGTTATCTGTGGCCAGAATTTATGCATCTCCCCAATGGGAAAAGGTTCCATCTCACAGCTTGGAGCATATTTGTCTTTCGTCCAGTCTTTAGTGAGACCTTCTACAATAGTATCCTGCTTACCGGGATAGAGTTTTCTGAAAGAAGCCAACACACGTTGTGGTGATATTCCACCCGGACCATATGCTTTTAAAATTACGCGACTGGTTTCAATCTCATTGGGTTCTTCCCAAATTGAAGAAATATCAGGGTGTTCGAATTCCAGGTTTATGCTTTTGAGTCCATCATCTAACCAAAATCTCGAACTCGCTTCAAAAACAAAAAATGGATGAGAACTATATGCCATGTTGTCAACTACGTATTGTTTAGCTGGTGATAGGGCAGGCGTAACCGGAATGTTTCGAAATACTTGAAGAGAAATGCAGTTCACCAGGAAATCTGCCGTGATTTTCTTTTCCTCATCAAACCCAAACGCTTTGTAATTTACTGTAACACCGGTTTCTCCCTGTTGAATTGATTGTATCGGATGATTCAACAACACGCGTTTACCAAGACGCTTGGCAAAGGCATTTGGTAATTGCTGGTTGCCACCTTGAAGCCGGAATGTTTCACCTTCAGAAAGGGGTATTCCACGGAAGCGCATCGTAGACTGTCGCCACAAGTGATAGACTGCAGAGATATTTTGTCCACCCAGAAATCGAAGTGCCGTTGGTGAAGCGCCTTCTTTTTTATAAAGGTCAGATGCAGAAATCTTGTCCAGGTGATCAAGCCCAACACCAAAGGGTTGGTTTTCATCTTTGAAATTGGCGAGATAGGAATTTAGAAAGAGTGAATTGAATTCATACCATGGTTTTGTTGAAAGGAATTTTACTTCTCGTTCATTGAATCCAAACTTCTTGAGTACGTTTGGATCGGCCAGCTCTTCTTCTGAATAGAACTTTCCATCAATCATCTTGAGTGCATACCTTCCAGGCGCAGCATCAGAACCCTCTGCATTCGGGTAGGCCAAAACGGGCAGATTGAATTCCTTTATGTAATCAAAAAAATGTTCATACCCTGGTTTGGTAATATGATCGGCTCCAAAGTCGGCATACAATCCATCCGATAATCCATCTCTTCCTGTAAACACATGACCTCCATGTCTTCCGGTTGCTTCCAACACCACCACATCGTGCCCGCTTTTCATTAATTCATATGCACAGCATAAGCCCGAAATGCCTCCTCCCGCCACAATAACTTTCTTTTGCGCTTCGGGTGAAATGAGATTCTGTTTTGTAATATTTTCATGCTGAGCTTGCAACAGTCTGGGCACCAACAACGAACTTCCCATACCAGCCATGGCCGTTGCTTTAATAAATTCTCTTCTTTTAAGATTTTTCATGCTGCCGAATCTTGATGTATCAATTTCTGCGTGTGATCCTGATTTGAAGATTAATAAAAAAAATTACTGTCATCCGACAAAAAAGTTAAAATGAAAAGGCGGAGGTATTTCTACTGACCGCCTTTTTTATGATGTTTAAGTTACCAAGCCAAAACATCATGGA